>JAGROX010000057.1:3992-25328 GCA_020440025.1 Verrucomicrobiia bacterium
CCGGCCTTGATCGATGCCTGTGCCGCCTGGTTGGATCCGGAAAAGCGGGTTGCCGCCCGTCCCCGGAATCGCGCCGCCGCAGCCAATCACAGCGTGGCGAGAAATGTGGAGGAAACGCTGGCCTGTTTCGAAACCCTGATTGATCGACAACAATGAGAGTCATCACCGACATGGTAGAACTGAGAGCCTGGGCGATGGATCACCGGGCCACAAGGCCGCGAGTGCTGGTGCCGACCATGGGCGCGCTGCACGAAGGCCACCTGAGTCTGGTGGATCGCGCTCGTATCCGGGCCGGGACCGATGGAGTGGTGGTGGCCACGATCTTTGTGAACCCGACCCAGTTTGCACCTCACGAAGATTTTGATTCCTATCCTCGGCAGGCGGAGGCCGATCTCGCGATGCTGGAGGCTCGTGGCTGCGACGTGGTCGTGGTTCCCGAACGGGGCGCCTTGTATGCGTCGGACGCGTCCGTCACGATTTCCGAGAGCGCCATCGGAGCCGGGCTCGAAGGTGTCAGTCGCCCCCACTTTTTCACCGGCGTCTGCACCGTCGTGGCCAAGCTTTTCAATCTCATCCAGCCGGATGCGGCCGTGTTTGGCGAAAAGGACTATCAACAACTGGCGGTGATTCGCCGCATGGTTCGCGACCTCGATTTCCCCATCGAAATCATCGCGGGACCAACCTTGCGCGAGGTCGATGGCCTGGCGATGAGTTCGCGAAATGCCTATCTCTCGCCTGAAGAACGCGCGCAGGCGGTGGTGATTTCCCAGTCGCTCGATGCCGCGCGGGCCGCGATGGAAGAGGGTATGGTCGATGTCTCAACCCTGTTGAGTCGGGTCGAAAAACAGATCGCGACACAGCCGTTGGCGCGGATCGACTACGTGGCCGGGGTGCACCCCGACACCCTGGAACCCATCGACTCCGTGGGTGATGACGGGCTGCTCATCGCGGTGGGGGTATTTTTTGGAAAGACGCGTTTGATCGACAATCTCTGCTGGCGGCGTAACCTGTCTGACGCCGGTTGATCTGATTGGCGTTCTTGATCTTGTGAAAAGTTACGATTTCATCGTTGTCGGCAGTGGCATCGCCGGCCTGAGTTTCGCTTTGCGAGCCTGCAAACATGGTTCGGTGGCGATTATCACCAAAAAGGAGGCGGTGAACTCGAACACGGCCTGGGCTCAGGGCGGCATCGCCTGTGTCCAGAGCGACGAGGATTCGTTCGATCGCCATGTTGCCGATACTCTCGATGCAGGCGCAGGGCTCTGTCCTGAGGACGTGGTCCGCGCCATTGTCAGCGAGGGCCCGGATGCGATCGATGAATTGATTCACTGGGGTGTCGAGTTTGACGGCCGAGAGAACGGTGACGGCATTCCCGAATTGGATCTCGGTCGCGAGGGCGGCCACACCAAGCGCCGCATTCTTCACTCGAAGGATACCACCGGTCGCGAGATCGAAACCAAGCTGTTGGCGGCGGTGCATGAGTCCGAGAACATTGATCTGCTGGAGCATCATTTTGCCATCGATCTGATCACCACGGCAAAACTGGGCTTTGCCTCATCGGTTCGTTGCGTCGGGATTTATGCGCTGAACGAGGAAACCGGCAAGGTCCGGACCCTACGTTCCGATCGGGTCATTCTCTGCACTGGCGGAAGCGGTCGAGTCTATCTTTACACCACCAATCCCAAGGTCGCGACGGGCGACGGGGTGGCGATGGCTTGGCGGGCAGGGGCGGAGATCGCGAACATGGAGTTCGTGCAGTTTCACCCGACCTGTCTCTATCACCACGAGGTGAAATCTTTCCTCATCACCGAAGCGATGCGGGGAGAAGGGGCGAAGTTGGTCGACAAGGACGGGAAGGATTTCGTGACCGCCTACGACGAACGTGGTTCGCTGGCTCCTCGCGACATTGTTGCCCGGGCGATCGACCGCGAGATCAAGCGGACGGGAAATCCCTGCGTCTTTCTCGACATCACGCATCAGCCGAAAGCCTTCATTGCCGAGCGCTTTCCCAATATTTACGAAACCTGCCTCCGCCTGGGCATTAATGCCGCCACTGATCCGATCCCGGTGGTGCCAGCGGCGCATTATCAATGCGGCGGCGTGCGCACCAACGTGGATGGCCGCACCAGCTTGCCCGGACTCTGGGCGGTGGGCGAAGTCGCCTGCACTGGGCTCCACGGGGCGAATCGTCTGGCCAGCAACTCGCTGCTCGAAGGCGTGGTCGTCTCCCGTCGGGCGCTGGTGGATGTGTTGAAAACCTTGCCAGCCGATCGCACCACCGAGCGCCTGCTCCTGCCGGAATGGGAGAGCGGCGAGGTGACCGACGTGGATGAACTCGTCGTCATCTACCACAACTGGGACGAGATTCGGCGACTGATGTGGGACTACGTCAGCATCGTCCGTACTACCAAGCGTCTGCAGCGTGCCGCGACCCGATTGCAGAATCTTCGCCGAGAAGTGCAGGAATTTTATTGGAATTTTCGGGTCACACCTGAGCTGCTCGAGCTAAGAAACTTGGTAGAAGTCGCGACATTGATCGTGGACTGCGCGGCCCGCCGAAAAGAAAGTCGGGGAGCGCATTGCACGCTCGACTATCCCGAGACCGACGATCGCAAGTGGTTGAAGGATACGATTTTGTCTCGATTTTAATTGAAATTTTAGTAATTTCAGACTTTTCTGGGGGTTGAATCTCTCAGTGAGTCAGCGTTTGTTTTAGAGGGAGGGGCTTTCCGGCAACAGTTCGATTGTTAGATCATGGAAATCCAAAGGTATGGCATCATGGGCGGCATCGCCCTGGCAGCGACTTCGTTTCTGGCTTTGAGCGACGGCGTAGCGCAGACATTGGCGACCGGTTCCGGCGTCGGTATTTCATCTGCCGTGTCCGGCGCGACCGAGGCTTCGCGTTTTGAGACTGGTCGATCACTGACGGCGAGTCAGGGGATCTCCGGGCTTTCGGTATTGCCGGGGTCTTCGACCAATGCTTCGACGACGCCGTCCTTGCCCAAGGTTTTTGCGCCGACCCGACCGAGGACCCGCTATACTCGCTATCCGTGGAAGCGGGACATTGTCGCCACTGTTTTCTGGATTGGCGAAAAGCCGACGCCGAACAATCCGACGCCGAACAACAAGAGCGCCTGGGATCGGGAATGGGAGAAAAATTTTGGCGGTTACGACGATCCGGATGCCGAGGATCGCGACGGCTATCGACCCAAGGATTTCGTGCCGGGGCAGAATCCCTTCTACATCGCGCTACCCTACAATGACCTCCAAACCGGTGGCGGCACTAAAACTTCCGCACGTCATGTGGTTCCCTGGTTTGATCGCGAGTTCGAGCGGCCTGGAAAAACAATCATCAAAGGGCGCTGGGTGGCGATTCGCAGAGGCTCGGAAGTTTGTTATGCCCAATGGGAAGATGTGGGTCCGTTCGAGACCGATGACTGGCAATACATTTTTGGCGAGGAAGCTCCGAAGACCAAAGGTAACGGAGGCGCCGGGATCGATGTGTCGCCGGCGGTGCGCGACCACCTCGGCATGTCGACACGCGGTGTCTGTGATTGGCGTTTTGTCGATGAGGAAGAAGTTCCCGAAGGCCCGTGGAAATTGTGGGGTGAAAACAATCCCTTCGCGAAAACCAGCGGTGGCGAAGCCGGCAGTGGCTCGGCGACCGATCCAGAGCGCATCGTGAAACTCCGCGAAATGGCCGAGCAATATCTGGGTGATCTGCCCACCGGGGCGGCGTCAGCGGCGGAATGAGCGAGATCTGCCGCGTTGGAATGCGTTTCGCCACTTGAAGAAGTGGTCCTCGTTCCTTACCTTTTCCCACATGCAAAAATCCACTGTCCTCACTGTCGCAGTTGCCCTGACTCTTTTTGCCTCGATGGCGCTGAGTTCCTGCATCACTTGCGAGCGTTGCGCCCGGAAACGTGCCGCTGCCGCTGCTGCCATGCAGGCGCCCGCGCCTCAACCGGCTGCGGCTCCTGCCGCCTGGTGATTGGGTCAATTGGCTCCGGTCGCCGCCGAGGAGCGGCTGGTACCTCCTTTGACTTGAGCCAACCACAAGCCCTCGGTGAGATCGGCTTGATGGAAATCCACCATCAGGCCCGTTGCCAATCCGTGTTGGCGGAGCCGATCTTCGAATTGACCGAGCCGTCGATCGGGAAGCGCGGAATTGGGGCCGGAAATCGTGGTCAGTTCGACACCCAGGCACTGCTCGACGATCAGTTGAAAGGTGCCTGAGTCGCGGAGGCGCAGGCCTCCTGCCACGGATCGGAGGCCGAAACCGCTCCCGCTTCCGCCGCTTTTTCGTTGCGAGGTGATGCCGCGTTCCCGCAGCTCCTGAACTAGGGAATCCAAATAGATGGAAACCGGGCAGTGTTGGCCCAGTTGCTGGTGAACCGCCAGGCAGGACTCGACCAGTTCACGGAGCAGCGAAGGGTTCGCGGTGGACGAGTGGGGTGTGAAATCAGGATCCGGGTCGCGAGAGAAATTCATCGTGTGCCTGAGGAAAGTGGCCCTCTATAAAATTACCATAAATTTAATAAAATATATCAAGAAAGTCAAGAGAACCGTCGGTGAGTGACATTCCTTGTGCTTGAAACCGTCGGCGGCGCGTGTGAGGTAGCGATCGTGCCCGATCATCCGCTTACTCTTGCCGCTCACTGGGTCCACGACTTGAGTCCGTTTCTGATCCGGTTTTCAGAGTCATTCGGAATCCGTTGGTATGGACTTTCCTACGTCCTCGGATTCCTCGCGGCCTATCTCCTGATGCGATGGCTCGTTCGCAAAGGTTGTTGCGAACTCAGCGAAGATCAGGTGGCGGATTTCATCACCTTCGGAGCGCTGCTTGGCGTGATGCTCGGCGGTCGCCTCGGCTACATGCTCTTTTACAATTTCGATGAATTCATCCACAAGCCGTGGATCTTTGTCCAGTTTCTCCAAGGTGGCATGGCCAGTCATGGCGGCATTCTCGGCCTCGTGATTTTTGCTTGGTTCTATGCCCGCCGCACCAAGCTTTCCTGGGCCGGTTTGGGCGACAATCTCGTCGTCGTGTGTCCCGTGGGCGTGTTTTTTGGTCGGCTCGCGAATTTCATCAACGGAGAGTTATACGGTCGGACGACCGAAGCTGGCATCGGCGTGATTTTTCCCCGTGCGGTCAGCGAACTTCCTCTGGTTCAAATTCGGGACATCCTCGATCGCTTCCACGCCGCCAGCATCGAGCATCTTGTCGAGCTGTCCCGCCAGAGCCCCGAGATTCAGGCCTACATCGCCCAAGTCGTCGCGCCGCGTCACCCATCCCAACTCTACGAGGCCCTCATCGAAGGCTTGCTCCTGTTCGCGATCCTGCTCGCCGTGCGACTGAAGTGGAAAAATCTCTATCACGGCATCCTCACCGGCCTCTTTTTCATTCTCTATGCCATCGGCCGAATCTCGGTCGAGACACTTCGCGAACCCGATGCCGAGCAGATCATGGGCATTACCCGCGGCCAGTTTTACTCCGTCTTCATGATCCTCATTGGCGTTGGCTTCATCGCCTGGGGCCTGAAAACGAAGCGACGGAATCGACTGGCGGCTTCGCCGAGATAAATCGTGGTGAGGTGAATGGGTTGCCTGAGATGCTCGGATCTGATAGAACCCTCTCGTGATCGTCGAACTCGTTGATGCCAGAAAAAAATACGGAAGTTTGGCAGCCCTTGATGGCTGTGATCTGAAGATCGAGAGCGGTGAGTTGGTCGCGGTGCTCGGTCTCAATGGAGCGGGCAAAACCACCATGTTGAAAACCATGGCCGGCGTCTCGCCGCTGAGCTCAGGTCACCTGATTTGGGATGGACGACCCTGTCGACGAGAGGATTTGGAACGCCGGAGACGTATACTGTTCATTCCCGACACGCCCTTTCTCGTCTTGGAACGCTCAGTTCTGGAGAACCTAGCGCTCTTTCTCGATGCCTACGAGATCGAACGAGACGCAATCTTCATTGCCGAATTGTTGGAGTCTTTCGATCTATTGGAGGCCGCCACTTCGCCGGTGTCCCAGCTTTCCCGGGGTCAGGTCTACAAGACGGGACTGGCCACTCTGTTCGCCGTCGAGGCCGAGGTGGGATTGTTGGATGAACCTTTTGCCTCGGGGATGGACGCGGCAGGGATCCAGAACTTCAAAGCAAGAACGTGGGCCGCCATTGCCGAGAAATCATCGATGGTCTACACGACCCAATTGGTCGATCTGGCCCTCCAATTTGCCACTCGGATCGTCGTCTTGAATCATGGAAAGGTTCACGCCGATCTGACGCCGGACGCGCTCCGAGAACGGGCCGCTGAAAAAAACGATACGGTTCTGGCCAAGCTCATTTCCTGAGATCAACCATCAACCAAACAATGCCCTTCCGTTCGCTGCAGTCATGGAAGAATGAGGTGTGGCACCGGTTGCCAAGGAGCGTGATTCATGGAATCGCGCCTCGAAACTTTTTGCGGAAATGGATTGAGCCTTGGACTCGGGCATTTCGCACGCTGGTCGTGGGCGTAGCGATCTTTGGCGGGTTTCTTGGGGAAATCGCGTCCGATGGCGGACTGAGCGACAGTCAACGGGACCTGTTCATTTGTGTCCTCATTATCTGGTTGTTGATTCGCGGGTGGATGCTGGCTTCCTGCTGGTTGCGAGAGGCAAAGTTCACGCACGATGCGCGAGCTCGAATCTATCTCCCAAGCGAGAGAATCTCTGGTTGGTGGGGAGCGTATTGGGGGATGCGTCAAGAAATGGGAGTATTTGCGGTCGAGTGTTTGGTCGTCGGATGGTGGCTGGCGGTGGGTTTTGGCTCTGACACCATTGGACCGATTTTGTGGTTGCCTCTCTTTCTGTTGATGGCGACGGTTGGATGGGGCGGTTGGTTTCTTCTGTTGGCGGCCTTTCGCAGGCGCTTTGATCTGCCCTTCGAGTCGTATCAGGGGCAGATGCTCATCCATTCCGCCACGGCGGGGGCCGCGATCCTGTTGTCTGTATTGTCGGAGTGGTTCGAGGAAATCTGTGAGATCGCCCAACTTGCGTTGGAATATTTCGTTTGCCTCCCAGGATTGGGACCCGCTGTCGGATTACTGGCGAATGAGGAATTCATCGAATCCGGTCATCCGCCGCCGATTTCCTGTCTCTTGATCTTGGGGCCGAGTTTATTGCCGTGGTGCTTCGCTCCCTGGCTGTCTCGTCGGTTCAGGCGTTTTGCGGACCGGTATTGGGTCGCTTTGCTCGCACCCCATTGGCCGGGGAAAAATGCGGCGATGCGGGATGCCAATCCTCCCGTGGTCGAATCGGTTTCGAAAGGGCTCTCTGAAAGTTTCGCAATTGCGAAAGAGAATCGAGTCGCAAGGCCAGTTTCCTCTATTTCCTGGCCTCAGCCGAAAGCGACCCTCCCGCGATGGGCCATGATCGATCGATTCGTGCATCTCCTTTTCAACGAGCGCGAAAAGAAAATCTACGATGCCGTCAATCCGCCTGGAGATCCCATCCTGACCCGAAAATGGATCTTGGGAGCCGCCTGCTTCCTGGTGGCGACCCTCGTCGGTTCGTTGTCAGGCCCAGCCGGGACAACTGGATTCGTCTACGGCCTCTTCGCTCAGTTGGGATTGGTGACGGCGGCAATTTCCCAGATGTTCGGAGGAATTCGGCTCCGGTTTTGGAGCCAAATCATGGGAGGGAGCACTGCATCGTTTCCGTTCTTTGCCGGCCTGCCGATCACCCTGCGGGATTTGGTGGTGACCGATTGGAAAACGCTGGCTGCGCGCACGGCGGTCGCCTATCCCTTATTCTTCGCCTGGCTGGACGTACAACCAATGACAAACCCAAACTCAAGATCCTTCCTTATTCTGGGAACTCTGTCGGCGCTGTTGATGCTGATTTCCCTCTGGCCGATGAGGCTTCCGAACGATCTCGTGGGACGAACCATCCCGCCAAGCATCTTTTCAGCCGCCTATTGGTGGCGTTGGATTGCCAGTTTGGGAGTTGTGATCTGCGCCCTTCTGACGCCTATCGGCGTAGTTGGATTTCTCGCAGTTCGCGGCTGGTACTGGTTGATGCCATTCGCCGGCATTGCCTTGGTGATACCAATCTATTTCTATCTGCTCATTCACTGGACCCTCCACAACCGGGTGGAGTCGAGTCTGGAATTGAAACCTCACTGATCCAGCCGCTTCACCAATCGGACAACAGCTTCCGGTTTTTCCAAGCGTAGCTGAGGCCGGAGACAACGGTGAGGAGCAGGCTGAGCCAGATCAGGATTTGGCCGACGATGGCGTGGCTGGTGAGCTTCCACTCGAACAACCACCGCATCCAGGAAAAGGCCGGCTCGGTGGAGGCGAGCGACACCAGGAAATAGATCACGGTCACGATTTGCCAGATCGTTTTGTGTTTTCCCAGATTCTCGGCGGCGAGGACGACGCCCTCGGCTGAAGCGACCAGGCGCAATCCGGTGACGAGAAATTCACGGGCCAGAATCACGATCACCACCCAGGCGGGGATGAGTTCGTGAGATACCAGCAAGACGAAACCGGCACACATCAACACCTTGTCGGCCAGCGGATCCATAAGCTTGCCGAATTTGGTGATCAGGTTGTGCTTCCGAGCCAGGTAACCGTCCAGAAAATCGGTGATCGCGGCGATGGAAAACACGATCAGCGCCAGACTTTTTCCATGAGGAAACTCCGCCGAGAGCAGGGCCACAAACACAAACGTCAGAATGAGTCGGAGGACGGTGAGTTTATTGGGCAGATTCATGGGGTCGTGTCGAGACTCAACAGGGTACTGTCATCGATGCAACCCTGTTAGGTCGCGATTTCTTGAAAAATAGGCGCTTTCCAGATGGGGACGGACGTTTTGATGCGTCGGAGATACTCGCGGCAGAGCTCGAACGCGGAAGCGCTGTGGGCGGTCTGGACGCGGATGAGAATGCTGGCCTCACCGGCAGGGACGAATCCGAGTCGGTGATGGATGGCGACGCGGTGATCGGGATGCTCGCCGCTCATGGCGTCGATGACGGCCTGTAACTCATTGTCCGCCATCGGGCGGTAGGCGGAGTAGTCGATGCCAGTGATCACCCGGCCATCCTCACGATCGCGGACGACGCCGTGAAAACGCAGGTCGGCACCGTGTTCGGAGGAGGGATCGAGCCCGGCCTCGAATTCGGGGATGGGCGTTTCGCTGATCGAACTGATGAAATGGGACTTTTCCAAAGCGGTTTCCTGCGTAGGGTGCGGATCTCTTCTACAGATAGATTTCAACAAGCACGAGCATGAGCAAGAGCGATTTCGGATTGATTGGCCTCGCGGTGATGGGGCAGAACCTGGTTTTGAACGTCGAGAGCCGCGGTTTCCGCGTCTCGGTTTACAATCGGACCACTTCAGTGACGGATGAATTCGTCGGTGCCCACCCGGACAAGAACCTGGTTGGCACCCACACGATGGAGGAATTCGTCGAGAGCATTGCCCAGCCACGAAAGATCATGATGCTGGTCCAGTCCAAGGCGGGCGCGGATCCGGCGGATCGCGACGCGGTGGATGCGGTGATCGATCAACTGGTGCCTCTGCTCGATAAAGGCGATCTCGTCATCGACGGCGGCAACACCTATTTCATCCACACCGAGCGCCGCTCGAAAGATCTGGAGAGCAAGGGCATTCTCTACATCGGCACGGGCGTTTCCGGTGGCGAAGAAGGTGCCCGCAAGGGACCGGCGATCATGCCGGGTGGTCCCGTCAGCAGCTGGGAACTGATCAAGCCGATCTTCGAAGCGATCTCGGCCAAGGTGAATGGCGAGCCCTGTGTGACCCACATCGGAACCGGCGGTGCTGGTCACTATGTGAAGATGGTTCACAACGGCATCGAATACGGCGACANNGCGACATGCAGCTGATTTGCGAAGCTTACCAGATTTTCAAGACGGCCGGTTTCACGACCGAGGAGATGGCCGAGATTTTCGAAGAATGGAATCGCGGCGACCTGGAGAGCTATCTCATCCAGATCACGAGCAAGATTTTCACCATTCGTGACAAGGAGACGGGCGAACCCATCGTTGAGCTCATCTTGGATCGCGCCGGTCAAAAAGGAACGGGCCGTTGGACGGTCATGAGTTCGGCGGAAAACGCGGTCGTCATTTCCACGATCAATGCGGCGGTCGAAGCCCGCATCCTGTCCGCTCTGCGCGATCAGCGTCTGGTGGCGTCGAAGGTTTTTGAAGGTCCGACTCCGAAGATCGACATGCCGAAGGACGAACTCGTCGCCAAAGTCCGGGACGCGCTCTATGCCTCCAAGATTGTCAGCTACACTCAGGGGCTCGACCTCATCAAAAAGGTCGGCGAAGTCCACCACTGGAACCTGAATCTCGGCAGTATCGCCCGCATCTGGCGCGGGGGTTGCATCATTCGCGCCCGCTTCCTCAATCGCATCACCGAGGCCTACGAGCGCGACGCCGACCTCACCAACCTGATGCTGGATCCGTTTTTCACCGAGATCCTCAATCGCAGCCAGGCTTCCTGGCGCGAGATCGTGGCTTTGGGCGTGACTCAGGGAATTCCGGTGCCGGCGTTCAGTGCGTCACTCAGCTACTACGACAGCTACCGCAGCGCCCGTCTGCCGGCGAACCTGTTGCAGGCTCAGCGCGACTTCTTCGGTGCACACACCTACGAGCGTCTCGACAAAGCGGAAGGCGAGTTTTTCCACACCGATTGGCCCGAGGTCATCGAGTGATTTGATGGCTTTTGCTTCGCCCGGAGCCTCGATTGATCAATCGAAGGCTTCGGGATGAAGCAACCGTTTCACGTCGTCCATGGTGTCGACGGTATCGGTGTAAAAACCCATCTGGGCCTGACGCACCCCGGTGGCGGTGGCGGAGTTTTCCTGCGCCCGGGTTCCGATCCTATCCTGATTGGTGCGGAAGGTGTCCCCGGCCTCGCGAGCGGTGCTGGTTTTGAAAGGATTCAGGCTGGCGAGAAATCCGGGTTTGGCGTCGGTGCGAGCGCTTTGTCCCGCCTCGCGAGCGCGATTGCCGTCGAAGGCACCCTCCCGGGCAGATACCTTGCCGTCGCGGGCTGACTTGGTGGCAAATTCCTGACGTTCGAGATACTCGGGTGTCTTGAAATACTTTTTCTCCGCCTCGCGCTTGGAGAGGTAAGCATCCTTCTTATCGAAATTGCGACCTCGGCCGATGTCTTTGCCGGAATACATGTCCTTGTTCTTGGCAATCATTTCGCCTTCCGCATTTTTCTCCCACCCGGAATCGGCGAACTTGCTGCGGAGCTTGTCGGAGTCGTCACCGTTCTTGTTGCCTTTGCTGCCCCAGACGGAGGAATCGAGCTTGAAGCTACTGCGAACATCGCTCTTCTCGACGCGTTGGGTCACGCAGGCGCTCAGGCTCAACACGGGCAACAAGAGTAGCAGCAGCCTTGCGGAAGATCGGACGGGACGGTGGGCGATCTCCTTTTTTTGATGATGGATGCGATGCGTGATCCGGCTCATGGTTTTTGCGGATCGACAGTCTCGCTGACCGTCCTGAGTTCGTCCAGACGAACCTCGATGCCCGAAGTCAGGAAGAGTTTTCCGAGGCGGCCCGGCATCTCGTCAAGTTTTCCCCAAGCGCGATAGAGATCGATCAATACCTCGGGCTCGGCACCGATGGATTTCTGAAAGGCGGGAGAAATCACCCGTTCTGCATTCGCAAACTCTTCATGATCGATCAAGAACCGGGTGTAGGCAGTGAGAAAACTCTGATGCTCCCAGGTCAGTCGACGAATGGAGTGGTGATAACGTTCGAACAAACCGCCGGCGAGTTCCGGGAATCCCGCTTCGGCAAACACGCCGGGCAGGGGCCAACGCTCGGCGAAGGCACTGGACGAGCGGCGGCGCACTGAGAATTGCTGGAAGCCATCGGTATCTGCCTCGAGCAAAAGCCTCGCACTCACTTCGGCGGCGTGCATCTGATCGCCAAGTTGACCGAACAGGCGCACCTGTCGCGCGACATCTCCATCGCAGAGAGTGGCCACGGAACCGACTCGACGGGAAAGCCAGGTCTGGCTCGCGGCGATCCCGGTGTCACCGAGTTCGGGCACCACCTCGATGGCGAGATCGATCTCTCTCGGGGTGAATCCTGCCGCGGTCGGATCAAAGTCTTTTGCCAAAGAATCATCCAACCAGGCCGTGGCGAGTCCGGCCGCGAGACGGGTGTGGGAAGGGGGCCGCCAAGGCTTCAGCAAAGCGATCCAGGCGGCAGATTGTTCCGGGGATTCCTTGCCATGAGAAGCCACGAGTTTCAGCCAACCGCGAAGGGTACTGGCATCGGCAAGTTGGTTTTCCAACAAGGTTCCGATGTCGGACTCGACGGCGGCCAGTGGTTCCCCGGCGGCCAGTCGCAGTTTCACCAATTCCGTCAGATGACCCGTCCGATCGGTGCTGCCGATCTGGCGACTGCGCGCTGCCAACAGGAGCAATCCCCGGCCTTCGGTTTTCATGCCGGCGGCAAAAAGGTGGGCGGCGACATCCCGCGTCAGTTGATGATTTTCGTAGTCGGTGGTCGCACGGGCGAGTTCACCGAGAGCGGCGCGATTGGGCGGATCTTCGGTGGCATGAAGCTTGGCCAACTCGCGAATCGCTTCGCCTTCGGCCATCGGTTGTTGCTGATTCAGCTGAACGCTCGACAGCCACTCCAGCGCTCCGGCGCGATCACCACGCTTCATCAGCAGGCGACCGGCGAGGACACGTTCGTCTTCGGTCAGTCGGTTTTGATCACGGAGATGATTCAACACGCGCAGCGTGGCTTCGTCGTTACCGCGACGCTCGTGGGCGCGAACCAGCGCACTCTGATAGAAAACGGTGCGATCCAGTACCTCCGGCGGAATGAATCCGGGAGGCGCGTTGGCCGGGCGCGGTGTCTTGCTTCCCGCATCGAGCGAGCGGGCGGTGAGGGTTTCAATTTCTCCGGCCATCAGGAGAAAATCCGCATGCTGACGATAGAGAAAGTCGGGAGTCATTCCGGCAGGTTGCCGAATCTCGCCGGAGAGATAAGCCTCGATCAAGTCGAGGGCCGGTCGAAACTCCTGCGCTTTGAGACAGGCGCTGAAGAAGCCGCGAGCGGGGGAGATTTCATCCGGCGAATCCGCCACAACCTGCCGATAGACCGGGATGGCCTCGCGATGCAAGCCTCGGGCTTCGAGAGTCCGGGCGAGTTGTTGACGGCTGCTGGGATCGCGCAGTCGGGCGTAGAGCAGTTGGACTTCGAACTCCCGTTCGGGCGGAGAAAGTGACTCCAGCATCCAGCAAACGCGTTCCATTTCGAACTGTTCGTAGTCGGCCACGGCTTCGAGATTCCGCGGGTCTGCGCCAAAAATGGGGTCCAAGGCTCTGAAAAAGGCACGGGCATCAATCCCCTCCGGCCGGCGCGAGGCAAAGGCGTGAAGAATGCGCTCAGCCTGTGCCCATCCCCAGCCTTGGGATCGACTATAGGCTTCACCGTCGAGCGTTTGATTGTCGGGTCGACCATGGTCGAGATGACGGGAGACGAGTTCCCGAATGGCGGGAAACGCCTCGTCGCCGTCGCTCGTGATCAATGCCAGCATGATGCGGTTTTCCAATTTCACCAACTCGGTGGCGGCAGGGTGGTTGTCGAAACGTCCGAGCAACGTGGTCACGAGCGCTTCTCGATCGGCGGCGGATTCGAGATGATGATACAACTCCGAGACTGCCTGAAAATAATAGTAGGGCAGCCCCACATACTGGCGCGGTTCCAGCGAGTCGACGCAACGTTGCAGCCAGTTGAGCCGCTCGGTTTCCCGTCCTAACTGACCGGATACCTCGGCCAGATCCAGCATCAATTCCGCATTGGCCGAAGGATTCTGATTGGCGAGGGAACTGCCGAACGCCAGGGCGAGGTCGCTGCGGTTTTCATCGCGAATGGTGGTGAAAAGAAAAGAAGCCACCGCCGGCGTCAGGGTCATGGAATCCGCGACCGTTCGGATCTGCTCCGGTGAGAGATCGGCGTCTTTGCTGTTCTCCGACTGCCTCAGGATGGCGACCAATCCCAGCAGGGGATAGAGTTGTCGCCCCGCTTCCGGGCCTTGTTCGGTCGCCTTCTCATCTTGTGCCCAGGCGACGAGATCTTTCGCCTTTCCGAGCCGCAGAGCCACCACGCTGAACAGGAATCTCTCCAGCGGGGGTCGCAACGGCCCCAGGGTATTCTGCATCAGGGAAAACGCCTCGTCGCTGGCCCCGACGTATCGCAACGCCCAGAGTTTTTCGGTCGCACTGGTATCCTCGGTCGTGAGCCAACGCTCTGTCCAGGCAACGCGACTGGCGGGAGTGATCGCGTTGATTCGGGCCGCTTCCTCGATGGCGCGCAAGCGGATGTCGCGGGCACCTCCGGGAGCGAGTTCAAATTCCGGTCGGCCTTTTTCCAGCCAGTTCACGATGGATTCCTGGGCGTCGGCTTCGATGAAAGGGTAGTCGCTCATGGCCCGAAGCATGGCGGCCAGGGCGCCTGTCTCGGGATCGGCAGCACCACCGCCCGCGCCGTTGCCTCCGCTAGCGATCACAGGCCAGACCTTGAGGCTGCGATCCTCACTGACGGGCACACGTGCTTCGCGGGTTTCCTCGATCACTTTTTCGAAAGCCACCAGCGCCTCGTCGGAGCGGCCACGTTGTTTCAACACCAAGCCGTAGGCGAGCCAGGACGACGTGTCCCAGGGACGCAGGGCGGTCAGACGCGCGAGGACGCGTTCCGCTTCCGCATAGCGACCGGATTCCCGATAACGCCGTGCCAGTTGCGCGAGGAAATCGGCGTCCTGGGTGAACTTGCTCTCCAGTCGCTCGCGAATCAGGTCGGCCTCGCCCACCCGCAGGTCGCGCTCCATCATTTCAATGAGCGAACGCCACGTCTCGGGACTGGCGTCCTCTTCGTTCATCGCGATCATCTGACGCCGATAGTAGATCGCCGCTTTCAGGTCCTTGGTGAGGCCAGCCAGTTCGCCGAGTTCCTCCAACAGATCGCGATCCTGGCCCGACATGTAGTAGGCCCGCTTCATCGCCTCGAAGGCTTCATCGTAGTTGCCCTTGGCTTGGAGCACGCGGGCCAGAGCCTCAGGATAAAAACGATCGAAGGGATTCTGCTGCGCCAGATCCCGATAGCGGGTCACCATCCAGTCGATCATGAAATGCCGGGTCGCAACCGATAGCTGAGAGTCGAACTCCTTTCGCTTTTGAATCTGATCGTTCTCCTGCTGAATGAGATCGAGCTGCGCTTTCAACGCTTCCTCGTGCTGGCCGAGTTCGATGAGGGTGGTGGAGAGTTGCTTGATGATACGACGTTTCTCGAAAAGATTCGACCGGCGATAGGCTTCCTGCCAAACCGCGACTTGAGCTTGGGTCCGGCCCTGTTTCTGATAAAGCGACGCCAGGCTTTTCAGGGTGTTGAGCGAAGCCTCAGGATCTTTTGCCAGCTCCTCCAGCGCCCGGATTCCCTCGTCTTCATAGCCGAGGAGGAAACGCACTTCCGCCCATCGCTGTTGGTATTCCTTGGCGTTGTCGGGATCGATTTTTTTCAGTGTCTCCAACTGACGCGCCATCAGGGGATACTGCTCATAGAGTTCGGCCAGCGCCAGCAGCAGGCGTTCGATTTCCACCACGGGGGTATCGCCAGCTTCTTCGCGAGCGGTATTCAGCTGAAAATTCGCCTCGGCGGTATCCTGGATTTTAAACGCCCACCAGCCCGCGCGATACCGGGTCAACACCGAGGGATTGCTCTTCGCCTGATCCTTGATCTTGGCGTAGTAATCCAGCAGTCGCTGCGGCGGCGGATCGTCCGAGGCGCGGACGCTGCTCGCATTCGCGGCGGCGGCCATGCGGCGAAATTCTTCGACCGTGCGGGGCGGTCCGGAGAAAGTCGGCGAGGCACCGGTCGTGCCCGGCGGCACCGGCGAAGGCGTTTCATCGGTCAGGCCGCGAAGGAGACTGAAAATGCGCTGATCGATCTCGGTGCGGGCTTTCAGTTCGGTTTGTTGATCCCAGATCGCTTCAAATGCCGCGATGGCTTGG
The DNA here is from genome assembly GCA_020440025.1 of Verrucomicrobiia bacterium. Lineage (GTDB taxonomy): Bacteria > Verrucomicrobiota > Verrucomicrobiia > Verrucomicrobiales > DEV007 > JAEUHH01. Next base: position 20,044 of record JAGROX010000057.1, read on the forward strand.
TCGGTTTCCTTTCGATCAATGTGGATCTCCGCGCGAGTGGTTTGGTAGTCGAGATTTTCCGGTGCGAGGGCGATGGCTTCGTCGATCGCTTTGACTGCCGCATCCGTCAGATCGAGTTCGCGAAATGCCGCCGTGACTTCGGCGAGACGAATCGCTTTCAAGGTTGGCGAACCTTCGGCTTCGGTCACGTAATCGAGCAGCGTCTGCTCCGCCTGTTTGGTGCGTCCGCGCTCGTGGAAAAAGCGGGCCAACTCCATCGGGGCAGATTCGCTCTCGGCTCCCGCCAGCATCTTGCCGCTTTCGCCGCCGAGCAATCGCTCCACCAGAGTGTCCAGGTAGTGTTCTCGGGCAAAAGCCAAGATCGTGCCGAGGGTGTCGAGGTCGGCATTTGGCCAGCGGGCGAGAAAAGTGTCGATCACGGATTCGGCAGCCTCCCGTCCCTCCAGATTCAAGGCGACTCGGCTACGGAGCAGGGTCAGCGCCAGTGGCGCTTCATTTTGGGTCGCGATGAGGGCATCCAGCGTCTCCGCTGCCGCCGCGTAGTGATCGTTCTGCATCCGAGTATCGACCAGGCGCAGTTGATAGTCGATGTTGCCTTGCACGAGCTGGGTGAGTCGCTCGGCCCAGATTTCTTCGCGCGCCGGATTGGCGGTGAGTCGGTAAAACTCCGCCATCAGGAAGACCGATTGTTCCGAGGGATTTGTCTGTTTCGCGGCCGACTCCAAGCGAGTCTCCAGTTCCGGCAATCGATCAAATTGCTCGTGCAAACGCACCACGCGTTCGAAGAGTGCCGCGAACTCGTGATGCTTGAAGTGGAGCAAGCTCATTGCCTCCTGCATCGCGGTGGCGGCGCCATCGAAATCACTGATAAACTCGTAAAGTCGCGCCAGAGAATTCAGCGAGGTCAGCCGCAGTTCGGGGTCGTCATTGGTGGCGAGATCTTGCAGCGCCCCGATGGCTTCGTCGGTGCGGCCCGCCTCGATCAGAAGCGACACGATTTCGCTCCGCAGTCGGGTGTCACCCGGCCACGCGGCCAGCAGGTCGTTCCAAACCTTGGCGGCTTCGTCCACCTGATCGCTCTTTCGCAGCATGGCGGCTTGGCGCAGTCGAAACTGGACGCCGTCCTCCGTGCCGATGGGTGTCAATTCCACCAGCCGATGATAAAGCGCCAGCGCCTTGGCCGAGCGTTCCTGTTGATCCGAGATTTCCGCCGCGCCGCGCAGGGCGATCACATTGTCAGGTTCGTCGTCGAGAATCGCCCCGTAGGCGTCGCGCGCCTCGTCGAGTTGGTCGTTTTTGCGCAACAGATGACCATAGAGGGTGCGGGCGACAATCGTACCCTGTTGAGTCGAGGCTTGCTGGAGGTAGTTGATCAGCAGTTCGGTCTGGCTGCGTTTCTCGTAGAGCCCCCAGAGCAGGTCCAGAACATTGCCGTATTCCGGCTTTTGCTGGAGCAGTTGCAGGTAATGATTCGCCAGCTTGGTGTCGCTGTCTGACCAAGCGGCGGGCTCGGCGGCGGTTTCCGGCTCGGCTTTCTCGGCAGCGGTGTCCGTGGTCTGAGTGAAGCCCTGATTTCCACCGAGCGCCAACAAGGCCAAAGCCATCCAGACCGGCCTGGGTCGCCAGCTCACAGTTCGGCCCGAGCCGGGGGTTCGGAGGGGGAATCGCATCGCGGAAAGCAGACCGTAACCGGCGCCTTCCTTGCGGTCAACTGGCGTCGCCGTTGGATTTGGGACGGATTTAGGAGCTTCTCGGTTCACGCTTTCTTTCCCGAGAGCATCGATTGCGCCAACGCGAGCGCTTCATTGCCCACGCCGCCGAGCATGCGGGCGAGTTCCGAGACGCGATCCTTTTTCTCCACGGCTCGCAGGGTCGAGCGAGTGCTGTCTTGGGAAAATTCCTTGCAGACGAGGTAGTGATGATGCGCCAGCGCCGCGACTTGGGGCATGTGGGTGATGGCGATGACCTGATGGCGGTCGCCAAGCGCTGACATCTTGCGTCCGACAGCGTGGGCAATTTCGCCGCCGACATTGGCGTCGATTTCGTCGAATACCATCAGCGGAATCTGGTCCTGATCCGCCAGCGCACTCTTCACCGCCAGCATCACGCGCGACATTTCTCCGGAGGACGCCACGACCCTGAGAGGCTTCGGTGGTTCGCCGGGGTTGGGGGCAAACATGAAATCGACCGTTTCGAATCCGCGGGAATGCGGCACCTCGGTGGCGGTCAGCGGCACATCGAAATACGATTGCTTGAACCCGAGATCCAGCAAATGTCCGCCGATTTCCTTCGCCAGTTTCGGCGCGGCGTTCTTGCGCTTTTTCGAAAGCACCGCTCCGACTTTGTCGAGGGCTACCCGCGCTTCGGCGACGGCGGCATCGAGTTGTTCCATGGCTTCCTCACGCTGATCGATCCGATGCAGTCGCTCCCGAGCTTGAACGCCATACGCGACGACGTCGGCCAGGCTGTGGCCATATTTGCGCTTCAGGTTCTCGATCAGGTCGATGCGACGTTCCATTTCCGCCACTTCGGAGGGATCGAACTCCAAGTCGGCGAGATAGTCCTTCAGCGCGCTGTCGATTTCCTCCAGTTCCACGCGGGCGCTTTCAAACCCGCCCGAAAACTTGGCAATCGCTGGATCCAGCTTTTCCAATTCGCGAAACGCGCGCTGGGCCTCGCCGAGTTGATCGACCGCTCCCCCGAGATCGCGCGCGGCATCACCGGCGTGCTCCACGAGGCGTGCCCCGTTGGTGACAAGGCGGTAGCGTTGCTCCAGTTCCTCTTCCTGCTCAGGATCGAGTTCTGCAGTCTCGATTTCCTCTACCTGATAGCGGAGCAGTTCGATCTCCGAATCCGTCGCCTGCCGCAGCCCGCGAAATTCCTCCAGCTCATCGTTCGCCCGCTGCCAAGTCCTCCAAGCGGTCGCGTAGGCGAGGCGCTCTTTTCCCGCCTGAGCGTAGGCATCGAGCATGGCCAGTTGGCGATCCTGAGAAAGCAGGGATTGGTGTTCGTGGGGACCGTGGAGATCCACGAGTAGCGTTCCCAGCGATTTCAAAATCGCGAGAGTGCAGGGCGAGCAGTTTACGAATTGCTTGTTGCCGCTGCCGCCACCGAAAATGCGTTTCACCACGAGCGTGTTTCCGTCGCAGGGTTCGAGTCCGGCTTCCTCCAGCAGCTCGTTGACCTGAGGGAGATTGTTTCCGAGTTCGAAGATGGCCTCTACCGCGCAGCTCGATTCGCCGGTGCGGATGAGATCATGATTGGCCCGTTCGCCGAGAATCAGCTTGAGCGCGCCGATGATCATCGACTTTCCGGCGCCGGTTTGGCCGGTCACTCCTACGAGGCCGGGACCGAGTTCCCAGGTGAGGTCATCGACGAGGGCGAGATTCTTGATCTTAAGGACGGCGAGCATTTGTCGGAGGCGGGGCGTTGGATTATGTAACACTCTCCGCCTTCCTTGCAAAACCTCATGGCTTCCGAATTCGAGATCACCTTCCTCGGCACCGGCACATCGATCGGTGTTCCCGTGATCGGTTGCGATTGTGCGGTGTGTACTTCCGGCGATCCCAAAAATCAGCGCACCCGCTGTTCTCTGCACGTAAAAGCGCCCGACGGCGTGACTTGGCTCGTCGATACCGGACCCGATTTGCGTCAGCAGTGCCTGCGCGAAGGAATCAGTCACATCGATGCCGTGATCTACACCCACGAGCACACCGATCACATCATGGGATTCGACGACCTTCGCCGTTTTACCGTTGGAGCTGATGCCGAACTGCCCATCTACGCCAGCGCCAGTTGCCTCGCCCGGATCGAGGCGGCTTTTCACTACGCGTTCAACGGAGAGAATCGCTACATCGGCTACCTGAAGCCGAAACCCCATGTCATCAGTGGCCTCTTTCATCTCGGGAAAACGACCGTCACCCCGCTGGCGGTTGAGCACGGAAAAGTGGAGACAATCGGGTTTCTCTTCGAGCACGAAAATGCCGGGAGCGTTGCCTACATTCCCGATGCCAAGACGCTGGCGCCGGAGACGATGGAGCAATTGCGAAACATCGATCTACTCATCATCGACGGCCTTCAGGAAACGCTCCATCCCACCCATCTTAGCGTTGGCGAATCCGTCGCCATCGCCGAATCCGTCGGAGCGAAGCAGACTTGGCTGACTCACTTTTCCTGTCGGATGGACTACCAACGGGTCGGACCGACTTTGCCGAAAAACGTTGGCTTGGCTTGGGATGGCTTGCGGTGGTGAGTTGGAAAAAAAGGCGTCTGCCCCTCACTTGAGCGCCGCCAGAAACTGAGAGGGCGAGAAGATGAGGAGCGATGAGTCTCGAAAGTCCGACTCGTTGCGGGTGATGATGCAGTCGGCTCCGGCCGTCACCGCCGCCTGATCGAGGACGGAATCCTCGAAATCGCTGAAGGAACTTCGAAGGGCGGCATCGATGACGGCATGGTTCACCGCAGCGACTCTACAGATGGCGACGAGGTCGCGAACTCGTTCAGTGGCAATCGAGGCTCCGAGGTGTCGGCGCACGAGATAAAACACCGTTGTCACGGTGGTGGCGCCCACCCAGGCAGAAAACTCGCCTCGCTCGGCGCGATCGAGAACTTGGGAAGAATCTCCGAAAAAAGGCTGCCGACGGGTGATCACATCGACAATGACATTGGTGTCTATGAGAGCTTTCACCCGTGTTTTTCCTCGAGATAATCGATGTAGTCTTCGGTATCGGCATCCGGCACACATCCCGCCAGACGACGGGTGTGGGGAGCCAGCTCGCTGTCGTCAGTGGGCGGCAGCGGGCTCTTGGCCGCCAGATTCCGAAAAAAATCGCTGACCAGCTTCGAGACGGAAGTCTGCCTTGCCGCTGCCTCGGTTTTCGCAGCGGCGACCAACTCATCCGGAACATGCAGGGTCAATTTTGCCATGACGTATTATTTCAAAAAATACCACGTCACGCAAGGGCGTTCTGATGGGAATCGTCGCCAACACGGTCCCGGTCAGTAAAATTCCGGCGGCAGAAGCTGGCTTTTGGCGTTTCGACAGTGAAAGATGGTTTTCCAATGAAGACGTTTCCCGCCGCCGCTCAACGTTACGAGGCTTTTCGCCGAGAGGTCTTTGGCGACGGGGCTGTCGGGCGGGTGCGGGAGTTGCCACTGCCGGATCCGTCAGCTCCCGTGCCGGAGTTGGAGGTGCAGGCTCGTTGGTTCGCGGGCGAGTTTGGACGGCAATTTGTGAGTCCGGATGGGGAATCGGTGGAGATCGTGCAATTCGGGCATTGGAATCG
>JAGROX010000369.1 GCA_020440025.1 Verrucomicrobiia bacterium
CCGTCGAGTCGATCAAAACGCCGGGTCATGAAATGGCGGCGACCATTCTCCTCCAGCAGCCGACATTCACTCATCGTGATGCCGGCCGCGATCGCCATGCGATGATAGGCGTATTCGATGACACCGTAGCCTTTGGGATCGGCGAGCGCTTCCTTGTCGCGGTTCTCGGCTACGCCGTCGAACTTGAGCAGCCAATAGTCGAAGCCCTTCCCTGCCGGAACCTGACCGGAACGGACTTCGTCGGTCTTGCGATTCCACGCGATGACCGCCTTGGCCCGGGCACCGCCCGCCGAGGTGCCGACCCGGAGAATGTCCCGGAGCGCGTCTTCCTTTTCCTCATCGCCGCCGAAACGGCCATTGAGATCGTGACGGCTTGAGAGCACCTCCGAGGCGAGATCCACGAGCTGATCGATCTCGATGCGATGCGTCTTTCTTTCGCGTGGCCCCTGGGCCGGAGCAAACTCCAACGCCCCCATTCCCCGAGTGCCGGTGTAGCAGAGCCGCTCGACCGCATTGAAGGAATTTCCTGACCGCCCCTGAGTCGCGAGCCACGCATCAATCACCGCGTTACCAAACTTGTCGGGCAAGGCATCCGCCAACATACCGGGCAAGCCATGAAACGACTCCCGTGCCAAACCCGGAAAGGAATGAATCCGCCCCGCCGCCAGTGGCATCATCAGAGGCGCGATCTCAATGCCGCTGCGCGCAAAGGCAGCATCATACTCGAAGGTGGCGACATCACTCCCCTCCTCCAGCGAAACCGCACCGATCATGCGATCCCACATTCTGACTTCGGCGATGGTGCTCATGACGGCTCAATCATCATCGCCCCATGTCCACGGCCGACTCGGCTCCTCAAGCCGTGCCGAGGTCCCGGTCGCGCGTTGACGCTCTTTCCCTTTCAATTTGAGGAGTTGGATGGGGCTTGGCCCGGTCTCCGGAAGCAAACGCTCCATGCCCCCCAACCAATCCAACACCCGAAGCAGCCGAACAAAGGTCGAGAGCTGTATCGACTCTCCAGCTTCCAAGCGTTCTACGGTGCGTTTCGAAACGCCTGCCTGCTCAGCCACTTCGGCCTGAGTCAGATTCAGGTCCAGCCGCCGCCGATTCAGCCGCTGGCCGATCTCGGCCAAAACGGCCTCGCTGGTGAGCAGTTGTTCAAAGTTCATTTCTCGCCGTTTATGTCGAATTAACCCTCAAAACGATACGACAATCGCCAAGTTTTACGAGTCAATATCACCATCCGCTCTCTGTAATTCGCCAAATTTTGCGAATATTGACCATTTTTGACCTTTATTCGCCTTTTTTGACGAACCTCAGAGAGTCACCAACCGGTTCCGACCCGCCATTCCTCCATCAGATCGCCAGGAATCTCTTCCAGGAAACGAGAAGCGCGCTGCAGCACCTCACCATTGTGGGCATTGGGCCAGACGAGCGGGTAGGTCAGGTAAAGCTCATCCTTGGCCCGGGTAACCGCGACATAGAAAAGGCGACGCTCTTCTTCCAATCCCTTGCCGTCGTCATCTTCCTCGATGACGCGACTGTTGGGAAACATCCCATCGGTCAACCAGACCACGAAGACGGCCCGCCACTCGAGCCCTTTCGCCTGATGAATGGAGCTCAGCGTGACCGATTCCTTGTCCGGCTCCTGTCGCGTCGCGCCAACCGCGTCCTGACCGGCCAACAGGCTGAGTTGACTGAGAAATTCATCGAGGTTTTCGAACTTCTCGCTGTAGCGCTCCAACTGGGAGATGTCTTGCTTTCGGCTCTCGTAGTTGGAAAACTTGCTTCGCAGGTAGTCATCGTAGACTCCCCCGACGATGGACGGAATCATCTGAGCCGGGCGAAAGCCATTACCTTCATCATCGATCAGCTCATCGAACGTGTAGCCCAGTTGTTCCCAAGCTTTCTTGGCCTTTGCCGGAACCGTGAACTGGGAAATGATCTCCGAGAAATTCGTCACCACTTCTCCTTTGCCAATCGGGCTGCCCAGCCATTCGCGCCAGAGTTTGTCAGCTCCCTTGGCCCCGATGCCCGGCAACATTCTGACAATGCGTTTGTAGGCCACTTCGTCACGACGATTACTGACCAGCTTGATGAAGGCCGCGACGTCCTTGATGTGAGCTTGCTCGAAAAAACGGAGGCCGCTGGTGATCATGAAAGGAATCCCACGATTGGTCAGCTCCATCTGGATTTCCATAGAGTGAAAATGCGCCCGGTAAAGAATGGCGATCTCCTCCAACTCGATCCCTTCATCCCGCAGTTCCAGGATTCGCTGCGCCACAAAGGCCGCTTGGGTGTTGGGATCGTGAACCGGAATCAGTGCCGGCAACATTTCCCGTTCCGGTCGATGCGGTTCCAGATCCTTGCGAAACTGCTCGCGGTTGGCCATGATCGCCGAATTGGCCAGCGTCAGGATCTCGGGAACGCTGCGGTAGTTGGTCTCGATCTTGTAGACCGCCGCGCCGGGATAGCGCTCGGGAAACTCGAGGATGTTGCGGAAATCAGCGCCGCGCCACGAGTAGATCGACTGGGCGTCGTCCCCCACCACCATCACATTCTTGCTCCGAGCCGCTAGGAGATCGATCAACTCGGCCTGAATGTGATTGGTGTCCTGATACTCATCCACCAGCACGAACTCGAACTGCTTCTGATAGGACTCCCGCAGCCCCTCATTGTCACGGAGCAGTTCGAGCGTCCGAATCAGCAGGTCATCGAAATCCATCGAGTTCGTCTCCAACTTCTTCTTATCATAAGCCGCACGAACGCGTTTGATCGGTTCCCGCAGGTGATCGAAATACGGATATCGCCAAGCCACCAGTTCATCGAGATCCTCGTTGGTATTCTGGGAGAGACTGATCATGTCCAACAGCACGTCCGCCTTGGGAAAGCGGTAGGCTTTCGGATCAACATCACTCTCCGACACCACTGAACTCATGAGGTCTTTCTGATCCTCCCGATCCATGATGGTAAAATTCCGGTCCCAGCCGAGCAGTTCCGCGTGCCGACGCAGAATGCGATTTCCGATGGAGTGAAACGTTCCGCCCCAGATGTCGCGCGTGTCCTGGGGCACCAGCTGCTCCACCCGATCGAGCATTTCCCGGGCCGCCTTGTTGGTAAAGGTCAGGAGGAGGATGTTGCCAGCCTTGATCCCATTATCGAGCAGGTAAGCGACCCGATAGGTCAAGGTTCGCGTCTTGCCAGAACCCGCACCGGCAATGACCAGCGCGGGCCCGGGAGGCGCGGTGACGGCGGCAAACTGCTGGGGATTCAGCTCCGCCGCGTAGTCGATTTGCGACTCAGTCTGCCGGGGAACGCGTTGGAGGGTGTAATCGCGGGCCATGAAGCGCAAAGACTAGTCCGCTTTTTCTCTTGGCTCAAAAGAAACGTCTAAGACCGCCTCGTATCGTTCCCGTCATCGCCTTGCCAGCTTCGACAGCGTGCGCTTTGTTACCCGTCCCTTCCGCCCCTCTCCCGCATGAATGTCCACACCCTCGATCTCCATTTTCAGGATACGGAGAAACTCATCGCCAGTTTTCTCGTCGAAGGGCCGGAAGGCCTCGCTCTGGTCGAAACCGGGCCCGGCTCCACTCTCCCGCGACTCCTTGCCGGGATCGAGGCCCTCGGGTTCTCTCCCAAAGATGTCAGCGATGTTTTTGTCACCCACATCCATCTCGATCACGCCGGAGCCGCCGGCTGGTGGGCGGCGGAGAACGGGTCGACCGTTCACGTGCATCCGCAGGGAGCGCGCCACCTCATCGATCCCTCCCGACTCATGGAGAGTGCTCGCATGGTCTACGGCGATGCCATGGACCATCTCTGGGGCGAGATGATTCCCGCTCCGGAGGAGAAAGTTCATCTCATTCAGGACAACGAGAGTGTTTCCGCCGCCGGACTCACCTTCACCGCCTGGGACACCCCCGGCCATGCCCGCCACCACCACTGCTTCGCCGTCGGCGATGCGGTGTTCACCGGCGATGTCGCGGGCGCGCGACTTCCGGGCTGCGACTACCTTTCCGTCACCAGCGCCCCGCCCCAGTTCGATCCCGATGCCTACCTGGTCTCCATCGACCGACTCCTCACCGCCGCGCCAGCCCGCCTTTTCCTGACACACTTTGGCGAAGTCACCGACGTCCAGACACACCTGACCGACTATCGCGAAAATGTGGAACTGGCTTCTTTGTTCGTGCGCGGTCGATTGGACGAAGGCATGGACGCCGACTCTCTTCAGATTGCCTATCAGGCCTTTCAGATGGAGATCGCCTTTCGCTCTTCGCTCCCGCACGAGGCCTGGCCACTGTATCAACTCGCCAATCCGACCGGGATGTGCGCCGACGGCATCCGGCTCTATTGGGAAAAACAGTCCGCCAATGCGAAATAAAAGCCGCTCGACGCCATGGATGACTGGCGGCATAAATATGGAACCCCATTTTTGAATCCGATGATGATGATGCGCTCCCGCCACCTTCTCTCCCTCTCTACCGCCTGCCTTTTCGTCGGTCTGTTTTGCCTTTCGACAGCCATTGGCCAAATCCAAACGGGTGAAGCCCCCCCAAAGCCAGGTCCGCTACCCTCTCCCGCACCTCTCAACATCGTCCCTACTGCCCCTCTGCCACCGGCAACTGATGCCGGCGCCAAGGTCGATGTGAACAGCATCGCCAAAATCCCCTACGAGGCGCTCATCAAGATCGCCCAAAGCGACGCCTCACAACCCAAGGACGCCGAAGTCTACACGCTCCACATTTCCAGTAAAATCGAGGGTGTCACTCCGTCGCAAATCCAACTGTATCTCGATCGCCCCGCGGCTCCCAAGGTGCTGAAGGTCGATGCCAATGGCTACTTTCTGGTTCCCCATAACGAGGAACTGATGAAGGAAAATCCCGATCTGGTTTCCAATCAGCCCAAAGGTTCGCTCAATCTGGAAGTCAAACTCAGCCTGCCCAAGCCCGAATTGCCCGCCATCACCGACGGCCAGGTTTCCTATCAGGCCCTGTTCAAACCCATCCTGCTACTCAACGATTCGATGAAGCAGGTGGATCCAAATTTCGGCGATCCCGATCAACAGCAGTTCGCCATCGAAATCACCACCGGCGTCGAGGGCTGGGTCCGCATGCAGCGCAAGTTTGGCGCCCGCACGCTCGCTCCTGATACCGATGGCAGCGTCTGGATTGCCTACGAAAAGCTGCACTTTGACGAGGACCCGACCATCCAGATCATGCCGAAAAACGCCCCCCTTTCGGTCAGACCCATCACCGCTGCTCAAGCCGCCGCGATCAGGGCGCGCTGATGAGAAGAGCGCCGACGCGGCGTGTCACATCACCGAAACCGGATCGCGCACCGGCATCGGTCTGAAATCCGCCGGCACCCCGGGGAAATTCTCGTCGACAAAGCGATCCCAACCCTTGCGAGTCTCCTCCGACACGCATTCGCTCATCGCCTCCATGCATTCCCCGCAGATCAGGTTGCTCTCGGCCAATCCGTCACCGAGACAGATGCCCACCAGCCCATAGTCCTGAGTCGTCATCCCCTCGCGAGTATTCTCACACAGGGCACACTCATCGAATCCGGTGACAAATCGAAACCGCTCTGCCTGAAACCGCATCAGACTCTGCTTCGATTCCTCGGAAGACTCCTCGAACATCGACTTCAGGCAAGGCATGCAGAGAGCGTATTCGAAGATCACTTCCTCGCCTCGATACACCTTCGATACCCGGTAGCCGTCGGGAAAATCCTGCAATCCTTCGCCGCAGCGAGTGCAGGATTTGAAAGCCCGCTCCTCATAGAAAGAGAACAGCTCCTCTGGAATCGGACCACGAACTCGCAGTCGATTCGCATCGTCATCGCTTCTCAAATCGTGATTATCTCCGGGTGAGTCAGGGGTCATGTTGGCCGAAATCTTACGAAGCCCTACTCAACCCGATGAGGAGAAAAAGGTCAACCCGCCAGTCGTAGGCCGGAATTCGAGATTTGAGGGGCGCCCCCGCTTTCCCAAATTCTGCCATCCACCCTTGCCTCACTCGATTACCGCATGGTAAAAACTCCTTCTCAACCTTCACTTTCTGGATCTCTGAATGGACCCCGGCGAACAGTTTGCTCGTGACATGTTGGCGCAGTATCCCGATGACTGGGAAACCCGTTGCGACTTGGTCGACAACCTCGCGATGCGTGGCGAGATCGACCGCGCCGTCCAAGTAATCGAAGAAGCCCCCCACCTGCCCGTCGACAGCGGCCACCTT
>JAGROX010000058.1:0-4206 GCA_020440025.1 Verrucomicrobiia bacterium
GGGCGGGCGGAGTCAGATGATCAAGATAGCCGGGACGCGAGGAAGCCCCCCCGAGAGACGGCGTGGTCGAATCGACGGCTTCTTCGGCAGGTTTCTTCTCGGTGGCGATGATCTCCGCCAGGGAAATCGGAAAGGTTCGCACGTCGCCCCCATCGAAGCGCCAGATGATGGTGCCATCGTCGGCATTGAGAATCAGACTCTCACGCCCATAGACGAACAGGCGGCCGTTCTCGTAGGACGCCCCGCTGTTCAGGCTGAACACCCCGGCCTCGCCATCGCGAACCTGCCCGTCATCGAGTTGCCGTTTCCAGATCAGCTTGCCGGTGGCGGCATCGATCGCCACGACGGAAGAAGTCTCGGGCAGGAAGGCAATCACCCGCCTCTCGGCGAGCAGTATCCGCATTTCCGGTCTGGCCACGCCGGGCTCGGTGCCTTCGCTGCCAAGGCCGTTGGCAAAGTCGAGGTCGGCATGCCAAAGCAGGCTACCATCCTCAATGGATCGGGCTTCCAGCAGGCGTTCCGACGGAAGAAAAAACCGTCCCTCGGCATCGACGATGATTTGGCGAGGCAACTTGATCGTCCGTAGGTTGACGCCCGGAGCGGCACCACCACCCATGGAGAAACCGAGGGTGGCAGACTGATAAGGAGCCATCAGTTGTTGCACTGAAAGCGTGCCGCCCTGCTGCTGAATCTGATAGTAGGCATTTGAAATCGTGATCCCGCCTGCCGACACTCCCGCCTGATTCGGGTCCGACCCAGTGGTCATCGAAGACGGCAGGCCGAAGCGCTCCCGCCACCGCAGTTTTCCGGTTTTCCTGTCCACCCGATAGAGTGTCCCCTGGTCATCCAACACCAGCAGATCCGCCGCCTCGTCGCCGGTGGATGTCATCTGCAAAATGCGGGCATCGGGATCGGCCTCAAACGCCCACGCGACCACGCTCTCCCCGAGTGGCCCTTCGGTAACAGGCGTCACCGCCGCGACGGTTCTCGGAACCGGTTCGCGGAGCAACCCGACGGCAGCATCGAGAGAGATCGACAAGCCATCGGGAAAAGCAATCCGAACCTCTTCAATGGCTTCACCGGTTTTGGAAGCCGCCAGGGCCAGTTGCTGAATCACCTCATCGCGGGCATCGGTGCGATTCAGTCCGTTCAAGGCATAAGCTCTCGCCCAGAGACTCCACAGACGGTCCGGAGTGTCCAGCGCCTCCCGATCCACCGAATCGAGCAGCGGAAGCGCATCCGCGAAGGCTTCGGCACTCTCGACGGCAAGTAATCGTGACACGGAACGCCACAGGGAATCGAGCAGGTGCAGCTTGAGCGATTGAATGGACGGCGGGCCGAGGTTGATGCGATCCCCGCCCGCCAACAGCTGACGGGCCGCCTTTCTCAGTTCCTCTTCCTCGCCCATCGCAGCGAGGAGGCTGAGGCGTTTTTCCCAACTGACAAAATCGGACGGCTCCCGTTGCGTGATCTTCTCGAGACTTCGGCGCGCGGCATCGAGCATGCCGTAGTCGACGAACACGAGGTAGGCCGCCTTCAGCAGTTTCGGATCATCCACCGTGGCGACATTCACCTTTTGCAAGGCCTCGCCCGCCAGGTCGGTTCGCTGCAGATTGTGGTAAAGCAGCGCACGACGCAGATCATACTCGCTGGCCCGACCCGGATCTTCCCTGGCCAATTGCTGCAGTTGCTGCTCGGTCTCCCCCGCCCGCTCAGGCGTTCGCTCCAAAGCCTTGACGAGGAGACGCCGCAGCCGAAGTCTGAGCTCACCGGGCAAGGAGGCATCGGCCAATTGATTGCGCAGTGCCTGAGTCACGCGATCCTCGAGCTGCTTCTCTTCGCCGAGTTCACAAAAGGTGAGAAATTTCTCGATCCGGTCCGCCGACCATTGGTTGTCGCCCTCGATGCTGCCTTCCGTAAGTAGGCGATGCTGTTCCTGATCGAAAAAGGTGGCCGCCTCACCGAAAAGTTCATGGGCCTCCAAGGCGGTTTCCAGCCAGACCCGGTAGCGGGCAGGCGTGTCGGTCAGGGTTCGCGATTCCGTAATCAGTTTCTCGGCCCGAGTCCTGTCACCGATTTTGGCCGAAACTCGGGAAAGCTCCAGTCGCAAATCCAAGCTGTCCGGCGAACCCGTCAGACGAGCCTCGAGGGCCGCTCCCGCCTCGGCGAGAAAGTCCTCGGTGACCATGAACTGCACCAAATCGAGAAAATTTTCAATCGCCGCATCCGCGACCGGCAAATCCCGAAGCACCGCCCGCGCCGCGGTACGATCCTCCATCGCGAGATGAGTCTCCGACAGCTCGCGGATCACGTCGAAACGATCTGGCTGAGCATCGATGATACGCCGATACAAGGCCGCCGCGCCTTGGTAGTGATTGCTATTTCGTAGATGGCGGGCGAGATCGAGCAATCGCCGGTCCGCCTCCGCGGGTTCCAACACCGTCAGCACTTTCTCCAAGTGAGGCTGGGCATCGGCGCTCCGACCGAGGGCGTAGAGGACCTTGACCAAACGATACCGCAGATCGGCCCGATCCGGATACGTCGCCACGCGCTCGTCGAGGTAATCCTCCAGCGCACTCTGATCGGTGAGATTCTCGAGCAAGGACAGCATCTGCCGCTCGATCCGTTCCGAAGCGGGGAAGGCATCACCGGCCTGCTCCAGCACCGCGATCGCCTCCCGACGCTTTTCGCTGATGGCGAGCAGCTCGGCATATTCGAGGACAGCCGATTCACTGGCGGCATTGCCCTCGTAGCGAACCTTGGCTTCGGCCAACAGGCGCCGGCGATCAGCTTCACTGGAGAGCATTCCGACCCGCAGGCTCATGATCTCGACCCGGCGCCAGTAGTCGGGGGCCAGCTTGCCGAGAAGCGCATCGAGCCGCAAACCGGCTGCGTCGCGATCTCCCAGCGCCGCCTGCACTTTGGCGGTCAGAACTTCAATGTCGACGCCCGTTTCGGGATCGGGCTTGCCTTTCAGCGCATCCTGCAGCGTTGCCAGCGCCAACTCGTTGAACTCGTAGCGATGCATCCGATCAGCCAGGGCAAAAAGCGTCTGAGCGGTGTTGCCCGGTGCCTTCTTCAACTTCTCCAGATAAGCCTGCGCCAGTTGCCGTCCGGCACCGTCACCGGATTCCTCAAGCAAGATCTCCGCCCAGGCATCGCGGCGCGCGGGCTTTTGCTCCAGGTCGATCGCCCGAGCCAGCGAATCCAGCGCCCGCGGATCCTCGCGACGGGCGCGCATCTCATAGAGGAGGAAATTCAGCAAGGGATCGTCCGCATGCACCTGCACCGCGCTCTGGGCCAGTTCATCGGCTTCGCTGCGATTCAATTCGCTGAGGAGCCGGATGAGGACCGCCTTGCTGCCAGCATCGTCGGGAAACTGAGTGATGTGCCCCCGATAGACTCCAATCAACTCCTCGACCCGATCAACATTTTGATAGAGCGTCACCAGACTTTTCAGTGGCGAATCGAGCGAGGGATCATAGTGCAGGGCCGTCCGCAGGGCCAGCGACTGCTTTTCAAACTCGGCAACGGAATCGGCTGCCGGAGCCGCAGGTTCGGCAGCTGGCGTCGCCTCTGTTTTCCCAGTATCCTGAGCTGCGAGGGAACCCAGACCCAGACCCAGCACCGCCAATGACAACGAAACCGAGGCCGCCGCCATGGCCGCCCCGGTGTCGTGAAATCGCCAGCTGGTTCTGTTCTCAGGTAGTCGCACAGGAATCGCGTTGCCGTCGTCAAATCGCTACACCATCAGGCCGCCGCCTGCGCGGGAGTCGGTACGGAGGCGACCAGGTCTTTGATCAGACCATCCACATCCACCGCCTCGGCTTCGCCTTCGAAGTTCAGAATGATGCGATGTCTCAATGCCGGCAGCGCGACCCGTTTCAAATCTTCGATCGATACCGTGGTCCGGCCATCCAGCACCGCATGGACACGCGCCCCGCGAATCAGTGCCTGCAAGCCACGAGGACTCGAGCCGTAACTGACGTAGCGCTTCACCCGGTCCGAGGTTTCCAGATCTTCGGGATGCGTCGCCAGGATCAACTGGGCGGCATATTCGACGACATGGTCCGCCACCGGAACATGGGTCAGGGTTTCCTGATACCCGGCCAACTCCTCGCCGGACATCACCGAGTTCATCGTGAGTTCCTTGAATCCCGTGGTCCGCTTGGAAATCTCCACGAGCGATGCCTTGTCCGGAAACGG
>JAGROX010000058.1:4243-6931 GCA_020440025.1 Verrucomicrobiia bacterium
GGGTAGGTGCCCTCCATCTCCATCGGATTCTGCGTCGCCATCACGAAAAACGGTTCCGGCATGGCGTGGCGTTCCCCGCCGGTGGTCACCGCGTGTTCCTGCATCACCTCGAGCAGGGCCGCCTGGGTTTTGGGCGTCGCCCGGTTGATCTCATCGACTAGGATCAGATTCGCAAACACCGGTCCTTTCTCGAAATGCAGCACCCGGCGTCCTTCCTCGTTCTCATTCACGATGTGAGTGCCGAGAATGTCGGCGGGCATCAGGTCGGGGGTACACTGAACCCGACCCGGCTCCAGTCCAAGCACGTTGGACAGCGTGCGAACGAGAAAGGTCTTTCCGAGTCCTGGCACGCCCTCCAGCAGCACATGTCCCTGGGAAAACACCGCCACGAGGATGTCGGTGAGCAGGTCGTCGTAGCCGACGATGCCTTTCTGGATCTCGGCCTTGAGCTGACCGAATCGGCCATTGAATTCGCTGAGTTCGGTATCGAGTTGTTCGCTGGTTTTCATGTAAAAAAGGATGGGAAAGGAAGGAAAGAGAGGGATGGTCCGGCCTCGATGAAGCAAGAGCGGGTCGACAGTCAGAGCTTAGGGATCACTTGGTCTTTTCAAATTCTTCGCGAAGCGCGGTGAAGTATCGGAGGACGTGATCCCGACGTGACAGAGGCAGCGCCGACTCGTCGAGCGCCTCCTCCTGAACCTTGATGAATTCGACCACGGTCTCCTGCTGCTGCCGCTGGGCCTGCTCGGATCGGGCCTGGCCCTCGATGGCACGCACGGTGGAGTCACCGTCCTCATTGATCTGAGCGACCACCTTGGAATCCTGACCGGCCTTCATGCCTTCGGTCGTCTGATTTCCCAGCCCCATGGTTCCGGTGCCGGCCTGGTCACCACCATTCGCGCCCACGCTCGCGGAAGCACCGGCACTCCCGAGACTCGCGCCCGGCATGCCAGCGCCCGGACTCTGTCCCGGCACCGGAGCCATCAGGCCACCTCCGGATTGTTGACCGGGCTGTTGTCCCTGCCCGGCGGCGAGTCCCTGCTGCATCTTGCCCTGCTGACCGGTGCCCGGAACCGGCATGGCCTGACCGCCCTGCTGTCCCTGTTGTTGCCCCTGGCCCTGCGGATTCTGCATTCCCGGAATCGGCATGTTCTGGCCCGTGCCGATGGCCTGCTGTTGCCCGCCGGGTTGTTGTCCGGGAGATGGCGTCGGCGTCATCGGCGTCATGCCCGGAGAGTTGGGCATCGGCGCCTGGGAGAGCGGTTGCAGATTCTGACTACCATCCGGACTCTTGGCCCCGTTCTGACCGTTGGAGGCGAGTCGCTGCATCTTTTCGACCTTGCTGCCGCTGATGGAGTTTCCGGCCTCCCGCAGTTTGTCGGCGAGATCCCGGAGTTTCTCCTCGGCTTCTTCACGATCCTTGATTCGTCGAAAGTGATTTGCCAATTCGACAAACTCACGCGCTGCCGTCGACGCTTGCTTGTCCTGCAATTTTCGGGAGGCATTGCCCACCCGCTCACCGACCGGTTTCTTGACGTCATCCTCGGTCGCCTTGGTCATGGTTCGCTCCAGAGCCGAGGTCACCCGTTCCTGGGTTTCCAATTTCAAATCCGGGGTCTGCAACAGCATCGCAACCTTGTCGCTCTCGCCTGCGGCATTCTCGGCATTCTTGTCCTTGATCGACGACGCCAAATCTGCGGTGTCGGCATGCTGACTCATCTCACGCAGCATTTCCTCTGAGGCCCATTGATCCGAGTTGCCGCCCAGTTTCTCGGCCAGCCGTTCCGCCGCCCGCGCTCTGGCTTCGAGACCTTCCAGCATCTCACGAGCGGTCTTGCCCTCGTTCTCGGCCAAATCCTCGGCGGCGCCATCGACGGATTCCTGGAGCTTCGCGACCTCCTTCTTCTCGTCCTCGGTCAAACCCGCCAGCTTGTCGATTTCGTCCTTCTCCTTGGAAAGCTCTGCCGACTGCCGCTCGGCTTCCTCCTTCATGTCCTCGGTCAAAAGGTTCTCCCCCGGGGCCAAGGCGGGACGCAGAATCGACGTGAGGGAAAAGGCCAGCACCGCGATCACCGCGAGCCATCCCCACCCCACTTTCGGCGACGGCAGATCATTCGCGATCTGTTTCGACGCTTCCGGCAGCGCCGACAGGGCACGCTTCACATGCAGCTTTCGCCCTTCTTCCATCGACTCACCCGACGCCTTGTTTTCCCTGAGGAAAGACCACGCCGAGGCAAAAAGATCCTTTCGATCACCCTCCTCATCCCACAGTGACAAGGCGCGCAACGCCTTGGGCCGTCGGGCATAGGACCAGAGAGCCCCGATGCCCACAAAGAGCCCGATCAATCCCAACACCGCCAGCCACTCGCCGCCGCGCAGACCGACCACGAGCCGCAGGACCAGAACCAGCGCCAATGCCAGGGCGGGAACCAGCCAGCGGCCCCGCGCCATCCAACGCAGGAAATCGTTCCTGGCCACGCGGTTCCGCACCTGCTCGGCGGCCCGGTTCAGCTCGATTTGACCCTCTTGATTCGTCATATTAACCCTGTTAAGTCGATCAATTGATTCGGAAAAGCAAAATAATCAGCCGTCTTTTCACTGGATATTGAGCAAGACTCGCTCCAAACGACGCTGCACTTCGGGATCAGGATTGGATCTCAGTTCTTCCCGAAGGATGGACTGAGCCAG
>JAGROX010000058.1:7121-59645 GCA_020440025.1 Verrucomicrobiia bacterium
GCTCTCGGCAAAGTAGCCGGCCAAGACCCCGCCGCCCCAGAGTTCCACCCGGAAAAAGGGTCCGGACGCATCCGGGGTGAGACCATCCGCCGCGGTCTGATTCACCAGCCGGCGAATTTCCTGTGGAGCCAATTCCACGGTTTCGCTGTGAGTCAGCACGTGAAGCGGCGAGCTTCCGACCTCGCCCACGATTCGCTGATTTCCGGCGGCGAGCACGTATGGCTGCAATGCTGGCGGGGGACCATCCGCATCGCTCCCAAAATCGTTGAAACCGGAACTCGCCTGCGGATTTTTCTTCGCCTCTTCGGCGCGCTCCATCGCTGTCCGGGTCACGATGGTTCGGACCTGGGCGGACTCCAGATCGTAGTCGCCGAAGGATTCGGAACTCAGGCGCAGTGGATCGCCCGACAGGAAGAGATAGCAGCGGGTGCCGTTCTTGAATTCCACGTAGTGACCGACCGGTTCGGCTTCCATCGGTGCCAACCAGACGATGTCATCCATCGAAAAATCCAACACGCCCCACGGTGTCATGCCCTTGAGCATGGTATTCGAACCGGTCTTGGCCGCCAATCGATCACCTCCGTGAGTTTCCACCATCGCTACCACGTCAGCGCTCCACTGGCCATCATTGTCTTCCTTCGCTTTCACCAGTCGATCCAAGCTTGGAATTTCCAACTTCATCTTTCCCCCACTCGACATCGCGAAACGCAAATCCTCCGCCTCGATCTCGCCCGTCAGGACCTGGCCATCCCGCAAAAACAGACGGGACACATCGCGTCGACCACGGTTGCCACCGACCACGGCCGCAACCGATTCAAAGGGCACCGTGGCTTCGCCAAACTCGGTCACGATCTTTACCGGACCGCTGGCCGCCGTGCCGACCAGTCGAGTCCGATCACCCAAAGCCAACACATCGCGGCGTCCCCGAACCACACCGAGGGCTTCCACCGATGTCCCGCTCAGAATGGCGGCCCCGGACAGGTCGCTGCCGCCGTCGGCATTGATGATCAGTGGTCGAAACTCCCGCGGCACGGTGCTCATCAGTCGCTCCAACGCCACCGGACGAAACACCCGCGCCAGCGCCTGACGATCAAACTCGCGCGGCGTTGGCAATTGCGCCACCGCATGGGAAATGACGACCGTCTGACCGGCGGGAATCGTCAGGTTGTATTGAAAGGTCAGCCCGTATTTGTTCTGACTGGAGATCGTCGGCTTCACCGGACTCTTGGGACCGGCCAGGGTGAAAAGGAAGGCGCGGTTGGATTGATTCGATCCCGGCGTCACCAGAATCGCGCTCTCACGCTGACCGAGATTGGTCACGCCGCTGTTTCCCTGATCGGTGAGATAGGTCTTGTAGTTGCCTGAGAAATTTGTCCGCAGCCCCACGCTCACGGTCACCGGATTGGCGTTTCCGTTGGTCATGACCTCTAGATATCGCAGGGCCCCTTCCCGTTCCATCACCCGGATGCGACGCAGCACCTGCAGCCCCATCAGGCTGGTATTCGGTCGGTTCACGAGAACAAACTCGCTACCATCCGCCGTCATCATCGGCTGATAGGTGTAAAATTGCTGATTGTTGATCAGCAGGGTCAGCCCGCTGTTCACCATCGAGTTCCCGACGCGACCGAGGGTGCCGTTTTGCTCAATATTCCAGCTGTTCCCCTGCTTGTCGGTGACGATGTTCATCGCCGCCGGAACCAGTTTTTCGCCGCGCACGCTGGGAATGGAACCGGGAGCGCCACCGCCAACTCCGCCACCGGGCGTGATCTGAATCTGCCCCAAGGCCGATGGTTCGCACAGCACAGCAAGAATCACTAAGACCGCCGAGACAGAGGCCGCACGAAGCTGAGAGGGATTCGGAGATGGCACTCTCATGGCGTTCATGCAGCGGGCGATTTTCCTTTCCGATAGGCGATGAAGTGATTCGCCGGCACCCGCCAGCGTTTCTCGCCGCTCACAATGATGAAAAGTCGTTCCCTCAATCTTCCCGTCAGCAATTCGCCGCCGTTGAGCTCGATTTCAAAACTCGGTGACGCCTCGGAATCCGAATCCAAGGCCCGTCGCATGGAAACGATCTCGGCGGGATCGATCGGCGTCACCGCCGCGCCCGATACCAGATTCAGCGATTCCATCGCCAACGTTCCGCTCAGCAGATTGTTTCCCGAAAGCAGCACCGCCGACTCGGGAAGTTCGCCACCTGACGAAGAGGCGGCATCATCGAGATCAAACCACTCGTCCACCATGTCACCTCCCGCCTTCCCCATCCGATGACCCGGCTGCCAGGCACCCGACACCGTGACCGGGGAGATCACCATGGCCTCGGCTCCACTTTCGGCGCCCACCTCGTGCCAGGTCAGATCACTGCTTCCCAGGAAAACCGTCAGCAAGGAACCATCGTCCCGCAACAGGCGAAACCGTGGTGCCACCGATCCCGTCGCATAGTGAAGTTCCCGCAACGATTTCAGCGGCACCTCATCTTCTCCCCATGGCGTCAGCACCTTGAGCGCGGCACTCTCACCACCGATCGCCAGCACGTCGCCGGTTCGCAATTCCACAAACAGCCCGGCCCTATCCGTGGGTCGCCCGTCATCGGCTCCGACCCTCAGCATCAGCAGGTTCAATTCCTCGGGACGCAGTTCTTCTACCTCCCAGCCTTCGGCAATTTTCATCGTCAAATCCGTGGCCGTCACTGCGCCCGACCAGACCCGGCCATCGCGCAAAAACACCCGAGGCGTCCGCCCGAGTCCACCGCCACCCTGAATCGCCGCCACTTTGGCAATGCTGGTCTCGTGTTCGCCCCAGGCCGTTTTCACCCGCAGTGTCGCCTTCTCATTCACCACGCCCGCCAGCTGATTTTCCGGGGAAATCCACAGCACATCGTCGCTTCGCCGCACCACGCCCAGCGGTTCCAGCACTGCGTTCAGGCTCACCATTCCCTCGAGATCGAAGGGCTGGGTCCCGGCCTTAGGAAAGGACTGAGCATCGAAATTTCGAATCGAGGCCACCAGATCATCGGCGACTCTCGGATCGATCAGTTGGCGACGTTGATAGAGCGGACGCAGCGCATCCTCGGCGTCGCCGGGCACCTGCAAATTTCGCTGCACCACCCAGTGAAGGAGCGCGGCCTTTTTCCCCGGCTCGATGTCGAGATCGTAGCTGAAGGTCAGCTCTCTCAGGTTGGAAGAATAGGAAATCATCGGTGCCTGCGCGTCGCGTTCGCTGGAGGTGACGAACAAGGTGTCGTGACGGCCTTCGGACGTGCCAAATTTCACCAGTACTCCGAAGTCGCGTGGCCCCAGTCCCGAACCCGGACTTGCTCCGAGGATACGCCCCTCGCTTCCATGCAGATCCTGCCACGGATTCTGATAGGCCGTTTTCAGATCAATCCGATACGTGATGCGCCGCGCCGTCTTGTTCTCAAAAGTATCCAGCACCCGCACCGCCGAGCGATCCCGGTCGAACCACACATCGCGCACCACCTTCAGATCGGCCAGATCCTGTCCGAGTTCGACATGAGCCCCCTCGTCGTTGGGTTCTCCCCCGTCGAAACGCTGACCCGAATCTGCGGCAAAGGCCTGGCCCTTGATGAATAGGGCCAGCGCCGCCTGGAAATAGGACGTGTCTCCCGAGCCCAGACCGCCGGACTTCGTCAGTTGCCAGAGAAAGCCCTCGCCATCCTGCCAGAGTTCGAAATTCTGGGGAATCTCCTGAAGCTTGACCGCCTCCTCCTGGGCCGAAACTACCGGCAGGGTCAACACCGCCAAAAGCCCCGCCACCGCCCCGCGCGACCACGACGTCAGACGTCGTCCGGGTCGAGATCGGTTTCTTTGAGGTTTCGGGAGTGTCGGGGCCACGATGATGACTACAGTAAACAGGATGGAGCCGCAAAGAAAACCCCAATCCCACCCCTGGTGGCAATCCCTGATTCGCGCCGCGCGCGGTTTTCAGAGTTTCAACGCTTCAATCAACTCCTGGTTTAAATCCAAAAGGCGCTCGTGGAGGTTCTGACGCTCGATCCGGGTCAGGTGACCATCGCGCTTGTAATAGCTCTCAAAACGCTCCAGGCGTGCCGCTGAAAGTCGCAGAGCCCCGAGTTCGCCTCGACTCAGCGAGCGACAGTGACTTCCGAATTGCAGCATCTCCTCGACCCAGAGTTGATGCCCTTTCACCATTGGCGTTCGCACGCATTCAGGCACCATCGCCAGCGATTGCGAATTTTCGCCGAGCTCGGCCTGCAATTCTTCCAACGCCAGGATGATCACATCGCCATACTCCTGAGCCGGATTTGGCCGACGCTGCCAGTCATAGGCCTTGGCGAGCAGTTGTCGATGCACGTCCAACAACTCGCGTCCGTAGCACATCGTGATACGATCATCCACGATCGCCGTCACGATGGTGGAGTAATTCTGCGAAAACAGCGCCCGATGGCGTTCCGGCAACCCTTCGCCTCGCATCTTGCGTTCGTGCAGCAGCATCTGCTCCTGAATGGCACTCAGGCCCGCGATCGCATCCTTGTGACGCCAAGAGATGATGGGGATTTCCCGAACGATGTCGTTCAGGGTGGAGTCGTGCGTCATCGCCACTCCCACAAAGGGATCTGACGACAGTGAAGTCGACGACCCAGCGGCAAAGCTGGTGCCGGAAGAGAGCAAAATGGCAGAACCGGCACAGAGCGCGGCGGTGAAGAAGCGAGCGATTGGAGGAGATGGAATCAGGTTCATGGCAGGTAGAAGTGAGATTCAAGTTCGCCCTCATCCTGTCTCTTAATTTTCATAATTGCAATGCTTTTTTGATAAGTTTCGCAATTATGAAACTTCACGGTTTCCTCCTGTTTTTGAGTTGGCCTCCTTTTGGATTCCTCATATTTCGCCCTTTCCATCTCCCGTCAGTTGACTACCCTTGGAGACGCTCGCATTTTCATTCATCGTTCGTCACACCCCATCAGCCATGTCTCCCGAATTTTATAAGATCATCCACGTCATCGGTCTCATCTGCCTGTTCACCGGCATCGGCGGATTTCTCACCTACGGAAACGACCAGCAACCCCGAATGAAAATGGTCGCCATCCTGCATGGTGCCGGCTTGCTGCTTCTCCTCATCTCCGGTTTCGGCATGCAGGCGAAACTCGGGATCGGCTTCCCCATCTGGATCGTCATCAAAGTCATGCTCTGGGTCAGTCTCGGCTCCCTCCTCATGCTCGCCAAACGCGGCGTGCTCGCTCCCCGCAATGCCATCCTCGTCGGTCTGCTCATCGGCTTCGTCTCCGCCTACATCGGCCTGACCTGGAAATACGGCTTCAGCATTCCCGCCGCCATCGCGGGCTGATCATCTCCTCCTCCGTAGCATGGCTTTCCCAAGCCATGCCCCTCCTCGTGGGATTCCCATCCCGCGAGAGTCCACCCGGCCACCGGCACTCAAGGGACTGAGCGCCCTAAGCGCCCTACCTTCCTGAAAAAGGTGAGGTCAGGTAAGTCTCTCCCTGAATCCCAGTTCCCGATTCCCAATTCCTGCTTCCCCTCCCTCACGCCAAGACGTGCCCTCTTCACGACCGATTGCGTTTTGCAGGCCCTGCTTTTTCTGCTTCGCTTTCAACGTGAAATCCCCGTCTCTCTTCAGCCTCGCTCTTCTCGGCCTTTGCCTGCCCTTCGCCGCATCCGCCGACATCCATCCTTGGCCACAGTTCCGGGGTCCCGATGGCAATGGCATCGCCTCCGCCGATGACGTGCCTTTGCGCTTCAGCGAAAGCGAAAACATCGCCTGGAAAACGTCCGTTCCCGGCAAAGGCTGGTCTTCACCCGTCGTCACCGACAAGGGCAAGATCTGGCTGACGACCGCCATCGAGGTCATGCCGACCGAGGAGGAACGAGAGAAGATGCTCACCGCCACCGGCGAAGATCCCAAGACCTTCAAGGCCCGTCAGATCGCCAAGAACATCAAGCTCCAGGTGCTGGAACTCGATCTTAAGACCGGCAAAATCGAACGCACCATCGACCTCATCACCGTCGATGCGCCGGACGCCATTCATGCCCTGAACAGCTACGCCTCGCCGACTCCGGTCCTCGATGGCGACCGACTCTTCTGTCACTTCGGCACCTACGGCACGCTTTGTCTGGACACCACGACCGGCGCGACGGTCTGGAGTCAAAAATTCCCCCTGGAACACAGCGTCGGCCCCGGCAGCTCGCCCTTCATCGATGGCGATCGACTCATCCTCATCAACGATGGCGTTGATCAGCAATATGTCATCGCTCTCGACAAGAACACCGGCGAAACCCTTTGGAAAACCGATCGCCCCGAGATGCGTGCCGAGAAGGGCGATCAGAAAAAGGCCTACTGCACCCCCATCGCCATCACCGACAAAACCGGACGTCACCAACTCGTCTGCATGGGTTCCCAGTGGCTCGTCAGTTATGATCCCGCCACCGGCAAGGAACTCTGGCGTCTCGATCACGGCAGCGGATTCTCGGTCGTTCCCCGTCCCATCTACGATGAGAAAAATGGGCTCGTGTTCATTTCCACCGGCTTCGGTAAACCCGAACTCTGGGCTGTGAGACCCGACGGCACTGGCGACATCACCGACCAGCCCGATCAGGTCGCGTGGAAGGAATCCAAGCGCATTCCCGCCAAGCCCAGCCCCCTGCTCATCGGCGATGAACTCTTCGTCATTCAGGACGGAGGCATCGGCACCTCTTTCGACGCCGCCACCGGGGCCATTCACTGGACCGAGCGCATCCCCGGCAACTACTCCGCATCGCCCCTGCTCGCCAACGGTCGTATCTACCTCGCCAACCAGGAGGGCATGGTCACCGTCATCGCTCCCGGCAAGACCTTCCAAGTTCTCGCCGAGAACCAACTCGACGGCCAGCTCATGGCGTCCCCTGTCGCACTGGATGGAACCTTGCTGATTCGTTCCGATTCGGCGATCTATCGAATTCAATAGTCAGGTTGACGGACTCGTCGAGGCCTTCTCGGCAAATTGGTCCAGTCACGTTTCGCCGTGGGCGCAGAGATTTCCTCCTTCCCAGTTGGCGCGCCGATCTCGATTTCATCGGCATCGAGATGCCCCGCCCGACCACCACGTTTCGCGGCCAACTTGCGACGAGCCCTTTCGATGAGGATGCGCCGCATCATCCTTGCAGGTGGCGAGCAGACTTTCCTCGCGGGCTTCAGGCGGAAGATCCATAACCACGCCGAAAATTGTTTCAGCCCGATTCGGCGGCGTCGCAGGCATGGAAGTGTTCATTCAATCGATTCATGCGAGATCCGGCAACGAAAAGGATCATCGAATTGCGAATAAGATCAGGAAGACACGACCAACATCCCTCCCCGGCCCCTGACAGTTGAATTCAACTCTGTTGTCACCCAAAGTAGGTTTCATCGAACCGCCCTCCCTCCATCCCAACCAGAAATTGGCTCCTCTTGTGGTACGTCTGCTGATTCTGCAGGCCGTCATCGGGGTTGCGGCGACAGCGATGCTGGTCTGGGAGCTGGGATGGCCTTTCACCACCGGTCACGCCCGCTTCGCGGAATGGTTTACCTGGGGATTGGTGCTCCTTGCCCTCGTGGTCGAAGCCGGCCTCGCCTGGCGGGATCGCTCACAATCCACGCTGAAACGTTTCTTCATTCTTGGCGCGCTCATTGTTCTCGCGTTGGGACGATCGGGCCTGGAACGCCCTCTGCGTGACTGGTTGGGCGAACATCTCGCGACCCGGAGCGCGGCCCTGATCGCTCTCGTCGTGGTCCAGGTTTCCCTCGTCGTTCCCTTCGGCCTTCGCTTACTGGGAATGACCCGATCCAGATTTCTCCAAAAGGCCAAGCCAGGCGTGCTTTTCGTGGGAAGCTTTGCCGCTGCCATCGTGGTGGGAACGCTGATGCTGAAAACACCACAGGCGACCACAGAAGGAATCACCTGGCTCGATGCGTTATTTACCAGCACCAGCGCGATCTGTGTGACGGGATTGATCGTCGTCGATACCGAGACGGCATTCACATCTCAGGGGCAGGTGGTCATTCTACTCATGATCCAGGCCGGCGGGCTCGGTATCATGACGCTAACCTATTTCATGTCGCTGATCGTAGGTCAGGGCATCACGCTCCGGGACAGCGCCAAGTTGAGGGAACTGTTCAGCGAGGACAACGTCGGCGCGATGGGGCATTTCGTGGCCCGAATTGTCGTCGTGACCCTTCTGATCGAAGCGCTGGGTGCGTTTTTCATCCATTGGTCGTGGGCCTCGCAACCGGCTCGACCCGGGCGAGAGGTGTTCGACGCGATCTTCCATTCTGCCTCCGCCTTTTGCAACGCAGGCTTCTCAACTTTCTCGGACGGTCTCGCCGACCCGATCATTGCGAAAAATCGATCGCTGCAGGTGACCATCATGATGCTCATCATCGTGGGCGGGATTGGCTTCGCCGTGTTGCACGATCTGCCTCCGCTGCTGGCCCGGGGAATCGCGAAACTGCTTCGAATTCCCTTCCGCCGTTCCCGTCGACTTTCCCAGATCTACCTCCAGCAAAGCGTTCGATTGCACACACCACTGGCATTGCGAACGACGGCAATCCTGCTGCTGGGTGGCGCCGTGGTCTTTTTTCTCGCAGCCGACTGGAATCTGTCGGGAGATCATCTGTGGGAAGCGGTATTCAACAGCGTCACCGCTCGGACCGCAGGCTTCAACATTGCCGACTTCGGCAGCTATTCGTTTGCCGCCGTCGTGCTGATGTGTTTTCTCATGTTCATTGGCGGAAGCCCGGGCGGCACCGCAGGAGGCGTGAAAACCACCACCTTTGCCGTGGCGGTCGGTGAACTTGGCCGACTGATTCGTGGCCACCAGTCGCTGCAGATTCGCAATCGACGCATTCCCAAACCCATCGTCGAACGCTGTACCGCGACCATCGTGCTTTCGCTGCTCTGGGTGGCGCTGTCCATTCTGTTGCTCAGTTGGTCAAATCCCGAGCTAGATCCATCAGACATCATTTTCGAGTGCTTCAGCGCGTTCGGAACCGCTGGCCTTTCCCGCGGCATCACCGCTGACCTTGATACCTTCAGCAAGCTGGTGATCATTCTCAGCATGTTCGCCGGTCGTGTCGGCCTCCTCACGCTCGTGCTGACCATCGCAGGTGCCTCCGTACCTCGGCGCTACGAACTACCCGACGGCAACTTGCCACTGAACTGAAATGCCCCCACCCACTCGACCGTTTCTTGATCTCCCCCAAAACCTAAAACGCTCATGAAATTTGCCGTCATCGGACTCGGATACTTTGGATCAGCCCTGGTCCGCGAATTGGTTCACGATGGTCAGGAGGTGATCGCGATCGATTCCGATGTCGCCAATCTCCGGGACATCCAGGATCTCTCAGACCTTGCCGCCGAAGCGGACGGAACCGACATCGAAGCCCTGCGCCAACTCGGCGTCGATGACGTCGACACCGCCATCGTCGCCATCGGGGAAGATTTCGAATCCAGCCTCATGATCACCGCCCATTGCCAGACTCTGGGAGTGAAAAAGATCTACACGCGGGTCATCAATGAGGTGCATGATCACATCCTCGGACTCATGCAGGTCACCGGAAAGATTCGGGCCGAGAAACTGGCCGCCACCTATTTCACCAGACAGCTCACCAACGAGGCCGTGATGCGTTACTTCGGTCTTGATGCCGATCACGGGATCGTCGAACTGGCACTACCCGAGAAGTTCGACGGCTCCTCCATCGCGGAGATGGAGATGAGAAAAAAATTCAAGCTCAACGTGGTCACCATCCGTCGCCCCAATCCGAAAGACTATTCATTCGATCGCGACGACGAGGGCTTCTCCGTCCTCGGGACTCCCGAACCGGAAACCAAGCTCAAGTCCGGAGACCGTCTCGTGGTGTTTGGACGGCTCAAGGACATCGATCGCTTCTGTGCCGGTTGAGTGGACACGGCAGGCATGTTCACCTTCGGCGCCTCCGGCAAGACTTTCCGGATCCGCACCGAAAACCAGCCCGACATTTGATCCGATTCGACCGTTGGCGAGAATGAGGGGAACGCGGACTAGTTGCCGGAAATACGATTGGCATTGTCCAGATTGAGCCCCATCGTCTCAAACGATCCCGGCACCGAGCCCAAAATGGGAATCTTGACGAGACCGACGCCGATCTGAAAACCAAAGCTCTGATCTTGGAGCAACACACCGCTGACTCGCGAATTCACCGCAGGGGCAGGCAGAGTCATCCGACCGGCCAATGTCCCCAAGCGCGGATTGGCGCGAACTACCCACGGTACGGCACTCGAAGGAGTGATACGAACCAGCGAGTAGCCGTTCCGTAGGCTGAGCATTTCGGGTAGCAATGCCATCACTGGCGGAGCCAGAAAGCTCGCCAACACCCGGCGTGAGTCCAACCCCAGTGACAATGCCACTCCGTGGGCCGATGGCATCGGCACCCATTTACTCACATTGCCCGTGACTCCCAGAGGGGAACTCAGTCCGATACCGAGCGGGTAACTGCGGTCCCTTTCCCGGGCGATCTTGCGCCATTGCAGGCCTGCCGTCTCGCTCTCGACAGAGCCACCGCGCCCCGGCATCCCAATGTCGCCGATGGTGATGATCCCGCCAAAAAAGGATTCGGTCTTGTCCGGATACGGCTGCACAAAGACGACCGACTGATTGGTCTGCGACAGGCAGAGCGTGGTGGCAAAACGCTGGCAATCTCCGAGAAAAACCAGAAGCGGCAGCTTCCCGCGACCATTGGCTGAGCCTCTGGCAAAGCCCGTGCCCGCTGGATCACTGACACGGTCTCCGGCCACATCATTTTCCAACGCCACCGTCACCGGCTGCCTCGGCATCCGCCCCGGCTTGGCCAAACGAAATCCCCGGAGCGTCTCCGGCCCATGACTGCCGGTGACGAGATCGGAATCTCGGTCGATGATCATCTCGACCATGGTGGCGGGGTAGAGGGTTCCCACGGCAGGAAAATCGATGGTGACACTCTGCGAGTTCCCCACCGGGGGATTGGTATAGGCGCCTCGCTTCGCGCGTCGACGCTCTCCCTGCAGTTCCATCACTGCCGTGAAAATACCTGGCCTCGTGATCAGGAGATTCACTTTTCCTACCGGCAGGCTCGCGTCTTCGACTAGCGCTTCAAACTGCCCCTGGTAGGCATAGGGGATCCACCATCAGATCAAAGCCGATACTCCTGAAGGTCGGTGAACCCGTTGCCGTCAGAATCCGTATCCGCCGGCAGTCGCGTGATCGTAAACGTGAAAGACCTCGATTGACTGCCATCCTCCGACGTCACGTCCATCGTGATCACCGTCTCACCCAAGGCGACCGGCTGAGCGGCACTCGGATTTCCCGAGATCACCGGATCGCCACCTACCAGGATGCTGGTCGCACTATCAACCGCCGTGGGCGTGAGCGTCAGTTCCGTCACATCCGCGACGACCACCGCGGTATAACTGGTGGTCCCATTGTCAAAGCTCGGGGACAGCGTCCCGTCGCTCAGCGTCACACTGGTGAGATCCGCATTGCTCGATTGCTGATACTCGAAAGCCCCGAGATCGGCGGTTCCACTGAGAGGAAATCCCCGCTGATCACTCGTGATCCCCGATCCCGTGCCGGCATTGATGGCCGGACTTCCTCTCTGGAGAGCCATGGTCTGCGAGTAGCCGCCATTGTCTGCCAGCGCCACCAACAGAGGGTCTTCCGTGCTGAGGCTGCCCGATCCCGTGATGCTTCCGGAATTATTCAAGATGATCACATGATTGATCCCGATGAGAGTGAGATTGCCGCTATTTCTCACGTCTTTCGAGCCCGCAAACGGTGTCAAAGTACCCGCTACCAGGCAGCGATCCAGCGTCAGGATGCCAGACGACACCCCCGAAATGCCTCCCGCCGCGTTCTCGGCAAAATTGTCCGAGACCGTGCAATGGACCAGCGTGGTCGTGGCCTGATTGTAGATCGCTCCTCCATTGGTGGAATTCAGCGCCGAGTTGCCGGTGAAGGTGCACTGAGTCAGGACGGCCACCCCGTCGGAACTGTTGAAACCATTCGCGAAAGCACCTCCGTTGTCTGATGCCGAATTGCCGGTGAAGGTACAACGATCAATGGTAACGCCATGGCCATTTGCACAGATTGCCCCGCCTCTACCCGATGCCGTGTTTCCTGAGAACACGCAGTCGGTCATCTCCAGGGAACCATTATTGACCAAGATCGCGCCGCCATTCCCGCTGAACAGCGCCCCAGTTCCACTGCCTCCAGTCAGC
Source organism: Verrucomicrobiia bacterium (assembly GCA_020440025.1). Classification (GTDB taxonomy): domain Bacteria; phylum Verrucomicrobiota; class Verrucomicrobiia; order Verrucomicrobiales; family DEV007; genus JAEUHH01. The sequence continues at coordinate 19,360 of JAGROX010000058.1, forward strand.
GTGAGATGTTTCAAGACCGCCGCCGTGCCATAAGCGCTACTCGTGACCACTGCAAAGATCCGGTTGGTGCCCGTCCCGCCATCCAGGGTGATCCCGTCTGCGAGTCCGCTGGCATCGATGATCACCCCATCCTGATCATCGATCACGATCTCGGAATTCACCAGGATCGTTCCGGCATTCAGACCTCCATCGAAAACGATCGTGTCCTCACCCGCCAGCGCCGCCGCATCGATCACCGCCTGACGCAGCGAGCCCGCTCCGGTGTCGGCGACCGTTTCCACCGTGAAAGTAATCGCCTGCGTGGCGGTGATCCCCGCGCCGAAGCTCAGGAAAAGGGCGAGTAAAATGCCGTTGGTTTTCATGGATGTCAGTATTCTTGGGAGACCTTGTGCAGACCGAGTGAGAGACACGCCCCGATCGCGTGGACGCCTCGAAAGACCAAAGCCACACCCGCCGGATTGATCACGCCGCCGAAATGGCGAGGCATGAAAAAGCTCCAGAATGAACCAGGGATCGATCGGTGAGATAGGATGGTCGAGAAGTCCCGAAGCACCCCAACAAGGGTAAAATCGTAAGTTCGCGACCGCCTCACCGAGATCCCGATACTGGCAAGCCCTAACAGCAGACCATCCCCTCGGAGAGAAAGCGAATCTTATCTTCAGAATCGACGTCAGGACCTTCTGGCAATTCCCCAATCCCGCAGCCACTCACCTTTGATCCAACATTTCTCGATACTTTACCAAAGTGACTCGCCCCACAAGAAACCACCTCAGGCGAGAATCGCAGTCGCCACTTCTCCGGAGGTCTCGGTGAGACGGAAATTGCGGCCGCCATATTGGTAGGTCAGTCGCTTGTGATCGAGTCCGAGCAAATGCATCACGGTGGCGTGCCAGTCGTGGATGTGCATGGGATTTTCCATCGCCTCGTAGCCGATCTCGTCGGTGGCCCCGTAGTTGATTCCTCCTTTGACACCGCCCCCGGCCATCCATAGGGAGAAGCCCTTGTGATTGTGATCCCGCCCGTCGATTCCAGGGGCGTAGGGAGTGCGCCCAAACTCCCCGCCCCAGATGACCAAAGTGTCTTTCAGCAGGCCCCGTCGTTTCAGGTCGGCCAACAAGGCACCGACCGCGCGATCAACCGATTCGCAGGACTTTTTCAGATTCGCGGTAAGCAACGCGTGATGATCCCAACCTTCCGGCGAAGCGATTTCGACAAAGCGCACGCCTTCCTCGACCAAACGGCGACTGAGCAAGCACTGGCGGGCGAAAATGTCATTGCCCCCCCCGATGCCATAGAGTGCCAGCGTTTCCGGTGATTCGGTGCCGAGGTCCAAGACTCCGGGAACCTCGCTCTGCATGCGGAAGGCGAGTTCGAAAGACTCGATCATCCCTTCGACTTCCGGTTGATGCGGATCGCGCCGCAACCGGGCCTGATTCAAGCCGCGGATCAGATCCAATTGCCGCCGCTGCTCGGCTGCCGAAAGATGGGCATTGGCAATGTTCTTCATCGGCGGTCCCGGGGCTTCCTGCTGTTTCAAAAGCGCCGCGTAGAGAGCCGGCAACTGACTTCCCCCCAGTCGGGTGCCTTGGCAGATACTGGGCAGAAAGGCACTGCCATAGTTCCGGGCACCGCCATCGCCCGCCGGTGGATTCAAGGTCACGAAGCCAGGAAGATTCTCGTTCTCACTTCCCAGACCGTAGACCGACCAGGCGCCCATGGATGGCCGGACGAACTGAAAGCTGCCGGTATGCATCTGCACGAAGGCTGGCGAATGGTTCGGCACATCGGTGTGCATGGAATTGATCACGCAGAGATCGTCGGCATGCTCGCCGATGTGGGGCAGCAGACTGGACAGGCGAAGCCCGGACTTTCCATAGCGAGCGAAAGGATGCGCGGGTCCGAGCAGTTTCGCACCGAAGGAATCGCGGCCCACACTCGCGGTTTTGCCGCTGTTTTTCTCCAACTCCGGCTTGTAGTCCAACAGATCGACATGCGACGGACCACCCCGCATGGTCAGCATGATGACATGCTTGGCGCGCGCCGGGAAATGCGTCGACTTGGGAACCAATCCGCTCGATACCGATTCATTCGCGCGACCGCTTCGTGCCGCCAAAGCAGAAAACGCCAGCCAGCCCAGGCCCATCGATGAGCTGCGCAATGCCTCGCGGCGGGTGAAAGAGGAAAGTTCAGTTTTCATGATCAATCAGCAATGCGGAAATCAGCACTGGCCAGCAGGGCTTGGCAAAAGGCGATCAGGCGCGGCTCTCGAGAGGTGGCGTCGACTCCTTCAAAATAACCATTCACCAGCCGAGTTTCCTCGTCATCGGGCAGCCGGTTGAAACACAACTCATAGGCCCGCTTGATCTGCGCACCCGGCGTATCGGCCTCGGTCGAGATTCGCCGGGCCAGCCCCTCGGCCCGAGCCCTAACAAAGTCGCTGTTCATCAGATAGAGCGCCTGAGGCGGCACATTGGTCGCGTCCCGACTTCCGGTGACCAGACTGGGCTCGGCAAAATCGAACAGCTTCAACACGTCGGGCAACTGATCGCGCAACACCGGCAGATAGACGGCACGATGGAGCGAGCCATCGAGATCGTTGGGCAGGGCCTTGTTGAAACCGATCATGCCGACCGATTGACGATCCAATTCCGCCACCAACGATCCCGGTCGCGGCGAACGATCTAGCTCACCAGACACAGCCAACATCGCGTCTCGGATGGCCTCGGCATCGAGACGTTGTTTTGGCATCCGCCACAGCAGCTCGTTGTCGGGATCTTTTTCGAAACAGTCACCCCTCCAGTCAGAGGCCTGTCGATAAGTCCGGGACAGCACCAACTCCCGCACCAGGGCTTTCACTGACCATCCATTTTGCTGAAACTTCACCGCCAGAGAATCGAGCAGCGCCGGATGACTGGGCTTCGCTCCCGTATGCCCGAAATCGTCCACCGTCGCCACCAGACCGGCCCCAAACAAGTGGCTCCAGACGCGATTCACCATCACCCGGGCCGTCAGCGGATGGCGGGAATCGGTCACCCACTGGGCCAGCTGAAGCCGACCACTCGCCTCGGCGTCCGACACGCCCTCATGATCGATCCCAAAGATCGTGGGCACGCCGCGCGGCACCGTCTCAGCCGGGTGAGAAATCTCCCCGCGCTCATATCGGGGTGAATCGATCTTCTGCTCCGCCTCCTGCACCCCCATGCATAGAGGCAGCGCATTGCCGGCTTCATCGACCGTGTCCAGCTGTCCGACGATGGGCCCCCGAGACCAGATGATCCGCAGCGCATTGCCCAGCATCTCATTGAAACTCTTCTGGAGATCGACACCCTCAGCACGCGCCTTCTCCGCTTCGGCTCGGGCCGCCACTTCCTCCGCATTCAGCTTGGCCAGCCGTTCATGCAAGGTTTCCAGCTCTTTCTTGGTGATCGAACGATTCGGGATAAGCTGCCCCGGCAGCGACGGCAGTCGGACCAGTTTACTCCCCTGACTACTCTCGGAATCCACCCAAGTGCCGAATCGCGTCTCGGTGCTTTTGAAAATACCCGCCAGCGCATAGTAGTCCGTCATCGCAAACGGCTCGGACTTGTGATCATGACACCGGGCACAGGCTAGTGAACTCGCCAGCATGGCGCGGGAAAACGCGTCGATCTGTTCGTCGGCGACATCGGCCGCAAACTGCACCTGATTGCCCTCGGTGAGCCCCTTGGGGCCAAAGGCCAGAAAGCCCGTCGCGATCAGTTGACGGGCGCGCTGAGCCTCCGAATCAGCCGGAAGCAGATCACCCGCCAGTTGTTCCAGGAGAAAGCGGTCATAGGGCAGGTCGTCATTGAACGCATCAATCACATAGTCGCGATACCGCCAGGCGTGAGGATAGGTCACGTTGGCCTCCTTGCCGTTTGACTCGGCAAATCGGGCCACATCCAGCCAGTGACGGCCCCAGCGCACTCCGAAACCATCCGACGCCAGCATTTCATCGACCACCCCCTCAAGTCGATCCAGCGTGAACCCCGCCGCCATCTCCGGCGATGGCGGCAGCCCTGTCAGATCAAAACTGAGTCGGCGCAGGAGCGTCACTGCATCCGCATCCGGCGAAGGAGCGAGCCCTTGAGACTCCAGTTTGGCGAGCACGAAATGATCCATCTCCGAGATCGGCCAATCGTTGGCCTTCACCGTCGGCAGCGCGGAAGGCTCCGGTGCCCGATAGCTCCAGTGCTGCTTGCGGCTCTCCAGATCCCCCGCCGCGCTCGCCACACTGTCGGTTGGTTCGCGGGGATCGATGGCACCGCCCGCAATCCAGGTTTCGAAATCGGCGATGACCCGATCTGCCAGTTTCGGTTTCCGCGGCGGCATTTCCAGATCCGGATCGTCCCGTCGCATCGCCGTGTAGAGCAAACTCTCACCCGGTTTCCCCGGTACCACTGCCGGACCCGAATCTCCACCCCGCAACAACGCCTCTCGATCGTCGACCCGCAAACCGCCTTTGGACTTTCCTTCTTTGATCGAGTGACAGCCATAGCAATGTTCCGCCAGCGCGGGACGGATGCGGCTTTCAAAAAACGCGACAGCCTCCTTGTCTTCCGCTGCCGCAATATCCCCGCCCAACAGCCAGCCTGCGCCCAAGGTCAACAGGCAGCGGCAGGTCATGGAGAAAAAATGCGTGTTCATGACATGAGCCAAAAAAAATCCCTCAACCTCTCACGTTCCCGGCCATCATTTCCAGAGAAGCGCTGGAACCAGCTACATTCATCACAACGAAGCCGGTCGCCGTGCCCATCGGATGCTCCAAAGACTACCGTCTCTCGATCACGAAATCAATCTTACCGTTATAGAGGTAACCCCAAGAACCTAAACGCCAGATCATCCGTCCTCTGGAGTTCAAGGGCCTGGGCTTCCTACCGACCTCTGGTCCAGCCCCCCCTATTTCACCCTTTCCCCTTTCCCCTCTATCCTCTACTCTCTATCCCCTTATCCAATCCCCATGTTTCTGCAACTCACCCCACTGAACCGCCACCACGCGATCCACCTCTCGGTGCTTCTGCTGATGGCGATTCAGATGCTGGTCAGTTGCTCACCGCCCGAGCCTGATGATTCTGCTGAATACCGCGCTTTTGACAAAGCCGTCGAGAGCGGCGACTTCGCCGAGGCATTGGTTCAGGCCGAAGCCTTTCGGGAGAAATTTCCCGAACTGGCCACCGGATCGTTGCTGGTCGGGAGCATCCACTCGGAACTCGGTGAATCCGATAAGGCCATTGCCGCCTATCGTCACGCCACCGAGATGGACCCGAGTCTGGCCATCGGCCATGAGAGCCTGGGCCTCGCCTTGAGCAAAAAGGGCAAAACCTTGGACGCCATCACCTCACTTGAGCAAGCCATCGCCCTCGATCCCTCCCTCGCCACCGCCCATTCCCACCTCGGCAATGCTTGGGCCAAGCGAGGCGAAACAGAAAAGGCGCTCGCCGCTTTCCGGCGGGCCATCGAACTCGCTCCCGAACTTGCCGCCGCCCACTACCAACTCGCCGTGGCCCTGATCCAACAGGGAGAAATGGAAGACGCCATCGCGTCGCTCCTGCGAACCACCGAACTCAATCCCTCGCATGTCGCCGCCTTTGCCAACCTCGGCGTGGCCTACACCAGGACAGCAGATCTCGACAAAGCTGCCGAAGCCTGCCGTCGCGCCATCGAGCTCGATCCCGACTTTGCCGCCGCCCATGCCGTTCTCGGCGCTGCCCTATCCATGCAGGGAGATGCCGAAAAAGGCATCGCCTCGCTCAGGCGCGCGATCGAACTCGATCCCAAGTATCCCTCCGCCCATTCCAACCTCGGCCATGCCCTGATGCAGTTGGGAAAAACCGAGGACGCCATCCCCCACTTCCTCCAGGCCATCGAACTCGAACCCGAGAATTCCTACCCCTATTCGAACCTCGCCCAGGCCTACAGCGACTTGGGCCAACCCGACCGCAGCGCCGTCTGGCTCGCCCGCTTCGCCATGGCTCAGGGAGAAAGGGATCAGGGAACCCTCATGCGACAGATCCTCGTCGGCTTTCGCCAGATGAAACGCGAACTTCCCGCCCCCGAGGTCCCCTCCGACGAAGCGATCGAAGCCTACTATCAGGCCCACCCTCATCAGTTCAGCGATGGCCCCATCCACCTGCGCATGATCTCCGTCGACAAAGCCGCCGCGCCACCCGAGTTCGCCGAGACCCTGCGCCGACGTCTGAACAACGGCAGCAATTTCGCCCTCGCCGCCGAGGCCTATTCCAGCGATTCCTCCGCCGACGAAGGCGGCGTGCGCGGCTGGATCAAACGCGGCGACCTGCGTGAGGATCTCGAGGCCGCCGCCTTCGCCCTCGAAGCTGGGGAGTTCAGCGAAGTGATCGAAGACGACACCCACTATCGCATCCTCAATGTCACCGAGCGCAAAGACACCACCACCCCGCCACTGATCGAGGTCCGCGACCAGATCATCGACATCCTCCAGGCCGAAGCCCGAATCGCCCTGCTCCAGGGTTGGGTCCAGCAGGCCCACAAAGAAACCGCTCAAGCCGCCCAGAAGAACGGCTCCTCCAGGTAGAACGCGGCGTCCCGACACGCCGGAGGCCGGGGCATTCGAGGCGATGCGAACGACAATTGCCCGTCCCGGACCACCTTTTCATCACCCCGGAGGAATATGGCGGCTTTCAGAACTTGCCTGATGGCGGGTTTGAATGCTTCACAGATGCTTGGATGCCTCGCGGCGACTGAGGGGAGAGAGTTCGATGCGGCCCAGTAAATCGATGACCCACGCGGGATCGGTCCGGGCCATTTCTCGGAGGGACCAGCCGATGGCTTTTCGGAGAAAAAACTCGGGCGACTTTCGGGTTCGTTCGATGGCATGCGCGAGGACTTCCCTGTCTGTCTCGGTTTTCCATTTCAACTGACAGAGCAAAGCGGTGCGTTGCAGCCAGAGGTTTCCTGATTCCAGCCACACCTCACAGGTGGGCGCCAAGCTCTCCCGGTGCCGACGAAGGATGGGACTGACGATCTTGGTCGCGAGGAAGTCAACGGTATCCCACCAAGCGTGGGTAGTGATGAGGTGCTCGACCAGGGGGAAATCATCGGGCGTCAGCACCTTGCTCCGAATTTCGAGAATTTCCTGACCGCAGTAGTGGAGTTCCCGCTCCGGCTCCTGCCAGCACCGACGGGCGATCTGGCGCGCCAGGTCGGCATCGGGTCTGCCACTCTTTTGGGCAAGGAATGCCTTCAGCAAACGGCGGCGGTCTTCGGTTCCGATACCAAAGAATGGAAACTGGTTTTTCAGATAGGCCGCCATGGGCGCGGCGCGTTCCGGATCGGCGTGGTCGGCGAGGTGATCTCGCAATGCCACCACGAAGGCGTCGGCTTTTGTCGCGGGGGTCATCGATTCAGCCACCAGTTGCCGGCGTTCAGATAGGTGGCGTAACTGACCCAGATCAAATACGGGACCAGGAGCCATCCGGCCAAGGCGTCGACCCGGCGAAAGGCGCGGATGGTGATGAGGATCGCCACCCACAGGCTCACGATGATCACGAGGGCGGCGAGCATTTGATGAAAGCCGAAAAACACGGGTGTCCAGACGAGGTTCAGCACCATCTGGAAGACAAACCACTGCAGGGCGGTGCGCTTGGCTGGACCGGGTTCGGCGCGATGCCAGACGAGAGCGACGGCCGCCCCCATCAGGCCATAGAGCAGGGTCCAGGCGGGACCAAACAACCAATTCGGCGGGGTACCGGGCGGCTTGTTGAGAGCGGGATACCATTCTTTCAAGGAATCCCCCATCGTCAAGGCCATGGCTCCTCCAACAAGTTCGATGAGGATGACACAGAGCAGAATCTTCAGGGGGAGTTTCATAGAGGAAAACGATACGCTTGCCGACTCACTCAGGTCTCAGTTTACCATTCTCCAGCAGAAAGATGCGATCAGCCACAGACTCGGCTTCGGCATGACTGTGGGTGATGTGGAGAACGGTGATGCCATGATCGGTGACCAGGCGTTTGATGAGCGAGGTCATCTCGGCATGAGTGTTGTCATCGAGAGCGCTGAGAGGTTCGTCGAGGCAGATGACCTTCGGCCGTACGGCGAGGGCCCGACCAAGGGCGACCCTCTGACGTTCTCCGCCGCTGAGTCCGTAGGGTTTGCGCCCGAGGAGAGACTCGATGCCCAGTTCGCGAGCCAATTCCTGCACCCGTTCAGTGATCTTTTCTTTTTTCCATCGATGCACCTTGGGCCCAAAGGCCAGGTGCTGGCGCACGGTCATGGTCGAGAACAGGGTGCCATCCTGGGGAACGAATCCGATGCCCCGCCGACTCGGCGGCATGCGGGTCATGTCGATGCCATCGAGCCGGATGGTGCCTCCGGTGACTTCTTTCAATCCACAGATCGCCTCGAGAATGGTGGTCTTGCCGCAACCGGTGCGTCCCATCAGCACGCCATAACCCCCGGCCGGAATCTCGAACGAGATGCCTTCGAGCCGAAAGTCACCGGCTTTGATGCTGAGGTTTTCGACTTCGATCATGATACGGTTTCAAATGAGCAATCGGTGCTGTTGGCCTTTGTCCCACGCCCGCACCGCCACCAGCACGATGATGGCGATGGTGACCATGAGCAGGGAGACCATCACGGCTCCTTCCAGATTTCCGATACTGATCTCGAGAAACACGGTGCTCGACAGCACTTCGGTGCGTCCTCGGATAGTACTGGCGAAAACCAGAATGGGGCCAAACTCCCCCATCGCCCGGGTCCATGCCAGGGTCCCGGCGGTGGAAATGCCGCGCCATGATTCCGGGATGACCACGGAGAAAAAGGCGCGTCCCCGACTGCAACCGAGAGTGCGCGCCACCTGCTCAGTCCGCGGCGAGATCTGGTCGAAGGTATTCCTCATCGTGCGAACGGCGAAAGCACAGGAAACGGAAAACTGGGCAATGATGACGGCGGGAATCTTGTAGGTGACGCCTGCGTTGGGACCGAAAAATTTGCGGATGATGTCCTCCAAGGAACCGAGGCCGAGAAACTCGGGCGGCATTTTGTTGAACAGGATCAGGAGACTCAGTCCCACCACCAGCGGAGGAAGCACGATGGGAATGTCGAGAATGGCATCGATGAGCGTCTTTCCCCAGAAGCGGTATCGAGACAGGATGTAGCCCGCCGGCACCGCGACCAGCAGCGAGAGAAGCGCCGAGATGGTGCAGGTGATCAGGGTCAGCCAGATGGAATAGCGAATGTGCTCGTTCTTGAGAAGATCGATGAACTCCTGCCCCGAGATATGAGTGCCCGCATACCAGATGTCCGCGAAAAGCATCGCGAGAATAAGGAGCAGATAGAGTCCCCCCAGGGACACCAATGCGGCGAAGAAAAGCAGGTCCGTCCCGCCACTGTGGAAGGCGCGTTTCACGGAGCAGGCGGCGACGGACTGGCACCGGGGGAGGCTGTATCTTTCAACTCCCAGCGGAATCCGTATTTCAGAAACTGCTCCTTTCCGGTGGCGGAGACGCAGGCATCAAGGAATCGGTTGATCAGATGGGCATGCTTCGACTCCCGGGACACGGCAAAAGGCTGGGTGGCGATGGCATTGGGTCGATTGATGTGAATGAGATCGAAATCCTCACCGGTCGAAGAGACGGCCATGGCATTGCTGTAATAGACGATCACAGCATCGAGGGAACCGGCCTTCAATTGATTCACAAGGAAGTCGCCGGTCGGTGAGTCGAGCTTGAGATTTCCGGAATCCACGATGCTCTGGTAGAGGTTTTCGCTCACCAACAGGTGCTTGGTCAAGAAACCCAGCGCTGACTTTTCCGGATGCGCCAATCCCAGACGCATGCCCGGCTTCGTCAGGTCAGCCAGACCGACGATGCCTTTGGGGTTGCCTTTCTCCGCCAGAATGACCATCTCGTTGGCGGTGACGACGGTCGAAGCCTCGAATCGGTCCTGCACCATGTCCATGAACTTCACGTCACAGGAAAAATAGGCATCAGGCGTCTCGCCCGCTTTCATCTGGGCCACCAAAATGCCGCAACCGTTGAAGATTGGGGTGATGGTGACGCCCTCGCGTTCCTCGAATTGCTTGATGGTCTCCTCGATCGCCGGTCTCAACATCGCACCGCTGAAAAGCTGAATCTCCGGGTGTTCCGCCCAAACATCGCCCGAGGAGATCTCGTAGCCATCGGCCTGAAACACGGGCAAGCCCTTGTCTTTCGCCGTGAGATAGCGGCAGAACTTCAAGGCCTCGGTCGGTTGCTCTGATTTCGTCAGCACCCCGATGGTGATGTCTTTTCTTTTGGCATCGAACTCGGGGAGGTTCACGAAATCGATCTCAGGATACTGTTGCGCGACCGCATCCCAGAGAATGGCGACATCGATGGTGCCCAGTTTCAGCGCATTGGCCAATTCGTTGACGGTGGGAAACTGAACCTCGGGTTTGAAGCCTTCCCACAGACCCGCCTCGGAGAGAACCTGTTGAGTAAACTTGCCGACCGACGCCGCGTCCGGGTTGCCGATGCCGAAGCGCAGGTCCTCGCGGTTCACGTCAGCGAGTTGGGACAGTCCCTTCGGATTTCCTTTGGGGACGGCAAATCCGCCTTTCATGTAGGCCACCAGCATGGTCTCGGCGAGGAGTCCCTTTTCCTTCGCCAACTCGGTATAGCTGGAGTCTGCCGCCAGGAAGATATCACCCGGTGCCACTTCCAGGCTGGAAAGCAGGGTGCCAGATCCTGCATACTGGATTTGAACTTCCACGCCATATTCAGCTTGATATTGCTCGGCAATTCTGGTGACCGGCGATTTCATCCCGGCCGCGCAATACATCACCAGCGGGGCTTTCCCACCATCGACAGATTTTTCACCACCACAGGAAGTGAGAGAAGCGATCACAGCAGTGACCAGAAGGGAAAGGAAGAGATTGGGAATTTTCATAAGGAGACGTGTTGGCAAACCGCGCAGTCTGGATTGCGCTGCACCTGAATCTGCTGGAACCGCATGGTAGCGGTATCAAAGTAGATCATTCGATTTAAGGACACTTCACCGAATCCTGCCAGCAGTTTGATGCCCTCCATCGCGCCAATGTTCGCCGCCAACGCGGAGACGGCACCGATCACAGGAAAACGACGTTTCCAATGCTCCGGAATCTCCGGATAGAGACAGGCGAGGCACGGTGTCTGCCCGGGAACGATGGGAAGGATCTGGCCTTCGAGACTGAACATGGCGCAGTCGATCAGTGGCTTGCCCTGGCGGACGCATTCGCGATTCATGAGGAAACGCTCCTCAAAGAGCGGCGCCGCGCCAAAAACGATGTCGGCTTTGGCCACGAGTTCGGCGGCGTTGGCTTCGGTGATGTTTTCGGGAATGACTTCAACTTCGACCTGGGGATTGAACGCCCGCAGGGTCGCCGCCAGCGATTCGGCCCGGGGTTTGCCGACATCATCGTGACGCATCAAGATCTGGCGATTCAGGTCATCCAGTCGCAGGTCGCCGGCATGAGCGATGACGAGTTTTCCAATGCCCGCCGCCGCGAGGGAAAAGGCCAACGGTCCTCCGAGCCCACCCGCCCGAGAGATCAGCGCGGTCGATGATCGCAGTTTTTCCTGCCCCGACTCACCAAAGCCGGGCACATCGAGTTGCCATTCGTAGAGGGAACGATCGAGATCGGTGAGAGGCATGGAGTTCAGGAGTGTGGTTGCGCGTTTTTGCCGCTCCCTCAACCTCCGGCGATCGGCGTCATCAACATCACCGATTTCACGCCGTCGAGGGTGAGATCTTCCTTGTCCCCGGAAACCTGGGCTCCATCAAAAATGACCAGCAGCGTGGATCGGACCTGACCGGCGTCGTCAAAGATCAGCTCGCCCCACTTCGAACCATGGCGGGAGGCGAGTTCATCCAGCACCCGACGTAGCGGCACGGCATCATCTGAAAAATCGAGCACGACTTCGGCGACGCCCGCAGCGGCGGCGAGTTGTCCGGTATAGGAAAAATTGACTTGGCCCATCAGGGGCATCATCCGCAGGACCAACCCCACCGGCAAGCGAAACGTATGGCGCAATAAACGCCGAAAAGACGTCCTTTTTTCCATCCTCGCCCTTTTCCCTTTCTCCCATGCGCTCGTCAAGGATGGCGGAAAGCCTGGAAAAATACGCGCGCCGAGATCCCCTGTATGCGGCCCTTCTTTGGTTTCGCTGGCATGATAGACTTCCAAGGGAGATTATTCGGCTTTCTCCCGCGTTTCGTCTCTCGCCATGGCCTTTCTCTCCGACCAGTTTTGCTCTTCTCGTGTCACCGATCTCAGTCGCCGGGCACTCGTGTGGCTGGTAGTTTCGGCGGCCATCACTCTCCTGCCCACTTCTGGTTTAGCCGAAGACGGGATCGCCTTTTTCGAGAACAAGGTGCGTCCCATCCTGGTGACACAATGCTATGAGTGTCATTCGGAGGAAGCGGGAAAACAGAAGGGCGGTCTCCTGCTGGATCGACGCGAGGGCTGGCAAACTGGGGGTGATTCGGGGCCAGCCCTGATCCCTGGAGATGTGGATCAAAGCCTCTTTGCACATTCCATCCGCTACCTCGACGAAGATCTGCAAATGCCGCCAAAGAACCGGCTCGCGACCGAGGAGATCGAGATTCTGGAGCGCTGGATTGCGATGGGAGCGCCGGACCCGCGTGACGAAGCCCTAACTGGGAATGTTCGCAAAGAACCGATCGATTTTGCCAAAGCTCGACAGAATTGGGCGTTTCGCCCTCACACTCGCCCGACAATTCCGAAGGTGGAAGACGCCGCCGATGCCAACTGGGGGCGTGATGAGATCGACGACTTTATTCTTGCCGAACTGAAGAGTCGAAACCTTTCCCCGGTTCCCGACGCCACACCGGGGCCGCTATTGCGTCGCCTTTTCTACGACCTGACCGGGCTGCCGCCGACGCCAGAAGAGGTGGCGGCCTTTGAAAAAGACCCTTCACCGAAGGCACTTGCGGCCGTGGTCGACGATCTGCTGAACCGTCCCGCCTTTGGCGAAAAATGGGGACGTCATTGGCTCGATGTCGCCCGCTACGCCGATTCCAACGGTGGCGATCGCAACTACACCTTTTTCCAGGCATGGAGGTATCGGAACTACGTCATCGATTCCTTCAATCGCGATCGTTCCTTTTATGATTTCGTGCAGCAACAACTCGCTGGCGATCTGATGCTCGCCGAGTCGGACGAGCAACGTCACGATCAACTGGTGGCCTCGACCTTTCTGGCCATGGGGCCGAAAATGCTGACGGAACGGGACAAGGAAAAGCTGCGTCTCGACACTGCCGACGAACAGGTGGACACCGTAGGCCGCGCGTTTCTCGGGCTGACGATGGGTTGCGCCCGTTGTCACGATCACAAGTTCGATCCGATCTCGCAGGAGGATTACTATGCGATGGCAGGCATCTTTCGATCCACTCAAGTGGTGATGGGCACCCGCAACGGCTGCGTCAATGTCGCCAGTTGGGTGGAGCAACCGCTGCCTATTGCCGAACCGAAACGCTCGGAACTGACGGCGAAGGTCGATCAACTCGAACTTGCCATGCGATTGATCGTGGAGAAATCCTTCATGAAAAAAGCGGGCGGCAAAATGTCGCTCGACATGCTGCCACTAGCCGGGGTGATCATCGACGACAGCGACGCCGAACTCGTCGGAGAGTGGAAATCATCAAGCCTGTCCCCCAATCGCTTTGGTCCCGGTTACGTCCACGACGACCAGAAGAACAAAGGTGAGAGGCGAATCATCTTCCGCAGCAGCCTCCCCGAGAGTGGCATCTACGAAGTCCGGGTCGCCTACAGTTCAGATTCCAATCGCTCCCGCGCCGTGCCGATCACGGTTGAGGCGCGAGACGGCATTCATCAGGTTACTCTCGATCAGACCCAGCGACCGAAGATCGGTGGATTGTTTCAGACGATCGGTCGCTTCTCTTTTGAAAAAGGCGGACGGGTCAATGTCGTCATCGAGAACTCCGGAACCGAGGGCTTTGTGATCGCCGACGCGGTGCAGTTCATCGCCGTGGCCGACATCGAACGCGAAGCCAAGGCGCTGGCCAGCATGGAAGACGATGACGGGCAGATGCTTTTCCGCATGAGTGAGGGTGATCTAAAAAAGCGGCTGGACGTCATGCTCAAAGAGTTGCGAGAAGCCGAACTCGCCATGGCCCCTCGGGACGCAGATGACGCGGGCGACATCAACCTGCGAGTCCGAGGCGAGGTCAACCAACTCGGCCCCATCGTTCCCCGGAATTTCCCCAAGGCGCTGCACGATGGTTCCCCGCCCGAACTTGCCGAGGGCACGAGTGGCCGACTGGAACTTGCTCAGTGGATCACGAACCCGGAAAACGCCCTACTCGATCGAGTCATGGTAAACCGCATCTGGCATCATCTTTTTGGTCGGGGCATTGTCGCCTCGGTGGACAACTTCGGGGTGCTCGGCGACAAACCGACACATCCTCAGTTGTTGGAGTATCTGGCCAGTGACTTTCGTGACAGCGGGGGTTCCATCAAATCACTGGTTCGCCGTCTGGTGTTGAGCCGCTCCTATCAACTGAGCGCCGATGCCTCCCCCGCCCTCGCGGAAGCGGACCCGACGAACTCGCTCTTCGGTCACCAGAATCGTCGTCGACTCGAAGCCGAAGAAGTTCGCGACAGTGTGTTGTTTCTCTCGGGCAAACTCGATTCCGTTCCCGGCCAAGCCACCGCGATTCGCTACGGTAGCGATGACCTGGACGCCCCGATGAACTTTGAGAAAGATACTCTGCGCACCGTCTATCTCCCGGTGGCCCGCAACAATCTCGTCGCAGATCTGGAGATTTTTGACGCGGCCAATCCGGATCTGGTGAGCGGCAATCGCCCCACCACCACGGTTCCGACGCAAGCTCTCTACCTGATGAACAGTGACTTTTTCCTCACTCAAGCCAAGGAGATCGGCAGTCACGCCCTCGCCGCCGCCGAAACGCCGGAGGCGGAGATCGCCTGGCTTTACCGCAAGATTCTGAGCCGTCCTCCGACAGCGGAAGAGAGTGACAATGCCCTCGCCTTCATTCGCGAAATCAGCAGCGGAGCCAAGACTGAAGCAGAGCGCTCGGAAGCTTTCGGTCACCTCGCCCATCTTCTTCTCGTCTCGACGGAGTTCCTTTTTCTCGATTAGTTCTTTTTTCGATCCCATGAATCCGCTCTCCACTGCCTGCCAACAATACGACGCCCCGGCCTGGTCCCGTCGCCAGATGCTGCAGGGTGCCGCCTGTGGCTTCGGTTCGCTCGCGCTATCTGGAATGGCAGCAGATGCGGCGGCGAAAGAAACTTCGGGCGGTTCTCGGGCTCATCACGCGCCTCGCGCGAAGCGAGTGATTTTCCTCTTCATGCACGGCGGGCCATCACACGTCGATACTTTCGACTACAAACCGGAACTTCAGGCCCGCGACGGTCAGGTGTTGCCGTTCGCCCCGGCAAAAAATCTCGACCCCTCCGCCACGAGTAAAGCCAAGCTGCTCGGCTCGCCGTGGAAGTTCTCCCAGCACGGCAACTCCGGTCTCTGGATCAGCGAGCTGTTTCCCCATGTCGCCAAACACGCCGATGACCTCTGCGTCATCCGATCAATGCAAAGCAAGGGACAGTCTCATGGTCAGGCCGTCTGCATGCTCCACACCGGAACCGACAATTTCGTCCGCCCGTCCATGGGGGCCTGGGTCAGCTACGGCCTCGGCGAGGAAAACAAGAACCTGCCCGCCTTTATCAGCATCAGTCCTTCGGCCTCGCACGGTGGCCCGCGCAACTACGGTTCGGCCTTTCTCCCGGCGGAGTTTCAAGGCACGACGATCGGTCGCAGCGGCAAGCTCGCCGAGGGATCCTCATTCCGCTTTCTCAAATCCACGGCCGATGATTCTCTCCAATCCAGCAAACTGGCGTTTCTCCAGTCGATGAATCGCCAGCATCTGGAGCGCACTCACAATCCTGCGGTCGAGGGCATGATCCAATCCATGGAACTCGCCTTTCGGATGCAGAGCGCGGCACCGTCGGTGATCGATACCTCCGATGAACCCCAGCACATTCGCGATCTTTACGGGATCGATCAAAAGGAAACCGAGCACTATGGTCGGCAGTGTTTGCTCGCCCGACGGCTCGCCGAAGCCGGGGTTCGCTACATTCAGGTCAGCACGCCCAATGTGTGGGATCAGCACGGCAATCTGAAGGAGGGGCACACGAAAAACTCTCTCGCCGTCGACAAACCGATTGCCGGACTGCTCACCGATCTCAAACAACGCGGCTTGCTCGAAGATACCCTGATCGTCTGGGGCGGAGAGTTTGGTCGCACCCCCATTGTCCAGGGAAGCAACGGTCGGGATCACAATCCCCAGGGATTCAGCATGTGGATGGCTGGCGGAGGCGTCAAAGGCGGCTTCGCCTTTGGAGAAACCGACGAGTTCGGCTACTACGCGGTGCAGAACAAGGTTCACATGCACGATCTCCACGCCACCATGTTGCACCTGTTGGGCATCGATCACCTGAAACTCACCTACCGTTACGCCGGGCGCGACTTCCGCCTCACCGACGTCTACGGAAATGTCGTGCACGAGCTGTTTGCGTGACTTTCGGTTCAGGGGTTGGGGTTAGTCATCGGTTCTGGTGACTTTTGAGGCGAACGATTCTGATTCGTCAGTGAATCAGGGACAACGTAGCCTTCTCTCCTCTCCTCTCGCGATTGGCACAGGACCGGCTACCGTTGCCAGTCGCTTCCGGTCCCTCCCATGCAGTTCTTCGTAAACAGTCATCTCCACTACCAGATTTCCAGCCCTGCCACCATCTTGTGCTCCCTCAGTTGTGTCCGCACGCCCGGTCAGTTAGTCTTTGACGAAAGTTTGACCACGAGTCGTCAAGGGTTTCGAACTGACCTTTCGGTGGGACCAGAGGAGAATCGCTTCACCAAACTGGAGATCTCCGAACCGGGTGAACTCACGGTGCAATATCAGGCGACAGCCAGCACCCAAGTCTCCCTTCAGCCGATTTCCGATGTCAAGATCGAGGACTCTCCGACGCTTCATGCTTCAGTGATTCCCTACCTATTTCCCAGCCGCTATGCCCCGGCGGATCGGATGCGAGCGGCGGCGAATGATCTTTTCGGACACATCAACGGGCAACTGAATCAAGCGCTCGCCGTGGAAGACTGGCTATACAGCCACCTCAATTACCAGGTCGGCGCTTCGAATGAACAGACCTGGGCACTCGATACCCTGGAGCATCGAGCGGGCGTCTGCCGGGACTTCGCCCATCTGGGGATCGCTTTTTGCCGCGCGCTGACGATTCCTGCGCGCTATGTCACTGCCTACGCCTTTCAACTTCAACCGCAGGACTTTCATGCGGTGTTCGAAGTGTTCGTGAATGGCACCTGGTATCTTATCGACGGCACCCGAATCGCACCTCTCAATGGCATGATCCGCATCGCCATGGGACGAGACGCCAGCGATGCCGCCGTCGCGACCCTGTTTGGAGGGGTCGAGGGAATGGGCATCTCGGTGGAGACCATGTTATCGGCCGATGAAAACGACGTGTTCACTCCCATCACCCGGGAAGACCTGCGAAGTTGGGGAAAGGTGCTGGCGATGGGCTGATCGCATCGCACATGCGCCATCGTCTTTTGCCTCATTTCGTTGAGTCCCCGGCGACTTTGATGATAGCATCGCGTCATGATACGACGATTGGCGGCCTGCATCCTCTGTCTGACTGGCGTGACATCGGCGGAGGAATCCGCCGAGCTTCGCGCGTCGATCGAACTCGCCCTTCCCTATCTCGAGACCGAGGGGCAATGGTGGATCAAGGAAAAGAAATGCGTCTCCTGCCATCACACGACCTTTTTTGTGTGGGCCAAGGATCTGGCGCTGGAAGCTGGCTACCCGGTGGACAAGACCACTCTCGCCGAACAGCGAAAGTGGGTTTGGGAATCGTTTTTGACGCCCATTCCCCCGGATCCTGAAGTGGTGGAAGCCACCGATCCCAACGAAAACAAGGAAACGCCTCAGCCTCCGGAGGAGATCAACGGCGATCGCAATGTCGAAGGCGTCAGCCAGTTGCTAGTTTCCGCCTCGGCGAAGTTCGTTCCCGAGACCCCGCAACGCCTGCTGCGGGAAACCATCGCCTCGAATCAGAAGAGCGACGGCGATTGGAAACCAGGAGGGCAGTTGCCTCGGCAGAAACGTCCAGCAAAGGAGACACAGTGGATTTCGAATCAGTGGGCCACTTTGGCTTTGGGAAAGGACGCCAAACTCAAGGCCAAGCCGATCATGAATTCCGACGCCATCGCCGCCAAGACGAACGAATGGTATGCGATGAATGCCTTGCTGAATCCTGGCAAGGCCTCCATCGATGATCTCTTGAAACGCCAGAACGAAGACGGCGGTTGGAGTTGGATGGACGGTGAGGCCAGCGACCCGACGGGAACCGGCCAGGCATTGATGGCGCTCGGCAGAACGGGTGCCGCGAAAGATGCCGAAGAAGCCGTAGCAAAAGCGCGCGCATTTTTGCTGCGCACTCAAACCGAAGACGGTCACTGGGAAACCATGAGCACGAAGAATCGCAAGGAATCGACCCGTGTTTCCGACTTCTGGGGTTCGGCTTGGGCCGTGATCGGATTGCTGGAAGTGGAACGCTGACCCAATCATTCTTCACCCATCCCTCGCGACATTCGACTCATGCAGCTCTCGACCGTTCTCTCTCCCCTCTCACCCGAAAATCTGCGACTTTCCTCCCAATGCGGCGTGGAAGGCGTGGTGACCCGCTATCCCGGTGCCACTCTGGAGCATTTGCTGGCGGTGAAACGCCGAATCGAATCCGAGGGACTGCAGCTGGTGGCGATCGAGGGATTTCTCCCCATCGAAAAGATCAAGATGGGAGCCGATCACGATGGGAATGAACTCGCCGCAATGAAGCAGCTCATCCGGCACATGGGCGAAGCCGGAGTTCCCCTGCTCTGTTACAATTTCATGGCCGGCACCGATTGGGTCCGCACCCGACTTGATGCCCCGGAACGAGGCGGCGCGAGAGTCACGGCCTTCGATCTGACAGAAGCGGAAAAGGCGGTCTCACTGAATCATTCGGAGGAAGCCATTTCACCGAATCAGATCACCGCCGACACCATCGATGCCGAGGCTCTCTGGCGAAATCTGGAGTCCTTCCTTCTCGAGGTCATTCCCATAGCCGAAGAGGCGGGCGTCACCCTAGCGATGCATCCGGATGACCCCCCGCTACCGAGTTTCCTCGGAAAGGATAGAATCATGAACCGGGTGGAAAATTTCGAGCGTCTCGTTGCGCTGGTTCCGAGTTCACGCAACGCGATCTGTTTCTGTTCGGGCACTTTCGCCACCATGGGCGTCGACATTCCCGCGACCATTCGGCGTCTCGGAGAGCATATCCGCTACGTTCATTTTCGCGATGTCCGAGGCACTGCCGAATCCTTTGCGGAAACCTTTCACGACAACGGCCCCACCGAAATGGCCGAGGCCATCCGCGCCCTCAAGGACATCGGCTTCACCGGCCCCATTCGCCCCGATCATGTGCCTCAACTGGAGGGCGAGGATGATGGCGAACCCGGCTACACCATCCTCGGCCGATTGTTTGCCTTTGGCTATATCCGCGGACTCCTCCACGGAACTCGGGACTAAACCAACTTTCTCTCATGCCGAAGATTACCGCCATCGAAACCGCGATTCCCTCGGGGATCATGCCCAACCTGATTCTGGTCCGCGTTCACACCGACGACGGCTTGATCGGCTGCGGCGAAACCTACTACACGCCGCATGCGATCGAGGCCCTGATCCACGATTGGATGGCCGAGCGTCTTCTCGGAGCCGAGGCTACGGACATCGAATCGCACTGGCGATTTCTCTACGAACGTTGTTCCGCTTTCGGCGCGCCCGGTGCCGAAATGCGGGCATTGTCGGCCATCGATGTCGCTCTCTGGGATATTCTAGGACAGGTCTGCGGACAACCCATCTGGAAACTCCTCGGCGGCGCCGCACAGGAGCGTGTCCGCATCTACAACACCTGCGGCGGACCGGGATACGGCGCGGTGAAGGGATCTGTCGCCGGCGCGCCAAAACATCCCGGCTGGCCGGGCTATGGGGACGAGGGAAGCCCGGGACCGCTTCAGGACAACTGGTCCTCCATTCATGCGGCGGGAGATCTCGCCGAGGAACTCATCAGCGAAGGGATCGTCGGCATGAAGGTCTGGCCCTTCGACCGCTATGTCCATCGGAGCGGGGCGCTCTACCTGTCACCAGCCGACATCGAGGAAGGCATGAAGCCGCTCCGCGAAATCCGCAAACGAGTGGGCAATCGCATCGAGATCATGATCGAAGGTCACGCCTTTTTCCAACTACCCACGGCCCTGCGATTGGCGGACGCCCTGAAGGAGATCCAACCGCTCTGGCTGGAGGATGTTCTTCCGGTCGACAATGTTAGCACGATGGCTGATTTCCGACGTCAGTCCGGCATGCCCATCGCCGCCTCCGAGATGCGGCTGGGCCGGAACGCCTATCTCGAACTCTTGAATGCCCAAGCCGCCGACTACGTCATGGTCGATCCCACCTGGGCGGGCGGCATCAGCGAGACCCGCCGCATCATTGATTTGGCGCAGGCCTTTCACCTGCCTGCGACCATGCACGACTGCACCGGACCGCTGACGCTTCTCTCCGGTCTGCACTGCGCCGCAGCCTCCACCAATGTGGTGTTTCAGGAAACGGTGCGGGCCCACATTCGCACCTTCTACGATCGCCTCATTGATCGCCAGCCCGAGATCGAAAACGGTCGGCTCTTGCTGCCAACCGATCCCGGCCTGGGAACGACACTTCTGCCCGAGTTGTTTGAGGTCGGAAAGAACCAATATCGTCGAAGTGATGTCTGAAGCGACTCCTACTCACGTTCGCTATCAGGTCATCGGCACCACCACATTGGCGGCGGTCCTGCTTTATCTCGACCGCAACTGCATCGCCGAGATCGCGAAGCTCGATTCCTTTAAGAACGAGCTGGAACTCACGGCCACCCAAACGGGAGCGATCCTCTCGGCTTTCTTTTTCTCCTACGCCCTCGCGCAGGTGCCAGCGGGCTGGCTCTCGGATCGATTCGGCGCCCGGCGCATGTTACCCATCTACATCGTGCTCTGGTCGCTTTGCACCGCGATGACAGGGCTGGCCACCGGCTTCGCCATGCTGATCGTGGCCCGGCTCATCTTTGGTCTGGCTCAGGCGGGATGCTACCCGACCGCCGGTAGTCTCATCAAACGCTGGACGCCGCTTCCGGTTCGTGGAACCGCCAGCAGCATCGTTTCCTTTGGCGGTCGACTCGGTGGCGCCATCGCTCCCATCCTGACCGCTTGGTTGCTCAAAGACTACCTCAGCTGGCGCTGGGTCCTGGTGCTCTATGGATCTTCGGGGCTGATCGTGGCCCTGCTTTTTTGGAAAACCTTTCGCGAGACTCCGAGCGAGCATCCCGGGTGCAACGCCGCCGAACGCGACCTGATCGCTGTTGGTGATGTCGATGCCAACGCCACCGGAGCGCCGCCCTTTCCACCCATCGTTCCGCTGCTCAAGAGCGGCACCATGTGGTTGATGTGCGCCCTGCAATACGGGATCAACATTGGCTGGGTGTTCCTCATCACCTGGTTGCCTACCTACCTCAAAGAAGTCAAAGGAGTCGATCCCAAGGTCGGAGGGCAGTTGTCAACAGTCGTGCTCCTCGCCGGGATCGTCGGGATGTTGTGCGGCGGACGGCTCACCGATCTGGCAACCCGAAAACTGGGCGTTCGCTGGGGACGTTCCCTGCCACTCGTCGCCTGCTTCAGCGTTGCCCTGATCGCCTATCTTTCCTGCCTTCGACTCGAATCAGTCTGGGCCTTCATCGTCGCGGCCTCGGTGGTGGCATTCGTCACCGACATGAGCGTTCCCACGATCTGGGCCTACATGCAGGATGTGGGGGGACGCAACACCGCCGCCGTCTTCGGTTGGGGAAACATGTGGGGAAATTTCGGTGCCGCCACCACTCCCATTCTGGTCCCCATCGTCCTGAAGCAATGGGACACCAACGGCGACTGGCACGAGGCCTTTCTCTTGTTCTCACTCGGCTACCTCATCGCCGGACTCGCCGCGCTGGGGATCAATGCCAATCGAAAGATCGCCTGATGCCATCTTGGTGTATCGGGATTGAACCCAATCCAGCAATCAATGAGAATTCCTCGATCTCCACTCATGAAAATTCGCCTCTTGGCCCTTCTCCTAACCCTGGTCGTGCCTGCCTTTGGCGGGGAGAAACCGAACATCGTCATCATCATGGTCGATGACATGGGAATCTCCGACATCGCTCCCTACGGCGGCGAGATTCCCACGCCCAACCTCGATGCCCTGGCAAAAGGTGGCGTTCGCTTCTCCCAATTCTACAACACCGGCCGTTGTTGCCCTACCCGCGCGTCGCTGCTGACGGGCTTGTATTCGCATCAAACCGGCATCGGTTGGATGACCAATGATCAGGGAGTTCCCGGCTATCGCGGTCGACTCAACGAACAATGCGTCACCATCGCCGAAGTGCTGAATACCGCAGGCTACCTCACCGCCATGACGGGGAAATGGCACGTCGGCTTCGAGTCGGGAGTCACGCCAGCTTCGCGCGGTTTCCAGCGAAGCCTCAACCTGCCCGCCGGAGGTCTCCATTTTTCGAATCAAACCGGCTCGAAAGGCAATACCCAGCTCTATCTCAACGGTGAAAACGTGGCCAAGAACGACCCGAGATTCTCCCCTCCGTGGTATGGCGCCGACCTGTGGACCGAGCAGGGCATCCGATTCATCGATGAAGCCATCGCGGAGGAGAAGCCGTTCTTCCTCTATCTCGCCCACGTCGCCCCGCACTTTCCCTGCATGGCTCCCGAGGAAACCATCGCGAAATACCGGGGCAAATATCTCGCCGGTTGGGACAAGCTCCGAGAGGACCGCTATGCACGCCAGATCAAGCTGGGCTTGATCGATCCCAACTGGCCGCTGACGCCACGTCCCGACCAGATCCCGGCATGGGATTCGTTGAGTGACGCCGAAAAAACTCGCTATGATGACATGATGGCCATCTATGCCGCCATGATCGATGAGGTGGACAGGAACCTCGGCAAATTCGTTTCAGCGCTGAAGCAACGCGATCAACTCGACAACACCCTCATCCTTTTTCTGTCGGACAACGGCGGCAATGCCGAGGCGGGCATCAAAGGAAGATACGAAGGCGAGCATCCCGGCGACCCGCATTCCAATGTGTTCATCGGACAATGCTGGGCGCACCTGAACGACACCCCGTTCCGAAAATACAAACACTACAATCATGAGGGCGGCATTGCCTCGCCCCTGATCGCCCA
Organism: Verrucomicrobiia bacterium; assembly: GCA_020440025.1. GTDB lineage: Bacteria > Verrucomicrobiota > Verrucomicrobiia > Verrucomicrobiales > DEV007 > JAEUHH01. The sequence continues at coordinate 42,750 of JAGROX010000058.1, forward strand.
TTGGCCAGCCTCCACCAAGCCCCGCACCGGTCCCGACGGCTGGATCGATACGCCGACGCATCTCATCGACCTCATGGCCACTTGCGTTGATCTGGGAGGCGCTGACTATCCGAGTTCCTTCAAAGGAGAAGCCATCACCCCGATGGAAGGACAAAGCCTGAGACCACTCCTAACCGGCGAAGGCACCTTTTCCGAACGCCCGCTTTTTTGGGAGCACGAAGGCAATGCCGCCATCCGAGTCGGTGACCGCAAGCTCGTCCGAGAAGGAATCGGCGGCCTTTGGGAACTTTACGATCTCAAGGCGGACCGCACCGAGCAACACGACCTCGCCGCCGAGAGCCCGGAGGAAGTGGCTTCGCTAAAGGCTCAATGGCAGACCTGGGCCAGACGCGCCATGGTCCTGCCCAAGCCAGGAAAAGGTAAAGGCAAAGCCAAGGGAAAAGGAAAGAAGACGACCGCGCCCAACTGAACATTGACGAATCTTGCTTTTTTCTCCCTCATTGAAGAGGGTCAAGTCCGCCATTCAACCCTGTTGAATCGCTTCCAAAACAATCCCCACTCCCGAAATGAAACAAGACATCACTCGACGCACCGCCCTGAAATGGACCGCCGCCGCTGCCGCGGGCATGGGAATTCGGCCCGGCAACGCATCCGCTGCGACCAAGACAACCGACAGCTGGAGCCAAACGCACGATAGAGTCTGGATCGGCGGTGACTACTGGGCCAACCCGATGGAGGATTGGCGGGTCGCGGACGGGGCCGCAGAGTGTCTGAGTTTGGGCGGCAACCGAAGCATTCACTCCATCACCCACCAACTCACCAATCCCGCCGCCGGTTTTTCGATGTCGGTTGGCGTCCGGCAGTTGGAAACCAAAGGCAAGGATGGCGGAGCCGGATTTCGCATCGGCATTCGCAGCGAGCTCAATGAATACCGCAGCAACTGTTTTGTCGGCAAAGGCGTGAACGCCGGAATTGCCAATGACCAGTTGGTATTGGGATCGAAAACCACACCACTCACCGCTCCGGGCGATCTCTCGAAAGGAGTCGATCTCCACCTGACGGCCACTTCTGAAGGAAATCAAATCGCTCTGACCCTGGTCGCCAAATCACCCGAGTCGGGAGCGCTCCTCGGCGAGGTCAGCCAGAAAATCCCTGCCGATAACGCCTTGGGAAATGTCGCACTGGTGAGCAACTTCGCCGGCGAAGGCAAAGCCGGCACCAATGGCAAGGGAAAAGGCAAAGGAAATCCCGCCGGAGGAGCGGCCCGCCACGCTTTCCGCAACTGGACGATCGAAGGGGAGGCTTTCACGGTGAATCCCGAACGCCGCTTTGGTCCGATTCTGTGGTCGATGTACTCTCTGAGCGATTCGCGCAGCGACGAGGGATTCGTCATGAAAATCAGCGCCCTCACGGGGCCGATGGGTAAGGACGACAGTCAGGTGGTGGAACTGCACATTCAAGAAGGTGGCGCTTGGAAGTCACTCGGCGAAGCCACCCTCGATCCTTATGCCTGGGTGGCCACGTTTCGCATTCCCCATTGGAACGAAAAGGAGACCACACCCTACAAGTTGGTCTATCGGGAAAAACATCGCGACGGCTCAGAGACGCCCGATGAATGGACCGGCACCATCCGGGCCAATCCCGTCGGCCGCCCGCTGAGGATGGCCGCGCTCACCTGTCAAAATGATTACGGATTCCCCTACGAGCCGGTGGCCAACAACGTGGTCAAGATGGACCCGGATATTGCCTACTTCTCCGGCGATCAGATCTATGAAAACCACGGCGGCTTCGGTATCATTCGCGAGCCGGCGGAGCCAGCCATCCTGAATTTCCTGCGAAAACAGTATCAGTTTGGCTGGGCATTTCGCGAGTCCATGCGCCACTGTCCCACGCTCTGCCTGCCGGATGATCATGACGTGTTTCAGGGCAACATCTGGGGCGAAGGCGGTGCACCGATGCAGGGACTCGACCAGGGAGCGTCTTCCAAGGGTGGCTATCGCGAACCAGCCAAGATGGTGAACGTGGTTCACAAGGTCAACTGCGCCCATCACCCAGATCCCTTTGATCCCACGCCGTGCCTGCAGGACATCAGCGTCTACTACGGCGACATGGTTTATGGCGGCGTTAGCTTTGCCATCATTGCCGACCGCCAGTGGAAAAGCGGACCGGAGAAGGTCGAAACCGGCAGCGGTCGGGCCGATCACGTACAAGACAAGGATTTCGACACCTCGGTCCTCGACAAACCCGGGCTGGTGCTTCTGGGCGAACGACAGGAGACCTTTCTCAAACAATGGGCCAATGACTGGCGCGGTCATACCCTCAAATGCGTCTTGAGCCAGACCGTCTTCGCTGGAGTCGCCACCCATCACGGAGGTTATGATGGCTACCTCAAGGCCGATCTCGACGCCGGTGCCTGGCCACAGACTCCTCGCAACCGGGCCATCGAGCTGATGCGTCCCTCGATGGCGTTGCACATCAATGGCGACCAACATATCACCACCCTTTCCCAATATGGCGTGGAAAAACAACGGGACAGCAACTGGTCCTTCTGCACTCCTGCGATTTCCGCCGGCTATCCGCGCTGGTGGCGTCCGGATGAAGTGGGCATGCCGCATGAGAATCGGCCTCAACACGGGGAGGATAACACCGGCGAGTATCTCGATGGTTTCGGCAACCGCGTCTATGTCTACGCGGTCGGCAATCCGTTGGTCGGCAAGGCTCCCAATCGCTATGACAAGGCGCACGAAAAAGGAAGCGGCTTCGGATTCGTCACCTTTGACACCGAAGCAAAGACCTATCTCGTCGAGTCCTTCCGATTCCTCGTCGATCCCACCGATGGCAAACCCGAGAATCAGTTTCCCGGATGGCCGGTAACCATCCAACAGGCGGAAAACCGGGGCGAAAATGTGATCGCCTAACGCGAGGATTCAATCATCACTGGCGAACGCATCCTCTGATACATCGGGCAACGCTCCGCAAGAGTCATCGGATACCGACTTTTCCCGTCGCGTCCGATGACCGGGCTTGGCGAGAATTTCAATGTAAATGGCGCTCCAACTCTTTTCCGGGGCAGAGTTGATGGCGCTCGTGATCTCGGCGACGTGAACCGTTTCGGCTTGATCTTGATCGGCGCCTACCCGGCAATCGAAATCCCAGAAATCCACGCCTTCCGGCAATGTTTTCCGTCGCTCCCGCTTCAGATATTTTCTGATATCATGGTGAATCTGCTCGAGCACTCGCGCAGGTTGGTGCCCGGCCACTTCCAGGGAAAACGTTTTCTTCATATCATTTTTTCTTCGCGGCTGCAGGAGCGGTGGCCTTGTATTTCACCAGAAGAGCCTGCTGCTTTTTCGTGAGTTCCCGGTATTCGTCGCTGTTGCGATCGAGGCTCGCGCGCTTGGCAGCCAAGGCTTTGATCTCCAATCCGAGGGCGAGCCGCTCGGCGATGGCGGGATCGACTTTTTCCTCCACGTCATCCCAGTCATCGGTGCGGAAAACCGAGGCGGGAAGTCCATCGCTGTTGACGAGATTGGAGCCTTCAGGATTCGACGCCCATGCGTAGCGAACGGCCACGGGAGGAGTCACCTTTGGGCTGCTGACAATCACACTGTCCTTACCGTCGATTTTTGCGTTGGCCCAGTGCCAGACCTTGTCGACCCCAGCGATCTCGAAGCGTTTCAGGTCACCTCCATCCCGAGATTTCAAACCTTCACCCGCTTGGGCAAAGGTCACGCGCATGGCATTTCCCTTCACCTCGCTCGTCTGGTAAAGCGGCCCCGAATAAATCAGGTCGCGACCGTAGTCTTTTGCCAGGGCCCAACGAGCCAGACGCTCACCGGGATCCTGCTTGTTCTTGGGATGAATGTCCTTGGCCTCCCCCACGTCGTTGATGATGGCCATACCGGTCTTGGGCGTGGTATCGAGCACGAGACGCATCCTGTCCTGCAACAAAGCCCAGGCATCCGGAGTGCCCGGCTCGGTGGACGGATCCCGAAAGTTTGCCAGTTGCACAAAATAGAAGGAAAAATCATCACCCCAACGCTCCCGCCAATCGCGAATCATCAGCGGCAGCGTCTGATCATAGGGCACGGCTCCGGGCTTGGCGTTGCCCTCTCCCTGATACCAGATGGCACCTCGCATGGTGTATCCGGCAAAAGGATTGATCATGGACGCAAACAACACGCCGGGCTGACCTTCGGTATCGAGTGGCCGTTTCGGGGGCGTGGGCTTTTTCGCGAGGCGTCCCCGCTCGGCAGCGGGTTTCGCTTTCCAGGCGGCCATCGCACCTTCCCATTGATCCAATTGGGTTTCGTATGCCGCTTGAGCCTTGGCCGGATCGAAGGCGGCGTCGGCCTGCAGGGTCCGATCCACCAGCGCCTTGGTTCCCGGCAAGGTGTTGAGAGCTTCGCGACTGGTGAAAGTCTCCACCGGTTTGCCGCCCCAGGCCGACTTGATCACTCCGACCGGAATGCCGAGCTCGAGATGCAATTTCCGCGCGAAGAAAAACGCCACCGCCGAGTAGCTTGGCACGGTTTCCGGACTGCAGAGCGACCACTCTCCCTCGATGTCATCCTGCGGCTCGACCGCTGTCACCAGCGGCGCATTGAACATCCTGAGCTGGGGATGGTTTGACTGCGCGATCAGCTCCGCGTAGTCCGGCACGCGATCCATGGTGAAATACATGTTCGACTGGCCCGAAGCGAACCAGACTTCGCCAACGAGCACATCCTCGATCTTCACCGTATCACTCCCCGAAGTCACCGTCAGGGTCGCTCCCACGACATCCGCTTCACCGGTCTCGATTTCGGCCCGCCAGCGGCCATCGGCATCGGCTTTTGCCGTGGCGCTCTTGCCTTTGAAAGAAACGGTAACCTCGGCATTGGGGGACGTTTTTCCCCAGACCGCTGCCGGTCGCTCGCGCTGGAGGACCATGTGATCGCTGAAGAAATGCGGCAGCGAAATTTCGGCTCGGAGACTACCTGGATTGAGAAAACCAAGAACGAGAGAAAAAAGAATGAGTTGGCGTTTCATGTGAGTGTTTGCGGTGGGTTTGTCAGCACACTGGGGAATAGCTACCTTCTGGGGAAATCGGCTCGATGCAATGAATCAGTGCCCCACGATGAAGCGTGATGGATCGAGAGCTGGGAATAGCGGTTCGGAATCAGGCATTTTCTTCGATCCTGCTGATGGCGTCCGCGAGCGCCTGGTCCTCCATTTCAATGAGGTGACTCTGATCCGGAAAACGTCCCTCTCTCACATCGGCGATATATTCACTGAAAGCGGCCACCCTTTCCTGCTGAAGTCGCCGGTATTCCTCGACAAAGTTGCGATAGGCCTTGGCATGGCGCGGGAGGCGTTCGTCGTAGTCGCCTAGAATGTCGCATGAGAAGAGAAACTGGGTATCACACCCCGTTCCGGAACCCAATGACATCAGCAACATCGAGGTCTTCGAGCAGAGATAGGTCGCCAATTGATGAGGCACGACTTCCAGTTCCGCAGCGTAGGCGCCCGCGCTCTCCAGTTCTTTCATCCTGTCGTAGATCTGACGGGCTTCGTCGGCGGTTCTTCCCATCGCCCGGTAGTTCGTCCAGGTAACGTGGCGCGGCACCAAGCCCAGATGCCCGACGACCGGGATGCCCTCGCGCGCCATCGCCTCGATGATGAAAGGACTGGCCGAGCAATAGACCGAGCTAGCCCCCAGTTCCAGCGCCTGAAAGCCGATCCGAATCGCTTCTTCCTGTGAAGCCATGCCGTGGGGAGTGGCCGCCGAAAGAAAGCTGCTGGGTGCCGCCTCAACCAGCTTCGGCAAACGGGCCTGGGCCTCCGGTGAATCAAAGCTGCAGCTCATCAAATCCACGCCCGCCTGTTCTGCCGCAGTGGCCTCCTCGGGCGATTTCACATGGATGTGGGTCAGACAGCGTTTGCCCTTCAGCTGCCGGAGATCGTAAACGGTATATTTTTTGCGGGGACGAAGCATGTCGAAAGATTAGGGAGGTTGCCCGGTGATTGCAATCGCGGACAAACGGCGTAGGTCTCGTAAGGATCAATCTATTGCTTCATTCGGGTGAAGCATGATTGACCCAAGAAACTCAGGCGCTTAGAGCTGTATTCCAAACATTTCCTATCTCCTGTCCCGTAGAATGGACGAACCAAAAACCATCTATTGCCAATCGAGGCCATGAAGCACTTCCTTGTCATCGCGCTCCTGGTCACCGGTTCGGCGATCGCATTCGCCGACGTGCCACAGACGGTGGAGCAAACCTGGGCATCATTCGATCCTCATGCCGAACCACTGGAGGTGGAACTCATTCGCGAATCAACGGCCGACGGCATCGTCCTCCGCCAGATTCGCTATGTGGTCGGCACGTTCGGGGGAAAGAAAACCCGCGTCGCCGCCTTCTATGCCTTCCCCGAAAGTGGCAGGGACCTCCCCGGCATCGTGCAGATTCACGGCGGCGGACAGCGCGCGCGGGCGGAGGAGGCGCGCTTCTGGGCATCGCACGGCTATGCCGCCGTCACCGTCAACTGGGGAGAGCATGTCATCGGTGAAGAGAAAGACCTCAACACCGACTGGGCGGGCATTCCCGCAGGCTTCCTCGATCCCAAGCATCACAATGATGTCACGCCTGAGACAGGCACGGTGCATAGAAAGCCTCACCCCTGGAACAGCAGCTGGCTTCTCTATTCTGCCGCGGCACGGCGGGCAATCACGTTTCTCGAGGAGCAACCCGAAGCGGATGGGGCGAAGGTCGGCATCACCGGTCACAGCATGGGCGGCAGGCTGACTGTATTAACGGCGATCGATCCTCGCGTCAAGGCGGCCTCTCCATCGGTGGGTGGGAGCGGCTATCTCTACTCGGACATCACAGGAGTCCCCGGATCCGCCCGACGGATGCAGGCAGACCTGGAACTCTACAACGCCACCCTCGATTGCAGAAACTACTGGCCACTCATCCAGTGCCCGCTGATGTTTCTCGGTGCCACCAATGACTTCAACTCCCCGATGGAGTTCGTGGTGCGCAGCTTCCGCAATCTGCCGAAATCAAACGGCGCGATGTCGTTTACACCGCACATGAATCATCGCTTCACCGCAGACAATTACGCGGCCCGGGTTCGCTGGTTCGACACCAACTTGAAAGGCACGTTTTCATTTCCCAAACCGGCCAGGGCCCAATTGAACCTGAAGACTGGCGACGGGATCCCCCGCTTTGTCGTGCGACCTGATCTCACCGGTCCGCATGAGATGAAAAGCGTCCGGATCTTCTACGGCTACGAACGCGATCCACGAGTCCGCTTCTGGCGAACTGCGGACGTGTCCCGCGACGGCGATACCTTCACCGCCCCCTGTCCCGTGATGGATTTGGACGAACCGCTCTTCGTCTTCGCCAATGTCACCTACGACACGGGCGCAGCGATCACGATGCCCGCCGGATTTGACGACACGGCCCTGCTCACGATCACCAGCGATTGTCGTCAGGCTTTTCCCCGGCAACTCGTCGAAGCCGGAGTCAAAGCGACCGGAGAACGCCAGCGCCTCATCGAAGATTTCGTCCACGGATGGCGCGACTGGTCCCTCGTGGGGACGGGACACACCGAGCATTGGAACTATCAGACCTTCAAGGTAAACGATCCCGCCCACTTCGGTCCGCGCGGCGCCTCGCTCGCGTTGGAAATCGAAACCACCGCACCAGGCAACACCCTCGCCGTGGTGCTCGAAACCGACGGCTGGCGGGGATACACTGGTCGAAAGACGCGTCGCTTTGTCGCCATGACAGAGCTGCCCGAATCCGGCCGCCACACCCTCAATCTACCGATCGGGAAATTCGTCACCGCCGATGGCGAGGCCCTTGAGAACTACGACTTTGTCACCAGCCTGACCCTGACACCAGGACAGAAAGAAAACCCGAAACAGGTGCCGACCGTCTGGCAGGGCAAAGTCCCCACGTTCCAGAATATCCGATGGGAGGGCGGAGAGTTCGCCCCGCGTCCCCGTCCCTATCTGAAACTGGGCGCCAGCGAAATCGACGCCGATGCCGCCTTCAGCGAGCAATTTGAGAACGCCGTCGATGAATCGGTCCAACGGGAAGCACAGGATCGGAACTGACTTTCCAACCTGCCCAACAGGATCGTTGGGGAGCCACCGACCGAACCGAGTTCCGACGACAGAGAAACAGGTTTGCGCCCCACCCCTGATCGGTCGATCGTCCCTTCTCCTTTTGCTAACCATGATCCGGAATACGGCCTCTCTTCTCATCACCTTTTTCGTGATTCTCTGCGGCTTTGCCTCGCGGGCCGAAGACATTTCTGACGGTGCCTACGCCATGGTCTACGCACAACGATTGCTCTCCCGAAGCGACGCAAATGGCGACGGCACTATCGAAAAACCGGAGGCAGGCAGACTGTGGCGTGTCATGCAAGGTCTCGATGCGAATCACGATGACAAGTTGACCCTGGATGAGTTGACCAAATCCCCAATTCCCTACCTCCCGGGCGAAGGTGAGCAGAAGCTCAATCTACTCTACAAGAAAACGCCCGAAGAAGATCTCTACTTCGATCTCTACTACCCGAAGGGCAACCATTCGAAAAAACTCCCCGTCGTCATCTACACCCACGGCGGCGGCTGGGCGGCGGGCAGCAAGCACGGGATCACTTCGACACATGTTGCCAAAGTCTACCTGGCCCTTCTCGACAAAGGCTTCGCCGTCGCGGCGGTGAACTACCGGCTCTACAGGAAAGATGGAGCCGTGGCGATGCGAGACTGCGTCATCGACGCCAAGGACGCGGTTCGTTATCTCGCGAAGAACAGCGAAAGTCTCGGGCTCGACCCCATGCGATTCATGGTCCACGGCGATTCCGCCGGAGGACAGATCGCGCAGATGTTGCTGCTTTCTTCGCCCCGGAGCCTTCCCGGCGATCCGACGCTGGCGGACGCAGACTACCAAATGATCGGGGGCGTCTCCTGGTATGGTCCCTGCGATTTTGAAAAGACCGATCTCTTTAATCACGACGACCGCCCCGACTTTCGGGACCGCTTTGGTCCCCGCATCCTCAAGCCCGATACCGATCCCAAAGACCGACTGGCACTTTACCGGGAAATGAGCCCGATCCAGTATCTCAAAAAGGACAGCTCTCCCCTGCTCATGATCCAAGGCGACCGGGACACCACCATCCCGGTGAAGCACGCCTACTACATGCAGGAAAAGGCGAAAGCAGCCAGCGCTCCCGTGGAAACCCTGATCATCAAGAATGCCGGACACAACTGGAGGGCAGTGGACGCCGCCATCGAGCCGACTGTCGACGAAATCATTGCCAGGACCGTCGCGTTTTTCGCCAAGCAGCGCTAGGCCCATCCGACCTCCCAATGATGGGTCCTGCTTCAAATTCAGATTTCTAAATCCCAGATCCGAAACGCCAGGTCATCCGCCCACCGGCGATCAAGGGACTGAGAGCCCTACCACAAAAAAAGGCGCGACGGGACGGCAAAGGCCCAAAACCCGAAACTGAACCCTGTCAGTTCGCGGAATTAACCCTGTTAGGTGCCAGCCCCAATGGAGGGAACCCTGAAAAACCAAGGATGCCTTAAGCCCCCTGTTCGGTCATTTCTGAGCCCCTTTGGCCTCAGGTGTTTGTTCGGCGCGACGGTCTGCTATTTGAGGGCCTGGATGCCACGCAACTCAAATCCCGATCATCTCAATGCTGGAATCAAAATTCATCTTCCGGAAAATTTTCCGCATATTCTTGATCTCAGCCTTGTCAATCTGGCGAATCGAAAGTTCATAGGTTTGTTTGTCGCATTGCAATTCAATCGTTTCGGCAGCTTCATCGAAGGAAACTTTTCGAAGTAACGATCGGCCGTCGTCAACGGGATCAAGGTCGAACGAAACGGTTGCTCCGCGCTCCCATTCATCAAGAAAGCGTTCAAATTTCGGAGTTCGCATGGCAATGAGGCTTTGCACCTGACTCGGACTATCCTGATCGGCTACCGCGAACGCCACAATCAGATCCGTTCCAGATTCACAGTCGATGAATGATATGCGATGCATTTTTTCGCACAACAATATGACAATACCTCCGTGCGGCATATCTGATATGCCTCACAGAGCGATATCAGGGCATACCCCCTCTCCCAGTCAGGCGGGGTTTGAACAGCGGATCTTGGAGGGCCTTTTAGCCAATCGGCGGAAGTTGGAAAAGAAGAAAAGGGCCTTGTCTGCCTGAATAGGCGATATCGGGAGCCCCTGAGCTCTCTGCTGGCGCGTTCTTCAAAATCGTCTATCCACTTTTTGGAGGTTCGCCCCTGCTCCGCACGGGTAGATCAAGGGCGGACTGAAGATGTCCTGAACGTTTCCGGAAGTCGATGGTCCAAGAAAAGTAGTCTCGAAGGCATCGACTGGCGGAATCGCGGGGGACCGCCGAGTTGACGATCGAAGTGATGGGTAAGTTAATTCACCGTTTTTCTATCCAAGCGTCGGCAGTTCATTTTCCGGGTTGGAGGACCATGGAGCAACAGGGGGGCGATCTTTTCCCTGCAAAGATCGCCCCCTTACCTTCATGGGGTGCCTAGTGCCGGAGCCGGCGGTTAGGGCGTTTTCTCGGGGGGGATGACGACCCGGAAGCCGATACGGCTATTTTTTAACTGGGGATCGTTGCGACCGCGGGAGGCGGCGCGGAGGTAGTCGGTCTTGGCGAACCAGCAACCGCCGCGATAGCTGCGCTGTTCGCCCTGGGCGGGGCCCGAGGGATCGCGCCCGCCGGGGAGTTCGCTCTGAAACCAATCGAGACACCATTCCCAGAGATTGCCGTGCATGTCGTAGAGGCCCCAGGGGTTGGCTTTTTTCTGGGCGACGACATGGGGTTTGCCATCGCTGTTGTCCTGGTGCCAAGAGATGTCGTCGGCTGACTGTCCCCCAAAAGGCTTGTCGCCGCCAGCGCGGCAGGCGTATTCCCACTGGGCTTCGGTGGGCAGGGTGTAGATCCAACCTTTCGGCAGGGTGCCGGCATCGCGTTCGCGCCGGGTGAGGGCGTGGCAATAGGCAATGGCATCGCCCCAGGTGACCTGCTCCACGGGTGCCTGGGGGCCGAGGCCTTTGAAGTAGGAGGGATTGGACCCGATGACGGCTTGGTATTGGCCTTGGGTGACTTCCGTGCTGCCGATCCAGAAGCCGCGGCTGAGCTCGACTGGCGCCTGGGCTTCCTCGGGACGTCGCCCTTTCTCTTTGGCGGGGCTGCCCATGACGACATCGCCCGAGGTGAATCCGGACCGCGGGTCGGCGGCAATGGAGATGGCGTGGGCGGGCAGGAGTTTTCCGCCGTGGTGATGGAGGTATTTCTCGATTTCCATTCCGTCGATGAACTCCATGACGAGATAAAGCTGCCCGCCGGAGGTCTCACCAAAGTCGTAGACGGAGAGGATCGCGGGGTGATCGAGGTTGGCCATGGACTGGGCCTCGAGATTGAAGCGTTCGACGAACTGGAAGTGGTCGTCGGCGTCGGAGAAGCTTTCCGGCAGGATTTTGATGGCGACATTTCGCATCAGTTTAATCTGACGCCCCTGATAGACGGCTCCCATCCCTCCGCGTCCGAGCATGGCGCTGATCTCATACTGTGGCAGCAGAGCGTGGAGTTCTTCGATGGTGGGCGGGATCCACGCGGTGAAGTCGTCTTTGTCAGTGGCACTCATCGGATGAGTCAGGGAAAGGCATGATCCTCAGGACGAGAAACTAGACTGCCCCGAGCCGCCCAGTCAAGAAAGCCCGCTAGCTTCGGTGTCTCCGATCTACTTGCCGAGTGGGCAAATGACGCGGACGCTTCTCCCGTGAGCATGAGCGACCGGTTCCCTTCCCCTGCCCTCCCTCTTTTTCCCCCGGACGATGCCCGTATCCGGGTGGTGGGTAGTTTTGAGGGATTGGTGTCGACGCGGTTTGCGGACGGGGTGAATGCGCTGTGCTGGCGGCGGGAGTTGGCCGGAGATTTTGGCGAAGTGGTGCGGCTGCTGAATTGCGGTGATGGGATCACGCCACTGGATGAGGAGACGCTCGTGGCCCTGCCGGTAGGCGCAGCGGGCCGGATGGCAATCGACACGATGCTGGCCGATCTGGAGCGACTCGAGGACGCGGGACTGGAGCCTTCGCTGGACTGCATCCGGGGCTATCGTCGGGATGTCTCGACAAGCCCAGTATCGACGGATGTCTTTTCTTTTCATGTGGATAGCGCGACGGCGGAGGCAGACACCTACCTCTGCACCTACCACGGTCCCTCGAGCGAGGGATTGCGAAACGAGGACGCCCGGCGACGGGTGGACGTTCCCGAGACTCGCGCAGCACTACGGGAACTCTACGGTGATGCCAAACTGGATGCGGATTTCGTGGCCTATTTGACGACGCATCACTATGACCTGCACTACGTGCCCGCAAGGCCCGAGGTGAAGCCCTACGTCTTCGGCGTGGGCAATCTGTGGCGCATCGCGACCCAGTATCCGGGCAGCCCGGTGCCGCCGTGCATTCACCGGGCTCCAGAGACGCGGCCGGGAGATGAGGCGAGATTGCTTCTCATCTCCTGACGGAGATGGGAATTGGGAAGCGGGATTCAGGATTCGGGGGCATGGAAGCTGACGGCTAAAAGCCAAAAGCTAAAGGCTAATCGCTCTCTCCCCCTTGACCTCCGGGGATTTCCCCGGCATCGTCGCGGACACTTTTCTTTTTTCTCCCAAAACCAAAACCACATATAGAAAGATGGCAGACCTCGATGACATCCGCGACGGCGACAACTTCGGCCTCAATTCCCCGGCCGACACCAGCTCGTTTTACCTGAAGGGACTCAACAACTCCAGCTGGGGCATTAAGAACCGTGTGTCGCGGATCTTTAACCGCAAGTCGGGCCGCACGGTGATGCTGGCGTTTGACCACGGTTTCCTCATGGGACCAACCTCCGGCTTGGAGCGAATCGACCTCACGATCGCTCCGCTCGCCGAGCACGCCGACTGTCTGATGGCGACTCGTGGCATGATCCGCAGCTGCATCCCGGCAGACAACACCAAGCCGATTTGCCTGCGCACGGACACCGGCACCACCATTCTCACGGAGATGAATCACAACGTGCTCATCGACGAAGCCGAGGCCATCAGCATGAACGCTTCCGCCATGGCAGCGATGATTGCCGTCGGTGACCCGGCCACCGAGGCCTCCACCATCGCCAATATTAGCCGTTTGGTCGATATCGGGCAGAAATACAGCATTCCGGTGATGGGTGTGACCGCCGTGGGTAAAGACATGGCCCGCGACGCGCGTTACTTCAGTCTCGCTGCCCGAGTGTGTGCGGAAAATGGAGCCAGCATCGTGAAGACCTATTACACCGAAGGTTTCGAAAACGTCGTCGCTTGCACCCCGGTCCCCGTGGTGATTGCCGGCGGCAAGAAGCTTCCGGAACTGGAAGCGCTCGAGCTCGCCTACAACGCCATCCAATGCGGCGCCGCCGGTGTCGACATGGGCCGGAACGTTTTCCAATCCGATGCGCCCCTCGCCATGATCAAAGCAGTCGCCGGGGTGGTTCACGATGATCTGAAGCCCGCCGAGGCATTCGATCTCTATGAGACGCTGAAGAACGAGGGCTGAGAGTTTTCTCTCCTCTTCGCTCGATTCGACTCGTTCGTTGAATCTACACTGCGCCGCTTCTGACTTGGTCAGGAGCGGCGTTTTTGTTGGGGGGAAGGAAGGATCGAGGATTTGGGATTCAGGATCGAAGGTGAGAAGGCGGCGCGCGAGGGACCGCACGCCCTACCGAAATTGGTGGGCATCGAGTGGCTCGGGAAGGTAGGGCGATCAGTCCCTTGAGCGCCGGTGGCCGGATGATCCCTAAGGCAATGACGTAGAGAGCAGCTCGCACTCCCGAACGTCGGTGATCACTCCGTAGATCAGGTCTCCGTTGGAACTGATGACCTGGCGTTTACCGCGGGCACAGACGCCAGTGCGATCGGGAAAGGAATCGAGCTTGATCCCACGGATCAGTGACCCCGAAGTCTCAGTAGAAAACAAATGATCCCCTTTTTGAATCAAGGGATTGGGCAGTCGTTCGTCTTGGTTGGGACCGTCATCTCCCAGAGTGGTCTGTCCGTAGCAGAGGATCTGATTCTGGGACGGGGGAACATTTTTCAAGGCAGCCTGGACGACGTAGTAGCCGTTCACCGGATCCACATCCACGCGCTGGATGCTCCGAATGATGGCTCCGCCGGGGTTGGGTCCCGGTGCGGGATCTCCGGTTTGCATGAGCACCTGAAAATCGCCGTCGCTCTGTCCCAGGAAAAGGACGCTGGAATTGCTCTGGTTGATGCCGGGCCCCCGAAGGAAGCTCTGGCAAATGAACTGCTCATTGCCGATGGGCCAGGTCTTCTGGATGCGTTTCACCTGCGGACCTCCAGGGCTGATCTCCTGGCCTTTCTGAATGAGCAAGCCTGCGCCTTCACGGAAAATGCCTTCATTGTTCCGCGCATTGGCGTCGGGACCACTGAGGGTACATCGATACACTGCCTGATTGTCACTGCAGCCGACGCCAAGGAAGTTCCGATAATCGGCCTGGCCCACTCCCGGAGCCATCTGGGTGCTGAGTGCGACCAACTGTCCATCGCCCCCGTTGACGTTGTCGGCAAACACCGCCGGGAACGCACGACCACCAAAGCCAGGGCGGACGGGATTGCTAAAAGCAAAGCGATCACCGAAACAGATTGCCGGAGGGGCGCCGAATTGCCCATAGACATCGCCGCCGAAAAGTCCGGCGGGAGGACTTCCCTCGTGAGCGTCCGTGTTGAGGACGTTCCCGTTCTGATCCATGACGACGATTCCGGTGTCGTTGGTCCGATCAACGGGATTGGCGAGAGATGAATCCGCAGTAAAGACCACCGGAAAGCCAAAGGTGCCGACGTCGCCTACCCTTCCTCCCACCACATCCCGAATCGCTTTCGTTTCAGCGCCGGGGAATCTGGGATCGATGCTGTCACCGTGGCCGGTCAATTTCACTACCAGACTGCCATTGTCCACAAAGAGGGATTGCGGTCTCCCCCTGCCCGAGGTATTCGCCACCACGAGACTACCAAAAGGAGCATTGTTGATGATGTCCGCGATCCTGATCGGCGTCTCTCCGGGAGGCAGGTTATGGAAGGCGTCTCCGACTCGGCTTTGGATAATGACTTCGGGATCTGAATTGGCCAAGGTCGAGAAAACTGCCTGATTCCGCCCTCGAGTCGCGCCCAAGCCGGTGAGACGACTTTGGAACAGACATTCACCGTTGGGATTGATGGCAGGCTGGCTTTGGTAGGCGAAAAACGTATCGAGTATCCCGGGCGCCCGGTATCGAGTGTGGGCAAGCGTCCTTGGAATGAGTGTGGGCTCGCCAAAGAGCACATCATCCATGGCCACCACATCACCTCCTCCACCATCCGAGATGTCATTGGCGCCCGGTGTGGCATCACCGCAAGTGATGCGGACAGAGTGAATGACGGGGTTCTCAAAGGTCGCCCCGACAAAACTGAAAGTCTCATCTCCCGAAGTCGCCAGCACACTGCGGGAAAAGATCCGCTCCCCCGTGTAGGCAAAGAACTCGATCATCGTAGAATCGCTGACGTCGACATCAGAGAACACCGCCCCGAAGCCACAGACGGCAGCGGGACGAGTGGTGCCGGGATAATAGAAATTCATAATCACTTCATTGCTTGCCGATGGTTGAAAGACCCTCACCCCGGTGAAAGGGTCGATGTTGTCAGGATAGTTGGGATTGATGTCTCCAAACTCGGTTGGGGTCGAGGTGGGATTGCTGGAATCGGCGCTAACGAGGAGTCCCTGCCCACTACAGAGAACCAGTCCCTTGGGTAACACGGTGTTGAAGAACTTCTCCGGAAGTAGTCCGGGAGCCGCGTTGCTGTCGGGAACATCATCCCAGTTGATCTCTCGACGACCGGACGTCTGCCCAGCCGGGGCAATGCCATTGTCGATACCTCCTATGTCGACTCTCAGCTGATCAACGGTACTCTGAATCGAAGCTCCGTTAAATCCGGTAGCTTCGCGAATGGTGGCGACTTCGTGGTGTTCGGAAGCCGTTCCAATTTCCACAGCCAGGGCGAAGATGCCTAGCGTGGCCATAACGAGTTGGTTCACGGTTCTCATCAGCAACCATCTTGCCTCGAATGAAATCTGATAGGCAAGCCAAAACCCGGCTCACCAAAGAAGGAGATGCCCCGCCCTCTCTGCACTCGCCAACCTGGCCTGAGCCTCCGATCTCAAACAGCTGATTGCGAGCCGGGGACAACTCGGGCACTGTCATAAGAATGCCCGATATCGTTCTCTCCACGCTCAATGCGAAATACATTCATTCCTCTTTCGGACTGCGCTATCTGATGGCGAATCTGGGGCCGCTGAAAGATCGGGCGACGATTGTGGAGTTTCAGATCAAGCAGGCTCCACTCGAAATCGTGGAAGCCGTGTTGGCACTGGAACCCCGCATCGTGGGATTCGGGATCTACATCTGGAATGTGGTGGAGACCACGGCGGTGCTGAGCCTGCTGCGCTCGCTACGACCGGACCTGATCATCATCCTGGGCGGGCCGGAGGTTTCGCACGAGTGGGAAGGTCAGACGATCATCGAGTTCGCGGATCACGTGATCACCGGTGAGGCGGATCTAAAATTTGCCGAAGTCTGCACAGCGCTTTTGGGCGAGGCTGAAGTTCATTTGCCCAAGGTGATCCCGGCCGGACTGCCGCCGCTGAAGGAACTCGCCCTGCCCTACGATCTCTACAATGCAGACGATCTGGCGAATCGGATTCTCTATGTGGAGGCGTCTCGGGGATGTCCGTTTACCTGCGAGTTCTGCCTGTCATCACTGGATGTCCCGGTCAGGGCATTTGAACTGGA
>JAGROX010000370.1:0-564 GCA_020440025.1 Verrucomicrobiia bacterium
TCGTCATTCGGCTCAAAGGCCCCTATGACATCGCCGCCAGCCGCGAGAGCAGTGAAGCGGACACCTACACCCTGACCACCGATTGGTGGAACGGCCACGTCGAGAAAGAGGTCGGCACCAACTATGGACGCTTGCTCCAACTTTACGGCGTTCACAAGACCATGCGTGAGGCCCAAAAGAAGCGGCTCCGCGTGACTCGTCGGCAAGAAACCGATGGCTCCATTCGCCTCACTCTCGCTGCCTGATTCGGATCATGAAAACCAATCAGCACATCGAGGTCTGGGTCAGTCCAGAAGGAGCGATCACCGTTCATGCCCATGGCTTCACCGGTTCCACCTGCGAAGAGGCCACGCGCTTCCTTGAGGAGGAACTTGGCACCCTGGGCCGACGTCAACGCACCCGCGATTACTACCGCAAGAACCAGAACCAGAATCCCAACCAACAGAACCAGCAGACATGATTCCTGACATTCCCATCCCGGAAGTTCTGCACTTCCAGCCTGACGGCACCGGGGCGGGGCTCTACACCGAGGCCATCGATCTCCAGCAGATCGGCGTCCTTGAG
>JAGROX010000370.1:634-1698 GCA_020440025.1 Verrucomicrobiia bacterium
TACACGGGAACCCAGGTCTTCACCGACCCGTCCCGCGAAGCCTGCCTCCGCTGGGAACGTCGGCACTTCAACGAAACCAATCACCCGGAAACCCCAACCCGACCCCACTGACACCCCATGAAAGATCAACTCATCCGCTATGCGAGGGCCGGTTACGCCGGCCTTTTTTTGTGCACCCCGGAAGAAGCCCGGGCAGAGGCCATCGTGAAGGCCGCCGGCGACGAACTCGATCGTCCACTCCATGCCTGGAGCTTGACCGAGGGTTTCGTCGATACAGCATCCGGCTCGGTCCGCGCCTGTTCCGATCCCATCGCCGCCCTCGAACAGGTCGATGACCTGGAGGGAAACGTCGTTGTGCTCCTGCGCGACTTTGGCATCCACTTCGAGGATCATGATCCCGTCCTGATCCGAAAACTGCGCGACACCCTGCGCGGCGCCCGATCCACCGGGAAACTGCTCGTGTTCCTCGGTGTCTGGAAATCCCTGCCACCCGAACTGGCGCGCGAGGTCACCCGCCTCGATCTGCAACTGCCGGATACGGAGGCGCTCGGTAACGTGCTCGACGGCATCCTGGCTTCCGCTGAATTGGCCAAGCTGCCTCCTGAGATTCGGGAAGCGGCTCTCAATGCCGCGGGAGGTTTGACCACTCTGGAGGCTGAGAACGCCTTCGCTCTGTCGGTGATTGAGTCCGGAAGCATCCAGCCCACTCTGGTCGCCCGGGAAAAAGCTCATGCGCTGAGAAAGAGCGGCCTACTGGAGGTGATCGAAACGACGGAATCCTTGGCATCTATCGGCGGACTCGATGCCCTAAAGGCGTGGCTCATCCAACGCAGCGAGGCTTTCACACAGAGAGCCCGGGACTATGGTCTGCCGGTGCCCAAAGGCATGCTGGTGCTGGGCGTTCCTGGCACCGGCAAGAGTCTCACCGCCAAAGCCACCGCCAGCGTGTTTGGTGTGCCCTTGCTCAAGCTCGATGCCGGACGGTTGTTCGGTTCATTGGTAGGGCAGTCTGAAGCCAACCTCCGTGCTGCCATCCAAACTGCCGAAGCCATCTCACCATGTGT
>JAGROX010000370.1:1774-5475 GCA_020440025.1 Verrucomicrobiia bacterium
GGCACCAGTGCGCGGGTCTTTGGCAGTCTACTCAACTGGCTGCAGGAAAAAGCCAGCCCGGTCTTCGTCGTGGCCACGGCCAATGACATCAGCAAGCTCCCACCCGAGATGCTCCGCAAAGGGCGCTGGGATGAGTGCTGGTTCGTTGATCTGCCCGACACCAAGGAACGGGCCGCCATCTGGGACATTGTCATCGAGAAGTTCGGTCGCGAACGAACCGCTTACGATACGGTTGTCCTGGCCCGCGCCAGCGAACTGCACACCGGGGCGGAGATCGAGGCCGCATTCGTGGAAGCGCTCCACCTCGCGTTCACCGATGATCGGGAACCCACCGAGCTGGACCTCGGAAAGGTGCTGTCCGACTCGGTCCCTCTCGCCACCACCATGAGCGAGCCTATCGAGCGGTTGCGCCACTGGTCCCAGGGACGTGCCCGGCACGCCACCGAGTCAAACCCACCGCGCCACGGAAAGCGGAAGCTCGATCTGGGCTGACCGCGATGTCTCTGTTCCGTGCCCGAAGAGACAAGAACAGAGACCCAAGGCTGCCGCTCCCGAATGCGTGAAGGAGGCGAGGCAACCGGAGAAAACCCGTCGCTCCGTTGCAGGATGGGTTTTCTTTTAGGTGTCAGCCTTTATGACGCAGTATCTGATCAGCTAGAGTTATCGGAAAATCACAAGACCCATAGGAGGTGGGGGCTTGACGGCAAAACCGGGAGGAAATATTCTCATCGAGAATCAAATTTATGAGTGCCTTTACTCAAGAAGGTGGTGATTGGACCCGATACCGACAGCTGACCCCAAATCGGGAAATCGATTTCCATGTTGAACACGAGCTTCCTAGACACTTAAGAGGATCTGGTGCCTTTGCAAAGAATATGGCGGATGCCCGAGAACGGGCTTTGAAAGGCCTGAGAGACGCCTACGAAGATGAAATTCCCTGGGTTATTTTGAGACACGGACACTCCACATCGGCTCCCGGGAAAACGACAATACGCTCTGTGATCCGACAGTTGATGCAGAGCAAGGACTCAACACCTTTCGTGATAAAGAAGCTGTGTATTCAGCATGACTCAGTTTTCGTGGCGGCGATTCGCCCTAAACCGCCAGCGAAATAGTGGAGTTGAAACAGCTCAACTTCTTTTCGTATTGTTTCGCGCTTGATCGCGCGGCTGTCTTGGCCCCGATTAGTCAGAGCGGTTCCCCCGAATCAAATCTGGCAGCTCCTTCTTGAGCTTCTGTTTCCCGGGCAGCAACACACTCACCTCCACTCCGAGCACTTCCGCGATCGCTGCCAGTTCCCAGTCGAACGCAGATCGGATCTGGGACTCAATTTTCGCCACGGCAACGCGGTCCATGTGATCGAGTCCGGCCAACTGGAGTCGGGCGGCGAGCTGGTCCTGGCTGAGTTCCTGAGCCATTCGCTGGCGACGGATCTCAGGGCCGGAAATGTTGCGGAAGCGTTTGGACATGCGTTCCCGATCGGGAACTTGACCTTCTCAGCATTTCTGGTTTCGTAGGTTCCCCACAGGGAACAAATCGAAGTTTCTGGATTGGAAGCTTTCGTCACTATCCCGGGAAGCCGTGAAGACCCTCACCACTCTTTTCCTCATTGCCCTTGCCTCAATATTCTTAATGGGGTGCGGTCCCAACAAAGCCCAGCTACGGACCGAATTACAACAGGTCGAGGCAGAGATGACGCAACTTTACTGGACGGCCGAAAGCCTAAAGTCCCAGATGAGTCAGGCTCAGTGGCAGCAATTTTTTGGAGGGTTTGCCGCGACTTACGGGACATTCGATGGGAACGGGCAACTTGCCCTTCAAGGAACCGGCGTTGCTGTTGAGGGAATCGGCACCTACGACCGCGCAAACATGAACCTTCAACAGGTTCAACAACGCTTCATGGCTCTCGATATCCGCCGGAATGAGATCATGAATCAACTTCGATAGCCTGCTCCCAGCATGGAACGCGAAACGGGAGCCATCCGAACTTCAACCCCCGGAATCGTCCGGCAATGTCTCGTGACCATCGTGGTCCGGGCGCTGGCCTTCCTGATTGTTGGTCCACTGGTTCTCATGCTTTTCGGCAAGTATGCGGGTGCCGTGCAGGATAAAGTCTTCGACTATCGCGGTGATGCCAGCATTGCGGGGCGGATTTTCGTGTTCGTTCTCTATTCTGCCGCCGAAATTGGGGCAATCGTGGCGGCAGTAGCCTCGACAAACTTCATGGATGGAAAAGCCATGTTTCGACTCCTCCAGGGGCGAAGTGGCACCGTGGCAACGGGACAGAAGATCCTGTTGATCAGCCTTGTCATCCAATTGTTCATCCTCCCGGTGTGGCAGTCCGCCTATTTCAATTCTTTCGGGGCGATTGCCTTCGCCATCTATCTGTTGGCCTTTGGCTTCGGATTTTCCATTTGGCGCCAAGTGCTCTGGATCTGCCTCGGCCTCTTACCCACCTTTTCAATCTGGCTATTTGCCGTCATCGATGTTGGGGGCTCGGACTCCAACCTGCTGCTCACGATGTTTTTACCCGTGGGGCTCGTCCTCTTCCAACTGGTCATCATCTTGAAGCTCAGCCGCCGTGCTTCCCATTCCCTGCGTGCGGCGGGCGTGACGGTAAAATTCTTTGGAGTGCCGTTTTCTGAGATTCCAGCCTTGCTCGATCCAAATGCCCCGGAGTTGCCCGCACGGAACGTTGATGAGCTTTCTCCCGGTCAGGCTGCGGACAATGAAACCCTCAAAGAAGAATCAGTCCTGGATCCGCCCTTCTATTATGTTGGTCCCACCAACGAACCCATCGGGCCAATTACAGCGAGCGTCCTTTTGCAGATGCGTGAATCCGGCACGGTGACCGACGAAACGATGGTCGCTCCGGAAGGTGAATCCGAATGGAAACCGCTGAGTGCCTATCTGCAGCGTGTTGATGATAGCGAATCTCAACCGTAGCCCCTCATGCCGACTCAATATTTTTACCTCAGTTCTGAAAATATGAAAATAGGCCCAATTTCTTGGGCCGTGCTTGAGCAGTTGCATCACGCCGGAACCATTGGTGATGACACTCTGACCGCGCCTGAAAATGCCTCTGAATGGATTCCCTTTCGCGATCTCAAAATACAACGCGAGAAACAAGCCTCACTTCCCCCGGTGCCAAAAGGCCAACCGCGTAGCGCTGATATGGGCCGACCTCGGATTATTGAGGAAAAAGCAAAATGGCTGAAAAATCTGATTCCAGACAAGGTATTGACGAAGGCTCGCAGGGAAATGCGCGTGGTTGGTATTGCCGTTGGGATAGCATTTGTTGTCACTTTGGTGGGATACACGGCATTCAGCTTCATACGTGGTGAACGCTCATCCTCCCACTATGAGGACCCAGCGATCTCGTATGAGGAACCGCTCGATCAGAATGCTGTTTCGCCGGCATTGCCGCGTTTCAATTCCAACCTGTCCGCGCAGGAAATGAATGACCTGTATGCGCGACCCGGATCGTCTTTGCCGGGAGGGAGCTTGAACCGAGGAAGTGGCACGACACAGCAGTCGATGGATGACGCCATGAGGAATGCGGCGAATGCATTTGGCACAGGGGACTCTGCGCAAGGTCAGAATGAGGCGCGCCAACAAAACTCGCCAGCGGCGCTCTCCACATACGGGGCCAAACCCCGGCAGTATCGCAACTTCCAAGGAGAAGTTCGGACATTCATCGG
>JAGROX010000370.1:5570-19114 GCA_020440025.1 Verrucomicrobiia bacterium
TACTATCTTGATGCGGAGAACCAGCAGATCGGTCCAGTTTCCAGAGCGGTGCTGGAACAACTCCATCGAGCTGGTGCTCTGACGGACGACACGCTCGTCGCCGGGGAAGCCGAGTCCGAGTGGATCCCCTTCAGAGACCTGCGCAGTGTCCGTGAACAGGGCAGTTCCCTGCCGCCTGTTCCCGTTGCGAAGGAGAAAGCAAAAGCCACACGCCGGCCGAAACGAAAGGAGAAGGAGTCGATAGGCTGGCGAACGGTGGCGGTCGTCTTCGGAATCATCGCGCTATTCGTCGCCTTGCCCTACCTGCTGACGCTTTCGGATGATCCAAGCCTCTACGCGAAGGTTTCTTTGCACAATCCCGAGGAGACACCACTCACCGATATCGCCAGCGCGATCGAGTCGATGCCGCAAGCCCATCACCGGATGCCTGCCCCCAGCGGAGTGAACGAGGGCGTCATGCTTCTTTTCACCGGCGAGAACAGCGTCCAAGTCCGCGCCATCCCGGATCATTCAGGGCTCTATCAGATTGACCTGACCCAATACGGCGTGATCTACGATCATGTTCCAGCCAAGCCCATCACCCGGACTGCGCTCACACTCCTACTGACTCTGGGAACGGAGTTCAAAAATCATCGGTGGCACTTGATCGAAGCACGGGGCGGATCCATCCGACAAGTTACTACTCCCGGACAGTCCAATCCGGACGAACAAACCAACGAGTCGATCCCACTCGAAGAGGCCATGTGGCACGGACAATGGGTCGTCGATTTTCTGAACGGAGAAAGCCAACACTCCTCCACCGAGAAACGCAACGCGACCGCGTTTCAATCTCTGGAAGAGTCTTTCCTGCAGTAGAACGAGAAGATCGACGTGTCCCGTTCGCAGGAGTTTTGGAGTCCGAAGGAAGAAGTATGAGCCGCCCCGCAGATCTCTCCACGGGACGACCACATACTACGTGCCACTTTCAGGCTCCACGATTAACCAGAGAAACGGAAAGCTCGTGCCAAGTCCCTGGCTTACCTTCACATTCGATTCGGCAGTCGAGGACAGAGACGGGCTCCAGCGAGCCATACCACTGAGCAGGATTGGCTCCTAGCTCCCTGGCGCTTTTTATCAATTCCCGATTCCTCCGGGGATGGATGTTTGCCGCCTCACGTATTACCCGCCATGGCAGCAGTGCTGATTTTTCGAGTCCGAAACGAAAGAGCCCGCCAAATTGTCGTCGGGTTTCCGCCATCGTCGCCCTTCGACCTACATCAAGCTCATCATATGGATAAAACTCACCATTTTCGTCATACCAATCATTTGCGACATACTCATCATTTGAGTAATTCTCATCATATGAATTAAATGGATCAACAAACGAGCTCTGCCGATCATACACTTCGATGATCGGCATTGCCGTAGACTCCCATTGGGGTGCAATAGAGAACCAGGCGACAGATTTGTGTATTCGAGATCCATACGAATCCAAAGGCAAAATCACCCTCTCTTCCATGATTTCAGAGAAGTTGATGCCTGTTGTGTAGTGCCATGCGATGGTTTCAGACGTTTCAGACATCTCCACACCTCCCTTCGTGGCTGTCATTAGTTTGGCCAACAAGGTCCGCCACATCCGGCCAAGCGGATGGGATCTCCCATTGGCGGGTGATCCAGTTCGCCATTTCAAGGTGGTCCGCAAAGAGACCACTCTCGACGACCGCATCCATGGATTCCTCGGTTAACAATGCCGTATCTGGCCAGAGCTTAAGCACTTCAGCCAAGCCTACTTCATGCGCCGCTAGCTCGAATTCCTTCAAGGCCCGGGCCGCGTATACGGCCCAATTTTTCGGGCTCCTGAAGATATCGCCGTGGAAATCGATTCCTTTCGGACGGAACTCGCCCTCCATCAGATCGACATTCCCACCACGAACATTGACCGGTTCGTGAAACACGGTCACCGGATCGAGCGAATTTATCACCGTGAGAATCTTCCGGAAATCGCCGATGCCCTGCTCCGGAAAAGTGGGAGCGACAGCAACGTAAACGTGCAGCCCCTCCTGCTTAGCTTTTTGCAGGCACTCCAGTCGTTTCTGAACACCCGGAGCATGTGGTTCGTAAAGCCGAACCACTTCGTCGTCGAGCGAAGGAATGCTCATCCCGAAGAGGAGCCGGTCGCCCAGGGTCTTCATGAGGTCGAAATAGTTCGCGGACAAGGGTGACCGCGTCAGGATCCGCACTCGCAGATCCGACTCGTCCCGGATCAACTCCAGGCTCCGCCGAAAAAGCAGGTCCATCTGCCCCTGATGCAGTTGCTTCACCTTCGGATTCCAGTGGCGGGAAACCTGGAATGCATCCGTCGTCGAACAGTAAAATACCGCTCGATTCCCATCCGGGAGCAGTTTGCTATCCGGTGTCTCCATCGCCTTCCGAAGAGAAAGGCGAAACGCATGTTCATTCCAGAGCCGCGGAAAGAGGTAGCTCCCCCACCCGAACATCGGCTGGGTGACGCCCAACTTGCGGAGTTTTTTGGCCTGCTTTATCGCCGATACGGACGGCACATAACAAAACCGGCAGCCGTGGCTGCAACCGATGGCCAGGTTCACATGAAAGGCACCGAGCGCCTTGTTCTTGAACCCGGTGGGCTCGACCGTAAGCGGATGCGGCCAGAACGGATCGGGATTGTAAATCAGTGAAAGTAGGTCACGCTTCATCTCGTCCCTCCTTTCCACGGCTCGATTTCTCGCCGATGATGATCTCATCCCACCAGCCGTTATCGTTGACCATCCGCAGCAACGCTTTGGCAGCCGAGATCAGCTGGACCTTTTCATTCAGCGTCCATTTCTCAGGCGGGACCGCCCCAACCACTTTCAACATTTCCTGTTCGACTTTTCGAAGACGACAGAGGGTGCGTTGGAGCTGGACGACGGGATCCTGCTCATCTGGTTCCAGCTCAGATTCCTGACCTTCGCCAGCAGCCTCATTCTTCTTGGACTCGCCCTCCGATCCAATCGCACCGGCAGCCTTGTAAAGGCCCTTCAGGCATTCGTGCTCTTCAAGAGCGCTAGCCACCTCCTCGCGAGTGCGAAAGAACTCGGCGATCTTGCGATATCGATACACGGTTGCCTGGGACAATCCCGGCAACTGCTTCCGGAGCCACGGCATCCACTCGCCGTGTCCCATGCTCTCTTTAACTTCCAACAGGAGCTTGCCTGCTTCCCACGCTTTGAGAGCGGCTTCCTTCGCTGCCTCTTCTGTGCGCCGATTGAAGTCTTCAAATGCGAGGTGAAGCTCCAGAATCTCCTTGGCTTTTGCCTCAAGAATTTGGTCTTCGATTTCGTAGTCTTTTGCCATGTTGGCGTTAGAATTTTCCAGTATAAATTTCATAGCGATCTTCAGATAGGTGTTGACCCCGACTCGGACCTCTCACGGGCCGCCACGACACACCAGTCCACGACAAAGCCGCGCTGGTGGGAATGAGCCGGGACGAAAACTCGGGCAGTTCCGACTGGGAAATGCCTCATGCTCGACGCTGAGCGGCATGAAATGCCGCCCTTACTCGCCCGAATTCTTTTCTTGTTTGCTCAGGTTGCGAAGAGAAATTGCTTCATTTCGGAACCGAAGGCGCCTTCGCAGGTGCGCTGATTCGATTCCCGGAGCGAGGTTGGCTCGCCGACCGTGGGGTCAGCTTGTCATCCTCAACTCGCCCGTCCCGTGTGGGCCGAGCAGCATTGGGATCAGAATCCCAGAATCTTTGGTAGTGGTCGCTATTTTGCGCGACGATTCAAGATTACCCGATTCCAAAAGTTGTCAAAAAAAAACACGAAACGTCGCTCGCAATCGATTCAATATTGGTTTCAAGCCTTGGTGTGCTGCCCGCATGAAACCACGAATTTCATCCTGCCTTCAGGGAGCTCAATGCTCACGCTGAAAACTTCCCACCGATCATCCAAGCCCATCAGGCATCAGTAGATTTCGTTCGGAGGGCTGTCGCAGAATGATTCTCATTCTGACAGGAAAAGAAGGCCTTGATTCGACAAACGGAAGATCTCAGCGGGGGCTGCGCAGGTGGACTCGACAGGTTCTCATCCGATTGATTCCTTTGGCTCCCGAATGCCGATCGCATATTCGTTGCTGACGAAGTCCAGGACCTCGCGGAGGAAACGGATCGGGGATTCACCTGGCTCTTGAGATGAAGAGTGGATCGATTTGCTGCCGGTATCGTAGAGCTTTCTAAACTGGGTTCTCCTCGGCCCCGTGTTTCCCAAAAGCTTGTCCGCCCGCGTGAAGGGCGGGTAAGCCCGGTAATAGTCGTCGAGGGATTCGGGAGCGGGAAAGCGTCCTGTTCGAACACCGATATCAGTGATGGCGAATTCCAAAATCATCCTTCCCAAAGCCATGACGGCATTCATTTGGCCGAAGGCATAACAGCGCCTTGCTTCGCCCACCAGTTCCTGAAGACGAGACGGAAGTTCACATACGGCGATCAACGGCCTCGCTTGCAGATATGCCCGCACGTAATCGGAAGGCCCCCACCACTCCCAAAGAAGCGTCTGCTGTAATCGTTCATTTTCCTCCGAAGTGCAGAAATCGGGATCGGAGGCATCATCCAGATTCTTGTCGGCAAGTCGCATCAGGAGCTGTCGAGCACCTTGATCCCTGATCTCTGACACCGTTTCCCTTTGTTGGATGAAACGGCGAAGGGCAAACTCGAGTGCATCGAGGTTCTGAAATTTCTCTTGGTGGGAGTCGTCCTTCAAGCCACCGAACTCGTAGAGGACGCGATTCGTTTCATATTCCTTCGATCCATAGGCTTCTTTCAATTCAGCTTCGAGGTCCATGAAAAGGCCCGCAGCCTTGGTGATAGTTTCAGAAGTGGTCATTTTTTGGTGGGGGTAAACGATTCGATATCTGCAACTCAGCCTCGGCCTTCGCGCTCCTCACTTGAGAGCTGAACTCGCGCTATTTTGATGTGAGAGAAGCTGAAGCCTGATTCGGAGAGGTCTGGTGGCCTCGCGGCCCCACCCTCCGTGATTGTGCGCTTCTTTCTGCATGAGATCAGGATACCTTCCTGATTCTTTCAAACAATCATGCAAAAAACATGAAGCATGATCCTCTGATCATTTACGTCTCTTTGATGTAATTGATCTCACAGCCTTTTAAAAGCCGATCCTCCTGGCTCAATCCAGCGAGTGACAACGTTCCAAGATCAAATTTCTGAAAGATGTCCAAGCCACGGTCCAGAGCGATCTTCCATCCGTGATCTGTTGAAATACTCCTCGCGTGGAAATTGGGATTCGAATCGTATTCGTAGGAAAAGGCCACGCGGCTTCCCTCGCAGTTCTCCTGCAGTTTCTTGAGATTTTCATCCTGCTTCTCGCAGTATTCAGGGTCCGAACTTGTGACCAGGTGAACGATCACCTCTTCTCCGATCGGGGTTTGAGAATTGACGAGTTGCACCAACTCAAGGCAGTTCCTGATCTGCCAATAGGTCCGAACATATGGGTCTCGGATCACGATTTTTGAGGCGCCTGCCAGATGCTTTGCGAAGAGCCTTCGATAGGAATATCCCTTCACATTCTCAGGCACGACGACGTGACCTTCCTCTGGCGCTTTGGGCAGGGATTTTTGGCCATCTCCGGGAGAATCCGAGGCATCGGTTTCAGATTCTGGATCCTCGGCATCGGAGCCCTCCCCATCAGCCTCAGGCCCGAGCGGATGGAAGAGCGACGGGTATTGAAGCTCTTCGGCGCACTTCACGAACTCATCTTCGCATCCTTCCTTCTCGATGATGAAATCTTTTGGCTCAAAGGTATCATCGATCCGCAGGATGTGATCCTTCACCCGTTTCCGACACTCCATGGCGAAGTGGAGAATCTCGTGAATCTCCTCCTCGGTGGCTTCCTGATGCGGATAGATCACCTTCATGAGGCCAGCGAAGGTTTTCTGAACTCCGGTGCGATCACGCGTGGTGATGTCGGAATTGATGTCGAAATACTTCTGGTATTGATCGGAGAAATCGAGAGTCCGCAGGTGGCTCAAAATTTCAGCCAGGTAATCGACGATCAGTCCGTATCCTGTGGTGAACAGCTCGTTCTGAATGGGGCTGACTTCCCAGCCGGGGATGTAGGCGTGGATTCGATCGATAAAGGCGGAGTCGATGTATTTGTCGGGGAGCTGATCGAAGAAATGCGAGTTCTTCAGCATGTAGGTGACCGACTTCTTGGTGTTTCCCATGAAGACCATGGACGCCTCGGCTCCAATAGACTCGATTCCTCGGGAGAACGACTTGTTCGCCATGTAGTTCTTCATGATTGATGTCGACGAGATTCTTGTCGACCCGTTTGTCTTTCCCGGCGAATTCGTCGAAGCAGATGCAATCCCAGTGCCCGACCAAGCCGATCTTGCCACCGCCTGTGTTGCTGACGAAGAGCTTTGGCGCCGTCACCTCTCCGCCGGAAAGCAGAATGCCATGGGGAGAAAACTCCGAATAGATGTGCGACTTACCGGTGCCCTTCGGCCCCAGCTCAATCATGTTGTAGTTTCGCTCGCAGAACGGAATGAGCCGGGAAAGCTGGAGCAACATTCCCCGTCGCGAGAACATCTCCGGGTTGAATCCGATCGTTTGCAGGAGCATCCCGAGCCACTGCTCCGTAGTAAACTGGCGGCGTGCTTCGAGGAATCCATCGAAGTCGAACTTCGAGACCTGAATGGGTTTCAGGAGATCGACTCCCCATGGCGAAGTCTTCGGGTCGTCGGGAACTTCATAGGTCACATCGACGATGCTCCAGACTCCCCCCACCAGCAGCTTGGGATGCTTTCTGACGTAGTCCTTCGCCACCGGAACTTTCTTCAATCCCAGGTTGGTGAATTTGGCTTCGTAGAAACCGCCCGCGTCGTTCAGCTCGACCGTGACCTTGTCGATCACCTTGTGGCGACCTTTGTCCTCGATCATCGATTTGATCAGGGGAGCTGCGTTCCTCTGCACGAAATGCGAGGCGAGAATATCGCGAACCCGAGCCACGCCGGAATTGATCGTATCCGGATCGTCCGTTGCGCAGTGTTGGCCCAGAAGGTATTCCAGCACGTAGCTGGGCACTACGGCGTTCCCTTTGACGTCTGCCACCAAGTCCTTGCGGACTGCCAGTCCGGCAAAATGCTCGTTTATCTGATCATCCAGTTCACTCATGGTCTTGGTCAAAATTCGTCGATTTCGGTTTCGAATGGCTTCACGAATTTCGCGGTAGCCGTCTCATAGGTTTTCTGATGGCTGGTGTCTCCAATCTTCTCCATCAGTCGCAGTTCGAGATTCTGATTGTTAAAGTCAGAGACTCGATGCCCCAGTGTCAGGGTGATAATGACCTCCCGGTTACGTGGCTCGCTGTCGGTGTATTCAAAACGCACGGATTTCTGATCCGACAGCAGTTCCCCATCAGGGCTGAAGATCCCGATCTCCAGTCCCCGACCAAGCGTTTTCTCCGCTTCAGACACGACCTGTTTCTGAAAGAGACGGATAGCCACCTGCATCGTCGTAATCCGTGACGGGAAGCTCTGGATTTCCACATCGACGAGTCGTGTATCGCTGACCCGAGCCTTGTTGATCGAGACGACCGGGACGATGACCTCCTGTGGCATGACACCTCCGTGGACGTATCGTTTTCCGGCGCCCCTGACCTTCAATCGTTGGATCCCCTTGGTGATCCCCACCTCGAAATCCCCCTCCAGTCCCAACGCTTCGGCGGAAAAGACGCGAAGGGTAGAGTCTGTCTTGAGACCTTTTCCGGTCACAAAGCGACGATGCGGGTTGCCGATGAGCTTGTCCTTGGGAGCATCGGGGCAGTCCACATCTTCCACCTTGCTCTGACGGAAGAGAAATCCATGATCCGCCGTCACCATGATGTTTGAGGCATTGATATTCGTGGCCTTCTTCACCAGTTTGATGATCGTCTCTATCGTGCTGTCGCAAGCGCTCGCCGTCTGCTCTTCGGTGTTCAGGTCGTCGCCAACCTTGTCGATCTCGTTGTGATAGATGTAGACGACATCGAACTCTTTCATCAGAGGGCGTCCTTCATTCTTCGTGTGAAGATTGAGGAACTCTTCAGCTTTCATCACCTTGATCTTCAGATCAGACTGGTTGTTGAGAATCTTCTCCCGCGCTTCAGATCCGGACGCCGGCGCTCCATCCACAAAGGCGGCTTTGGAGTCCTCGGAAATGGCGAGCACCTCATTGGGCAATAGCGCGGCCATGCCGAGTTGAGTGTAGGATGGCAGAGGAGCGAGACGGCTGTCGATCTCTGCCGAGAAACGATCCTCTTTCAGCATGCGCTGACGCAATTCCATGGCGCACTCATATCGGAATCCATCCGAGATGATCACGAAAAGCTTCTGCTGGTTCTCCGCGCCAGGCTTCACCACCTGACGGAAAAAGTCCCGCGATCTTGGCTGCATTGCCGGGGGCCAGGTCTCATGCTTGTCGAGCAGGGTTTCCCACCGCGTGGCCAGCGGAGCCAGGTAGCCGTTCAGATACCGCTTTTCGACGACCTCTTCGACTTCATCCAGCAGTCCCGGTTGCGATGAAGCCCGGCGCTGCCCATGAAATTTCCGGTAGTGAAAATCGATCTTCCACCAGGAAGCCCGATAGCGATTGATTCCCTGATCGAGATTATCCACATCGAAACCGACGGCATCAACCAACTCCAACAATTCTGCGCCATGATTGAGCGCCTCATAGAGTGACTCATACTTCGAGAACCAAACCGAGCGCGAACGTTTCTCGATGATGGCTCGACGCGTCTCCTGCTTCAACCGACGTTCCCGGATGCCGTCGCGGAACCAACAAACCAATCGCTGCTCGATCAGCTCGTAGGCATCCACTTCCGCATCGACGATGGCCTGCAGATCCTTGTCGGAAAGCTGATTCAGCGAGGCCGCCACATTCAGATCGATTGCCGTGCGGTTGGAAAGCGACTCAAAGCTTCGGCGGGCACTGTTGCTGTCCTTCCAACGACTCAGAAAAACGACAGCCTGGCTCCGCAGCTTCGTCTTCACCTCGGCTCCGAGAGGCGCATTGTGCTGAAAGAGACCGATGACGAAATCGAGCAGCGACGGATGGCTCGACTGGTAGCCGTATTGGACCTCGACCTCCTTCCAGAAAGCGTCGATCAATCCGGATTCACCGAAGGAGTCATCCACCGGATCGAGGAGTTCCGCTCCGGCCAGCCTTTCGCTCAAGCGAAGAAGGATGGCATCGAGAGAGTGATCCTGCGCCTTCAGGATAATGGCCATCATCCGGCGCCGGATCGTGCGATGGGTCTCGTCTTGCTGGATCTGTCCTTTGAGTGCTTCCCGCCGATCTTTCCGACTGAAGAAGCTGGCGTGCTCTTCGGCCAGATTCCGATACTCGGGAGGCAGGCCGGTCTCCTGCAGGTGGAGCGATGCCCGGTCGGCATGAAACTCGGCGTTGGAGAGCAGAATATCAAGCAGCCAGTTTTCCTCGTCGTTGGGACGCTCCGTGGGGACGTAGATCAGAAACTTCTGCTTGGGTTCGTCTAGAAGGACGCGGAATTTGATCCCGATCTCGTTGTTCTCGATCTGGATCTTCTCGACTCCATCCAACTCCAACTGCTCCAGATCTCCCGACCATTCTCCCTTGCCGTCATACCAAAACACCACCCGGCTCCGGGAGAAATGTCGTTCGAGGCTGCGCTGTATATGGGGTGCTGACATGAATGATATTGCGGTGGGGAAACTGACAGATCCTCTAAAGTGTGAACTACGCCATCACCTTCTCCTTTTTCGAGCGAGTGCCTTTTCGAGTTGGTGCTTTTTTCTTTGGTTTCACTAAGCTCTCCACTTTTTGGACAGACTTGTTTGAACGAACGTCAAACTGCGACTCCTTCACCAGCACCTCGGCGGGGATATTGAGATGCTTGTGGAGCTGTCGTATCATGGGGAGGCTGAGTGGGCGCTTTCGATTCAAGACCTCTGACACCTTGCTTTTCGCCGAGATGAATTTGGTGAGGTCCTTCTGCTGCAGCCCCAGCTGATCCATCCGGAATTTGATCGCTTCGATCGGATCGGGAGGTCCGATCGGGAAATGCTCCTTCTCGTATTGCTCTACGAGTAGCGACCAGAGTTCCAGCTCCTCCTCTTCGGGAGAACCGGGATCCGCATCCATCAGTGTCTCGAGGTGAGCGAGCGCAGCATCGTGCTCGTCTTCGGATTTGATGATTTTCGCTTTCATGGGGATTTCCTGGCTAAATGGTTTCCGCATCGACCTTGTCGTATTCCGCGTGGGTTCCGACGAAGCGGATAAAGACGATGCCTGTGTTGTAGTGGATCTTTACGATGAGACGGTAGGTGTTTCCTTTGATGTTAAAGACGATGCGATTTCCGGGGATGATGTCGGCTGACGGATAGCGTTGCTTGATGTCGTTTGGCTCAGTCCATCTCGCGGTAAGGGCCTCTTGATGCCAAGCTTTGAGAGGTTGTTCAGCGTCCTTGTGGCTTTCCCAGAATTCTCGCAGAGTCTTCAAGGCAATGATCCTCATTCCACCCTGCCTCGTCAGGGCATCGGGCGCAACCGTAAAGTTCCCGTTTTGGGAACTTTTACGTTTTTTACGAATGATAGCTTTCTTCTTGGCCATCACGAGAGTCCGGTCACTTTGGCGAGGGCTTTGCCGAATTTGGGGTAGGTCGCCTTGACGCCGTCATCGAGATCGATTTCGAGGCTGCGCTGGATATGAGGTGCTGACATAGACTTGCTTATTCTTCGGCGGATTCGGCTACGGCTTCCGGCTCCGTTTGGTCTTCTTGCGCGGGTTGGGTATCAGATTCGTCTGGCACCTCAGGTTGTGGGGACTGAAGAAAGTGGAGAATCTCAGCCAGATCTTCTGGAATGAGGGCAGGAAGAATGCGTGTCTGCATTTCCAGAACCCGATCAAAGAAATGCTCTCCAGATGGAAATACAGTCGGAGGGTTGAGAGGATTCACCGACCGTTGAAATACTCGCATCAGGCAATGCTGGTCTGCGTCACTGCGATGGCCTCTGAGATCAAAAATCCACTTTGGAAGATTGATCGTCTTCCCACAGAGGTAAGTGACTGCCTCTGTCCCTCCCGTGGTGTCGAGTTCCGAACTCTTTGCCTCGGCCTCGCGGCAGAGCGCTTCGACCATTGCCTGTAGTTCGCTTTCCTCCAGTTCTGGAAGTTTGTGAACGTCGGAGTCTTCGATTGGGCAGTTGGGGAAAAGACTCGTGAGTCCTTCTTTGATCAAAACGGCGACAATCGTCAAAGGATCCAAAAGGTAGTTCTCGATGCTGTATCGATTCAGAAGTCTGATCACGTCGGTCTGAGTTCGTGAGCCATCGTCCTTATCAATCAAGCCTCGAAAGTCTCCCAAATACTGGAGCAAGTCGTTAAGCTTTGGTGCCCAGTTTTCGACTTGGTCGCATCCTCCACCCATTCCTGCGTGGTCCACTCGCGAGGCCGGGATAAAAGTGAGCGGAACCAAGCCGGTTTGCTGACCTCCTTCAAAGCGCTGAATCGCCTGCAGGAGCTTCGAATAGATATCAGCATCGAAAGTCGATTCCGTGATCACCACGACAGAACTGGGTGCCACAGAAATGAATCCAGAGGTCAGTCCCCGAATCGCATGGGACTTTGAGCATTTCACGATCGCACGGGGTTCGCGAGTGATCTCGTAGAGGCTGTCCTCGGGTGCCATCGCCACCGTGCTGGGCGAGTGGGTGGTCATGATCACCTTAATTCCGCATTCCTGAACCAGCGTCTCGTTCAGGGTCTGAATGAGAACGCGAGTGAATGAGGGATGAAGAGGGGCATCGATCTCGTCTAGGAGAAGCAGCTTGGGCAATGCGGCGAGGCCAGTAACCGTTCCGGATTGGTGAAGTAAGAGCGCAATCGAAAGAAGGATTTTCTCTCCTGATGAAAGGTCTTGAGTCCTGACCTCGACATCCGAGTTGTCATCTACAAGCCGAAGCGTAAACGGGGCATCGAAAGGGCCGTGGGGATGATTGAACTGATAACGGAGACCGGCGTTTTGAAGGATCTCGTTGGTGATCTCCCATGGCTTGCGGCCAAACTTCGAAATGAAGTCGTCATCAGTAAGCCACAGCCTATCTTCTCCCTGCTCAGCGTAGTAGCGATTAATTCTATTCGATTCCCAAGCCGTGTGATAGGCCATAAACCAGTCTGAGAATTGATACTGGAGCAAATCCGCTGACTTCCAGTAAGGGGGCATCGCGTGCCGGATGTCCGAATCTGTGAGCGAAAACAAATGACATCCCTTCTGGTCAGCGTAGACACGTAAATGCTCTATCAGCTCGCCATACTCCTGCTCAAGGTTGTTGCTTACATTTTCGAGGATCGACGCGCGATGTTTGGGAAACTGTTGAATCCGATTCTCCCTTTGCTCGGGACTATCGGTATGGGCAGTTGTTGCAACCTCCCGGATCTCATCAGGGGATGCCGCCAAAAGCCACTCGCAGTCCGCAAGTCGTTGTTCTCCTGAAAACTTGGCTTTCGGAAAGAAGTTTGAGATGGATGTTCGACCTCCTTCAATTTGTTTTATTGCCTGGCTAATCGCGGATTCCTTCTGATTACGAAGCGCCAATGGATCAGCATTTTCCCCTGTCGTCGGAATGAGGTCATTCCAATTGAAGAGGCGAACTTTCTGTTGAGGGATGTCATCAACGGCCACATTGCCGTCACGAATCCCCTCCAGCAAATGTGTCTTCCCCGAACCATTGATTCCTGTCAGCACGGTGAAATCTGGAAGCTCCGTGGTGGGGAGTTCCGTGATCGAAATGTGCTGACTGCGAAAGGAAAGTCGGATCATTGGTTGGATTTAGAATTTTGGAGACTTTGTGGCCTTCAGGAGAGTCCGGTCACTTTGGCGAGGGCTTTACCGAACTTGGGGTAGTTGACCTTCACTCCGTCATCGAGATCGATTTCGAGGCGCTGCTGGGCGAGGGGGAGGAGGATGTCGCGCTCGTATTCTTCCACGTCTTTGATCGCTTCCTTCGTCTTCTTGAGGTCGGCGCGATCAACGGCGGTAGCGGTCTCGGCTTCGATTTTTGCCTGCAGTTCGCTCTGGTGATGGACCAGTTTGTGGCGGAACTCGCGGAGATAGCCGGTGAGCAGGATGTTGACGGTGTCCTTGGTGTAGCGGTGCAGATAGACCAGGGCGCGGAAGTGCTTCTTCGGACTTTCGAACATCCAGTAGATGGGACGCTTCTTGTAGGTCTTGATGTGATCGGCGTAGAAGCCGCCGGTGTTGGCGGTGAAGTATTTCCGGAGTGATTTGCCGAGGCTGTCTTCGAGGAAGTCCAGGTTTTGCTCCAGAGTCTCGGACCCGAAGGTGGCCCGGAGGAAGTCGCGCACCCGGCTGGCGGCGTCGTCCTCGAACCACTCGTCCTCAGTGATGGGGATGATGGCGTCGTCGTCAGGAGCAAAGGTGAGTTCCTCAGTCGACTTGCCTACCTTGGCGAGGTAGTGGTCCACGGTGTCGCCGGCGTTGGCGAGGATGAGGCCGGGGTGGTCGGGGGA
>JAGROX010000370.1:19163-20974 GCA_020440025.1 Verrucomicrobiia bacterium
GCGGGCCTCGGCGCGGGCGAGGGTGATTTGCGCCTCGGGCACTTCGGGCTGCAACTCGCCGTCGAGGCCGTAGGCGGCGATGAAGAGCCGGTTGTTCTCCGTCTCCAGCTCCTGCATCCGGCGGATGGCGGCGGTGCTCTGCGCCTCCCAATTCCGCCAGCTCGCCTCCAGCGTCGCGCCCTTCAGCCCCGGCCGCAGTAACGGCTGGTCGCGGAAGTCCCACGAGGTCTCGAAGTTGTCCCAGTCGGAGATAGAAAGACATAGCGCGTCTGAAACGATTGCTTCGATCTTATTATTGTCCGGCAAGACAACCGGGACTCGGCCGACATCGCCCACTTGGAAGTGGAATGACGAGTTAATGAGCGAAAGAAAGTATGCGAAGACTTTTGTGTTGCTCAGTCCAAGCAACACTTTTTGTTCGGATGCCGACGGGTAGAAGCAATGGCCAGAAATATCGTGAAACGAATCGTCGGGAGCAAGACGACAACTAAATGTTCCCGACGTTAAATCCGTCCAAGTGCATTTTGGTTCTCGCAACTTAGACAGCGGTAGCAAAGTTGCATTGGGTTGACTCAAAATGAAGTCCGGCGACTTGTTGTATCTGAGGAGATAATCCAGATTTCCATACCACCGCCGAAATGGGCCGCCTTTGAGGTATTTGACCCATTTTGGCGAGCCGAGCTGGCTGGGCTGGAACTCGGGGAAATTGACCTCAAACCAGAAGCGTAAATATTTCGCATTGTTCGCTGTTTGCATTCCCACTTTAGGAGAGGCGACACTCTTGAAGGACTTGGCGCTCTTGAACAAACTGCGAACACGATCTGTTACCCAGTATGCGACTGGTGCGCCAGAGACCTGCAGAAAGTCCTCAGAAGATGCCATCCCATATCGGTCGTTGCGTGTTGGGAAATTAGTGGGAACACCAGCGGCGTCACACTCAAAGTATCGGATACATTGAAATTGTCCCTTAAAGCTTGGATTAGGAGCGTTCTGCCAAATTGCAGCAGCGGTTCCGAAATTGATTCCCATACTTGTGCCACCACGCCCGAGGTAAGGCATGTGAACCATAGAAATGGTGGTATGATTCGAGAGAACATTGACTCGAAAACTCTCGAATGAAGACAGAAACATCCAGCTTTCCATCGTAACTAATGCCGAGTAACCGGACGACATTACAAGTGAATAACCTCTTTCTATGAACATAGAAAAGAGGTCAGCACGTGAGTCAGGGAAGCTACGCTTGCCGAATGCTTTTAGTGTCGGGTTAAACTGTTTTCCTCCCAAGTAAGGCGGATTGGCGACGAGAACGTGATACCGCTGGGTCAGCGCCTCGGCTTGTTCGAGCACGCGCAGGACTTTGAGGTGCGTCTCGCGCAGGAAGAGCTGGCCGCCGAGGTCCTTCGCCTCGATGGCGCGGCGGACGTCGGCGATGGCCCGTTCCTCGAGGCAGGGCTGGATGAGCGAGCCGAAGTTCTTCGCCTCCTCGAACTGGTGGAGCAGCCGGAGCATGGGCTGATTGAAGAGGTCGCCCAGCCCGAGGGCGTGGATGTAGTCGCGCAGCTCGTTTTCCGCGAAGCGCACGTCGCGCAGCTCGATGATGCGGGGCCGGACGAGGTGTTCGGGCTGGAAGAAGCGGCGGGACTTTTCCCGGGCCTTGAAGACGAGGGCCAGCTCGGCGAGCTGGGCGGCGCGGGGGCAGATCTCCAGCCCGTGCAGATTGTGCCGCAGGATGAGGGCGGGGATCTCGGTGGGCGCGTAGCCTTCCTCCTCGTAGATGAGGGTGAGCAGGTCGAAGGCGTAGGTGAGCATGT
>JAGROX010000371.1 GCA_020440025.1 Verrucomicrobiia bacterium
GTGATCATCGGCCAAGAGATGGTGGTGGATCACTGTCTCATCGCGATTTTTACGGGGAATCACATTTTGATCGAAGGAGTTCCCGGTGTGGCGAAAACCCTGCTGGTGCGCACGCTGGCCAAGGTGTTGGGTTCGGAGTTTTCGCGGATTCAGTTCACGCCCGACCTGATGCCGTCCGACATCACCGGGACGAACATTTTCAATCTGTCGGAGGGATCGTTTCATCTGGTGAAAGGGCCGGTGTTCACGTCTTTCCTGCTGTCCGATGAGATCAATCGCGCCCCGGCCAAGACGCAGAGCGCTCTGCTCCAGGCGATGCAGGAGCGGCAGGTAACCATCGACGGCGTCACTCACGAGTTGCCGGATTCTTTCACGGTGTTTGCGACCCAGAACCCGATCGAATACGAGGGCACCTACCCGCTGCCGGAAGCGCAGAAGGATCGCTTTCTCCTCCGAGTCGAAATGGATTATCCGGGGCGCGATGAGGAATTGCTCCTCGCTCAGAAATCCCTGGGCAGTGACACGCCGGAGAGAATTCTCAACAGCGGCGCGGTGGAGTCCGTGCTGACCGAGGCGGAGATCGCGGTGATGCGCGAGGCCTTGCAAGGCATCACGATGAAGGAGGAATTGACGGCCTATGTCGTGGATCTGATTCGCGAGACGCGCACCATGGACAGCATTCAGGTCGGCGCTGGTCCGCGGGCGACCCAGGCCTTGCTGCTTGCCAGCCGGGCGTTGGCCGCTCTGCAGGGAAGGGACTTTGTGACGCCCGATGACATTCGTTCGATGGCTTATCCGGTGTTGTCTCATCGGGTGGTACTGAGGCCGGAGTATGAGATCGAAGGCGTGACCGTTCGCGAAGCGATTCAGAAATTGCTCGAACGGGTGGCGGTGCCGCGTTGAACTCCCATTCCATTCCATCCTGCCTCATTTGTGTCTGTCGTTCCCAACACTCGTCTCCTGACCGTGGTCGCCCTGGTGGTGATTCCGGCGACGACGGCGTTGGTTTACTTTTCGAGTGGCATCGGGCACTGGGCCGGACTGGTGGCCCTGGTGATCGTGATTGCCGCGTCGGCGGTCGATCTGGCGCGATCTCTGGGAAGGCTCGATGATCTCGTGTTGGAGGCACCGGACCTGCAACGGGCAACGAAGGGGCGGGAGCTGTCGATTCCGCTGCGCTTTGTGAATCTCGGCGGCGAGTTACTACCCTGGTTGCGTTTTGGCCTGCCGATCCTGTCAGAGTTTCGCGCCACGGATGACGTGATTCGGAGATTGCCCGAGTTGCCAGCGACCAAGGCGATCGCTTCCACCTTTGATCTCATGCCGCTGCGGCGGGGGCAGTTTTTCATCGATGCCTGTCACGTCGAGACGCCCTCGCGATTGGGATTGTGGCTGGTGCGGCG
The DNA here is from genome assembly GCA_020440025.1 of Verrucomicrobiia bacterium. GTDB lineage: Bacteria > Verrucomicrobiota > Verrucomicrobiia > Verrucomicrobiales > DEV007 > JAEUHH01. The sequence goes on from JAGROX010000371.1 coordinate 1,404, forward strand.
GCGCTACCCGCTGAAGCTCGAGTTGCGGGTCTATCCGGATCTCAGCACGGAAAGAAAACGCCTGTCGGGAATCTTTCTTCATCGCGGCAATGAGGGCGGCCATTCCGTTCGACAGGTGGGGAAGGGGAGGGAGTTTGAGCAACTCCGGGAGTATCAACACGGCGATGACTACATCGACATCGATTGGAAGGCGACGGCCCGTCGAGGCCAGCCGGTGACGCGGACCTTTCAGATCGAGCGCACTCAGGAGGTCTATGTGGTGGTGGATCATTCCCGACTCAGCGCGCGGGAGATTCGCACGCCGATCGAGGAGACGGAGGAAGGCTCAGGCGACATTTTCGAACACGCGGTCGGGGGAGAATTCGCGGTGACCACTCAGTTGGAGCGCTTTTTGCATTGCTCGCTGATTCTGGCCTCGGTGGCGCAGCGCCAGGGCGATCTTTTCGGATTCATCAGCTTCGCCGATCAGGTGGATCGATTCATTCGCAGCCGAAGCGGAGCGAATCACTACAACATCGTCCGCGACGCGCTTTATACCCTGGAACCGAAACGGGTGGCGCCAGATTTCGAGCAGCTGATGGTGACTTTGCGGCAACGCCTGACGCGTCGTGCGCTGATTGTGATGCTGGTCGATCTCAGTGATCCGCTGACCGCCGAGCAGTTCTACGAAAGCATTCCGCTCATCAGTCGGCAGCACCTCATTCTCGTCAACATGGTGCGCCCCGAGCATGCGCATCCTCTTTTTTCCCCGAACCATCTGCCAGATTCCACCCTAGAGGCCTATGAATCCCTCGGTGGTCATTTTCAATGGAACGACCTCGGTGAGATCGGCAAAAAGCTGAGTCATCTCGGCGTTGAACTCGGTCTGCCCGAACACGAAGAATTGTGCGCCGAAGCGGTGACCCAGTATTTAAATGTGAAGAAACGACAGCTGATTTAGATGGGATCGAGGAGTTGGGATTTAGGATCGAGGGATCTTGAGACCAGGCTTCTCTTTTCCGACGTGACCCTCACACCTGCCCCATGATCCTCGACCTCGACCAGTTCATCCAGCGCGAACGGCCCTATTGGGACGAGTTGCTCGACATGATGCGGCTGCGGGACAATCAGCCAAGTCGGGAGGCTCCGCTCGCGGAAGTGCAGCGCTTTCTCTATTTGTATCAGCGGGCCTCGGCGGATCTGGTGAAACTGAAAACGTTTGCCGGGGATGTGGAGGTGCGGGCGTGGCTGGAGAATGTGGTGGCGCGGGCATACAGTCAGTTGCACGAGCGCCGGGCCGAGGGCATTCCGTTTCGCCCATGGAAGTGGCTGTCGCAGACCTTTCCTCAGACGTTTCGACGTCACTGGCGGGCCTTTGTCCTGTCGTCGGGAACCTTTTGGGCCGGAGCGCTGCTGGGAGCCATCATCATGATGTGGAATCCCGAGATGAAGACGGAATTCATTCCGGCCCAGTTCTCCCACACGCATGAGAGTCCTTCCAAGCGGGTGGAGCGGGAAGAGAAGCAGGAGTTCGATGCATTCGCGGGACGGCAGAGTTTTTCCACCCAGTTGATGGCGAACAACATCAAGGTATCGATCCTGGCGATGGTGTCGGGAATCACCTATGGCGTGCTAACAATCGTCATCCTTTTCAGCAATGGGCTGCTGATCGGCATCATCGGCTGCGACTATCTGCTCGACGGTCAGGGCGTGTTTCTCACCGCGTGGCTGCTGCCACATGGATCCTGGGAGTTGCCGGCGATTTTCATTGGGGGGCAGGCGGGATTGGTCATTGCGCGGGCGATGTTTGGTTGGGGAACTAATCTGCGACTGCGACAGCGCTTTGCCAGGATTCGCGATGATCTGCTGACCCTGATCGGCGGCGCGGCGCTGTTGATGGTCGGGGCAGGTTTGGTGGAGTCATTTCTCTCCCAGTATCACTCGCCGAATCTCTATCCTTGGAAAATCGCCTTCGGGGCGTTTCAGTTGGCGATTCTCTTCGGCTACCTCGTCTTTTGTGGTCGAGGGAAAGACAAACCCAAGCCGGGGAAAACGCGCCTTTAACTCCGTTGCCTGACCACTCAGATGTCTCTCGGAAAAACTGCTACCCTGGAAATCTGGACCCCGGAGGGAGTGTCATTCTCGCTCGCTCTGGCCAGTCCGGTGTCGCGATGTCTCGCCTGGTTGTTGGACATCGTGATCATTGCCGTCATCACCATCGGCATTTCCATCGGACTGAATCTGCTGGCCGTGGCGGTGATCGCCATTCCGGTGCTGAACCAGATCCTGATCGATTTTGCCCAGGCGATTCAAGTGTTTCTCTCCTTCGTGGTTTCGATTTTCTACGCCATCGCACTGGAATGGCTCTGGCGCGGGCGAACGGTGGGAAAGCGAGTGCTCGGGCTGCAGGTGGTCGATGAGCGCGGTCTCAATCTCACCTTGAGACAGATTCTGATCCGGAACTTTTTTCGTATCGTCGACATTCTCCCGTCGATGTTCTACCTGGTGGGCGCGACGTCCTGTGTGCTCAGCAAGCGATGCCAGCGACTCGGGGACATCGCGGCGGGAACGCTGGTGATTCGTCATGTGACACTTCCCGAGCCGGAACTGGATCAGGTGTTGGCCAAAACGGGATACAACTCCTTCGCCGAGCATCCGCATCTGGAGGCTCGGCTTCGTCAGCGTTCCACGCCCGAAGAGGCCCAGATCGCTCTCGACAGTCTGTTGCGACGCGACGAGTTGGAATCGGCTTCGCGACTGAAGGTCTTTTCCCGGATCGCTGATCATTTCCGGAGTTATGCCGAGTTTCCCGAGGAGGCAACCCTGGGCTTGTCCGACGAGCAATACGTTCGCAACGTCGTGGACACGCTTTATCGGAAATCGGTGGTGATCTAGTATAGGCTTGTTTCCATGCCACTGAATCGCTCCCACCATCCGGAACTCGCGCCCTGTCCGTTCCTACCTGATACCGACGAAGTCATTTCGGCTGCTTCGATGAAGGTCTTTGGGAAAAGTGATCGCGGTGCGGCTTTCTACGAGCAGGCGCTCCGGTGTGGACAGTCGCTGTGGCGACAGGGGTTTCCGGCTCAGGCGTTGCTGCAGATCAATCGCGCTTTTGGAGCCGATCTCCAAGGGGATGAATCAGTCTTGGCGCATTGGCCAATGCCTTATCGGGCGGCGGCGTGGGTGATGGATCAGCGACTCTCTCACCAGTTCATCGGCAATCCCCGTCGACACTATCAACACCTGGCGACCCGAATGGTGGAGCCTCGGAAGATTCCGCGTTCCTGGCGGGCCTGGGCGTGCTGGTATCTGGCGTGCCACATCTATCCGGATTATCAGGCGGACGAAAAACAACTCGCGGAGGAGGGGGTGATCGAACCGACCCGCGCGGAGATCATCGCGGCTCTCGCGCTATACGGAATTTCCGGAGAGATTGCGATGTGGGAAGCCGCGGAGGCTCTCGTCAATGCGTGATCAGACCGGGCGCTGAAATGCGCTGCGCTTCTTTTCGATTTCCTTGCGGAGCACGCAGCCTTCGAGGTGATCATTGATCAATCCCATCGCCTGCATGAAGGCGTAGGCGGTGGTTGGACCGACAAAGCTCCAGCCGCGTT
>JAGROX010000372.1:0-682 GCA_020440025.1 Verrucomicrobiia bacterium
AATCCAGTCATCCCGACCATTTTCTCCAAGGGAAAGCCGTTCACTTCTCCCGATCACGTCCGACAAAGGGGAACGCTCCCTATGACTGGGTTCGAACCAGCGAAGCGGTTCGATTGGCCCCGTTCCGCAAAGCGGAATGGCAATCCCGCGAGCAACGCGAGCCATTCCCCAAAGCCGGAGGCAATCCAGTCATCCCGACCATTTTCTTTACGGGGAAAGCCGTTCACTTCTTCTGACAGATACGTTCTGTCTCCCTGCAAACAACCCTTGTCCTGCCGCAGCCTGTCCCTGCGTTCGTGCAAATGTTCCCTGCACTGCGACAGAAAGGTCCTGTGTTCGTGCAAAATGTGTCTGTTTGCCTGCAAATCCGAACTGCACGAACGCAGCGACGGTCTGTCTTGCTGCAGAGTTCCGTTGTCTTCGTGCAGAGATGGTCTGCGTTCAGGCAGGGGCATTCTGCATTCGTACAGAAGGCGGCTGTCATCGTACAGAATCATTCTGTACGACGACAAAATGGTTCTGCACGACGACAGAAACGCTCTGTCTTCGCCCATGGACATTCTGTCTTTCCGCAGAATGAATCTGTCTTCACGCAGATCGGAACTGTGGCGCCGCTCCCGATTCAACAGGGTATGGTCAGAGACTCAACAGGGTTGAATCCGCTTCAGGCCGGCGAAACGAA
>JAGROX010000372.1:772-1893 GCA_020440025.1 Verrucomicrobiia bacterium
TGAGGTTGACCTGCCGGAGCCTGATCCCTATTTTGCGGATGCGTTTTCTATCCACGCCGCACCGACCCGGACTCTGGAGAAAGGGTTCGGTTCGATTCGGTCACCCGGCGATCTCTGCCCAGCTCAAAAATCAGACCCATGTTGATGCCATTCACCTCACCGACACCGCGGCGCTCTTTGTGGCGCCTCGCGGCTCTCTTTCTCGCTGCCATCCTCGCCCTGTTGCCAGGGCGCGTCACCGCCGCCGATCCTCCCGGTATCCTCAATCACCAGGGGCGCATCGCGGTCGATGGCACGAACTTCAACGGGGCCGGGCAGTTCAAGTTCGCCCTGGTCAATGCCGCCGGGGACACGAGCTACTGGTCCAACGACAACACCAGCACCACCGGTGACGAACCGACTGCAGGGGTGTCCGTCGCCGTGACTCAGGGCCACTACGCCGTCCTGCTGGGTGACGCGCCGATGGTAGAGATCCCGGCGAGTGTCTTCGCGGGAAATGCCGACGTGCGCCTGCGGATCTGGTTCAGTGCCGACGGCGGAACCAGCTTCGAGCAACTCGCGCCCGACCGACGAATCGCGGCAGTCGGATACGCGTTGGCAGCACCGGCAGCTACTGGCGGAGCGACGATCAGTGCCAACGTGTTGGCGTTGCCGACGACCACGGCATCGGTCGGGATCATCACGATGAACGGCGACCGCCTGATGCACGCTCTCGGCACGCGGAATTTCTTCGCCGGTCCCAACGCGGGCAATCTGACGCTGACCGGCGCGGACAACACCGCCGTCGGCGACAACGCCATGCTCAGCAACACGACCGGAGCGTCAAACGTCGCGATTGGCGCCCGCGCTTTAGAAGCGAACACGACCGGGAATGTCAACACGGCCGTCGGACAGGGCTCGATGGCGCAAAACACCACCGGAGTTGGCAACACAGCGCTGGGTGAGGATTCGCTGACATCGAACACGATTGGCATCACGAACACGGCGATCGGGCAGGACGCGCTACGCTCCAACACCGAGGGATCGACGAACACCGCGGTGGGTGAGGACTCACTGAGAGCGAATACAACGGGCTCGGGTAACACAGCGGTAGGCGAGAACGCGATGCTGCTGAACACAAC
>JAGROX010000372.1:2058-3996 GCA_020440025.1 Verrucomicrobiia bacterium
GGCGCGCAGACCCGCACTTTCGTGGACGGGATCCGCGGAGTGACAACGGGGCAGGCGGACGCGGTCGCGGTGATGATCGACAGCAATGGCCAGCTCGGCACGGTGTCCTCTTCGCGCCGCTACAAGCAGAACATCCGCCCGATGCAGCAATTCGGCGTCAGTGAGCGCCTTCGGCAGTTGCGGCCGGTGACGTTTGAATACAAGCAGGCCCAAAACGGCGGCGAACACCCCGTCCAGTTCGGGCTCATTGCCGAGGAAGTGGCGGAGGTGTTTCCGGAGTTGGCCGTGTTCAATGATGAAGGCCAGCCGGAAACGGTGAAATATCACCTCCTCGCGCCGATGTTGCTGGAAGAGGTGCAGAAGCAACAGAGCGCCCTCGAAGAAAAAGACGCCGAGATCGGCAATTTGAAAGCGCGGCTCGAATCGCTGGAGAAAGCGGTGAGCCGTCTGGTGGGAGACAAGGCTGGTGAATAGGTGTTGCGACCCCAATCCCGAACCGGAATGAATCCAATGAAGTCAGTTTCCTTTGAGCCGCTTTTTGCTGGTATGGCAATCCTGTGGGGAGCGGTGCTCGTCGCCCAAGCCGCCGATCCCGTCAGCACCAGCGAGAATTTTTCCCTCCTCCCCGCCGAAACCGGCGCCGCAGGTGGAATCGCCACCAGCGCGAGCTTTTCGGCGGAGACCTCCACGGGCAGCGGCATTGCCGGTGGCGTTTCGAATGTGACCACCGGCGGCGTCCAGGCGAAAGGCGGCTACACCGGGCAGCTCTACGATGCGCAGTCGCTAGCCGTGGCGGCCGATCCGGCGGCGGTGAATGAGAAATCTACCACCCAACTCAGCGCTGTCGCCACCATGGACGACGATACCCTAATCAACGTGGGCGAATCTGGGATCATCTGGTCCATCCTCGACGGACCAATCACCGGAATCGACAGTGCCGGGCTGGCGAGCGTGGGTGAGGTGTTCTTTAACGGTCCCGCGAGCGTGCGCGGCTCTTTTGACGGAATCGATAGCGACCTCGTCTTGACGATCCTCAACGTCAAACTCGATACCCCGGCTGCCCCGCAACCGGATTCGACCTTTCTCGCGGAAATTTTCGATCCCTCTCAAATCGGGATTTATCAGGGCGTTCTCGCGGATGGCGGCGGGAATCTGGTCGGCGCGGTGCAGGGGCTGCGACTCAGTCCCACCGGTGCGATTTCGGGCCGGGTGCTTTTCAATGGTCGCACCTACCGGCTCCGCGGCGCGCTGGAGCCCGACGGCACCTACTCTGGTGAAATCATCCGCCGCAACGAGGATCCGCTCGCGGTCACCCTCGCCATCGGCCGAACCGAAAACGGCGCCGGTGGTCTCACCCTGCAGGGCACCGTCTCCGGCGACGGCACCAACGCGGGCGGCTCCATCGCGCAAGCGCCCTACCATCCCCGCAACAACCCGGCACCCGTCGAGCTGGTTCGCAGTTATACCTTTCTCATTCCCGCCCCGGAATCAGCCGCCGATCCCGCGCTTCCCGCCGGGGACGGCTACGGCTGGGCCAGGGTAGCCTCATCCGGTGGGATCATCGCCGGAGGAAAGACCGGCGACAGCACGCCCTTCACCACGCGCGGTTACCTGACCGAGGACGGTCAGTGGCATCTCTACCAGCCGCTCTACGGAGGGCGTGGGATGATCGCCGGTGTGATCAGCTTTCGTGATGAGCCCGCAGTGAGCGATCTGGACGGGGAACTGGATTGGGTGAAGAATCCCAATCCGAGGGACAAGCGCTATCCCGGCGGCTTCGACCTGCCGCCGTGGCTGGTCGGCTCGAATTTCGACCCGCCCGCCCGCGGTGAACGCGCTCTCGATGAACTCGCCGACCAGCATTACAACGCCCGCCTGACCCTGGCCGGGAATCCGCTGCCCGATGACGGTTTTGCCCGAGTCGTCAGTTGGCTGAAC
>JAGROX010000372.1:4046-9489 GCA_020440025.1 Verrucomicrobiia bacterium
AACGGTCTCGTCAGCGGCAGCTACTTCGATCCCGCCACCCGGACCCGCTTCGGGTTCGGCGGAGTGGTGCTCCAGAAACAGGGGCTCGCCGGCGGTAACTTCGTTACCGCCAACGAGGCAGGCTATCTGCTGATCGAACCGGGCACCGATTTTCCCTTCCCCGGCAGCGAGGACGCCGGGCCGCTCGATCTGACCACCCTGCCGGGCGGACCGGCAACGGACCCGAATCTCACCAATTTGACTGCCTTTGACCCGGCTGCCGCCGGCCTCTTCAACGGCACTCTCGTCGTGGATGGGAGCGGCGAGTTTTTCGGGGGACTGCAGAACGTCCGTCTTTCTCCCACCGGCGCCATCAGCGGCCAGATCTGGATCGAGGGCGTGCTCTCCACCTTCCGCGGTCTGGTCGATGAAACCGGCGCGGCCCAGATCCAGGTCGCCCGGCGGGGACTCGATCCGGTCGACATGACCCTGCAACTCGCCCGGGCCGACGGCACCACTGATGGCTTTGCGCTGGTCGGCACGGTCGACATCGACGGCAACCCCCACTCACTCGACGCCCAGCGCCGACCCACCTTTACCCGAGCCGAGCCCGCCACCGAGGAAGGCAAGTACACCCTCGCGATGCGGGCTCCCGATGCGACCGATCCCGCCCTGGTTCCCGGTGGCGATGGTTATGGATCGATCAGCGTGCTTTTCAACGGTCTCAGCCGGGGGCTCATGATCCTCGCCGACGGCACCCGCGCCTCGATGTCCGGCCACCTGTCCCGTAGCGGCGAATGGTCGGTCTATCGCAGTCTCTACGGTCAACGGGGCTACCTTGCCGGCAAGCTGAGCTTCCGCGACGTGACCGGGGTCAGCGATGTCGATGGCGACTGCCGCTGGTTCAAGCAGGACGCCGTCCCACGAACCACCAGCTATGTCGCCGGGTTCGATGTGACTCGCACGGTGATCGGCGGCAGCTACACCCCTCCGGCTGCTGGGGAAGCTGCTTTCCCGATGCTGGATGATGCCTTCTACAACGCCTGGTTGCGCCTGGCGGGACCCGACCTCTCGCCCTCCACGCCGACGGACATCGTTTCGCTCGACCGGGCGGTGACGTGGAACACCGCCAATCGGATTCTTTACTACGGGCCGGACAAGGCGCTCGTCCGATTCAATCGCAACAACGGCCTTGCCACCGGTCGCTACCTGGACCGGGCAAACGGGGTGAACGTGCCTTTCGGCGGCGTCCTGCTCCAGGAGCAGGCCCTGCTGACCGGCAGTTACCTGTCGGGCGGTCAATCGGGCAACTTCAGTATTGCGCCTCGAACGGCAACGCAATGAATTGACCCCCTGAGGGGAGATTTGGCCAACTTGGATTTGGTCTTCTTTCCCTCCCGTTTTGACTGGGAATCTGTCGGCGAGGAGGTAGGATGCAGACGATGTCATCTGCCGCCACTGCCGATTCTCTTCCGGTTGATCCGATGAAAAGCTGCACGCCGTTGCCCGACTCGTTGGGGCCGGTCTTTGCGAAGGAGCTGCGCCAGGGGCTGCGAGCCCAGCGGTTTGTGACGCCGTTTGTGGCCATCCAGATTTTTGCGATCGTCGCCATCGGGGCGGAGCTGGGATTGAGCTCGTTCCAAAATCGGTCGGGTGACGCGGGCATCTTCGGGAATCTCATTACCTGGGTCATCATCATCGGCATCGGCATTGTTATGCCGCTGACCAACATCGCGGCGCTGCGTCCGGAACTGAACGACGGGCGCAATGTGGAGCTGCTGCTGATGTCGAACCTGAACCGCTGGCAGATCGTGCGTGGGAAATGGCTGGTGGGATTCAGCCTCAGCGTGCTGGTTTTGATCTCGATGATTCCCTATCTGCTGACGCGCTATTTCGTCGGCGGGGTGGATTTGGTGGACACGATGTTGCTCCTCATCGGGCTGCTGTGCGCCAATGCCGCGCTCACGGGACTGGCCATCGGGGCCTCGGGCTTCGGCAATCTGCTGGGCCGATTTCTGCTCGTCATGATCGGGATCTTTTCGGCCATGGGCACGTTTTCCGGGGCCTGCTGGCGCTTTCTGGCCATGATGGGAGACGCCACGGGAAGCGACGCCATTCTGCCGGGAGTGTTCGCGATTTTGTCCGGGGCGCTGGTTGCGGTGCTCTACGTGACCTACGGGCTGCAACTCGGTCGCGCTCGATTGCGACTCTTCGAGAACCCGCTCGACCCGCCCGCGAGCGGTCTCATCATTGCCCTGATCATTTTCACTCCCATCGTGGTGCTGGTCGCCACGGGGATCACGGCCGGCTATGGCGCCTGGGTGGGGGTAGGGGGATTGCTGGCTCTGGTGCTGCTGATTGATCGGGGACCGGGAAAAAATGCGGTCACGGCCCGGTATTCGCAGCCCTGAGCTGGTTTCGTCGAAAGTGGGCTTTCCCGAGAGTTCTCTCCGCGAAAAAACGGGCGACATTGCGGGCGGTCTGTTGAAAGATCCTCTGACAGAAACATCACCACACCATGCCTTCCCGCCAAGAAACCGAATCGCTCATCACTCGCTACTACGACTGCTTCAACCGGGGAGATCGTGAGGCGATGCTGGCCATGCTCGATGAGAACGTGGCCCACGACATCAATCATGGGGAAACTGAAACCGGTCGCGAGGTGTTCCGCACTTTTTTGGAACGGATGGATCGCTGCTACGCCGAGCAGGTGGAGGATCTGGTGGTGTTTGCCAACGAAACGGGCGATCGCGGCTCGGCCGAGTTTTTCATTCGCGGCAGTTATCTCGCCACAGACGCCCCCTTGCCGGAAGCCAGCGGACAGACCTATCATCTCCGGGTCGGCGCCTTTTTCGATGTCGCGGAAGACGGCTGCATCCTCCGGGTCACGAACTATTACAACCTCGCCGAATGGCTGCGCCAGATCGGGGCCTGAATGTTCTGATCCATTTTGGATCGGGTTTTCCTTTTTGTCATGACTGAAACCAACGCTTCGCCCGAGTCGCAATCACCACCACCACCGGCTCCCGAGAAATCGGCGCTCTTCTCGGCGGTGAAGGCGGTCTTTGATGCGGAAGGCTGGGCCTTTCACGAAATCGAGGGCCGGGCCGTGGTTCAGGCGGGCTTCGAGGCGCATCACACTCGGGTGGAACTCCACGTGCAGGCCTTTCCCGAATTGAATGCCGTCTCTGTCGTGTCCGAGTCGCCGCTGAGCACGGGCGATCCCCTGCAACGGGAGAGGCTCGCGGAGTTGACCCTGCGAACAAATCAGGGGCTGACGGTGGGGAATTTCGAGATGGACTGGGATGCCGGTCGCGTGATTTTTCGGGTGACCAATCTGTTCCCGACCGAGCAGGGCGATGGCGAGATCATTCGCGGGCTCGTCCACACCACGATTCTGGAAATGGATCGTATCTCGCCGCTGATCGTGCTGATTTCGCAGGCGCAAGGTCCGGAACTCGCGGGTCTGAATCTGCCGCAGCTGATGACTCGGCTCGATCTCCTGCCCGGGCCGGACGAGGAGCCATCCTGATCGTGGAAAGTATCGTCTGTTCGCCATGACCCCGCCGCCACCGGACGACAATGAATCGACTGCCATCTACGTCCTCAAAGACGGCGCTCGGCTGGGGCCTTTCACCGAGGATGACCTCCTCGAGATGGTCGATGAGGGCGAACTCAGCTACGATGATCCCTGCCTCCGCGAAGGCTCGGCCACGATTCAGCGGATCCGGCAGGTCCTGGATTGGGAGGGGGAGAGAGGCGACGAAACGGAAAGGAATCGACCGACGCCCGAGATTCTGGACTCGGATGATGATGACGAAGAAGAGAGCGATGACATGGAGGAGCCCGCGATCGATCCTCCGGTCGCGTCACGTCGAAAACTGGTGGGACCGCCCCGAAATCCCAATCTGATTCTCTACGCGGGCCATCCCTCGGTGCTTAGTTTTCCGAAAGCCCTGCTCCTGATTGTCGCCTGTGTGGGAGGAGGCATCTACGGCCACGACCAAAGCCAGTGGTGGCTATTCGGTGGACTGGTCGCCGCTTTGTTCGGAGTGTCCTGGATTTTGCTGCAGCGCTCGATGCGCCTTTATCTGATCACGCCACGGCGCGTGGAGATCGTCACCGGGCTCATCGCCAAAAGTTCGAAAGAGGTGCGAATCGAAGACATCCGCACCATCAATGTGCTCACGCCCGGCATTCGGGGACTCTTCGGGGTGGGCTCGGTGGAGTTTGCCTCATCGGGAGGCAGCTCGATCGAGGTCGCCTTCACCGAAGTCTATGCCGCGCACCGCATCAAGGGACTCGTCCGACGCATTCAGGATGCGCTCGACGACGAGGACTGATGGTAGACCCGTGCGACCCGTCCGGTGATGCCGGTGAGAATGACCCACGGGATGGTGCCCGCCTTTTTTGCCAACTCGGCGGCGTCGATGAGTTCGTCTCCCTGGTGCCCCATCAGGACGGCTTCGTCGCCGGGAACCGGTGGCTCGGTCAAGGCGGAGACATCGACTACGATCTGATCCATGGTCACCCGACCGAGAAGCGGACAGCGCACGCCACCAATCAAGACCTCGGCGTCACGACCGGAAACGGATCGCGGATAGCCATCGCCATAGCCCGCCGCCAGGGTGGCTGTTCGCATGGGTCGATCCGCGATGAAGCTGCGTCCGTAGCTGATGGAGTCACCGATCGCCACGTCGCGAACCAGCGAGATCCGAGTCTTCCATGCCATGGCGGGACGCAGGGAGTTTCCACCTTCGGCGAGGGGAGACACGCCATAGATCGCCAGACCGGGACGAGCTTCGGTGGTGAAGTCGATTTCCTCACTGAATCCGAGGAGACCAGCGCTGTTGGCCAGATGAATCTGGACGCCGTTTTCCAACTCCAATCCGAACACCAAATTGCGAAACCGCGCGATCTGTTCCCGGGTGTAGGCGGGATCTTCGTCGGCCGAGGGAAAATGCGACGACACGCCTTCGAGCCGAACCAAGCCATCGCTGTCTCGGCCCGCCGCGCGAATGCCTTCGATCAATGCCGGGAAAGCCTCCATGGGAGCGCCCATCCGGCCCATCCCCGTATCGACGACCGCGTGAAGGCGAGCCGGTTTTCCCGATGCGGTCGCCGCGAGAGTGTAGGCGGCGATTTCTTCCCCATTGGAAACGGGAACCGCGAAGCCTGCCTCGATGGCTTCGGCGCGTTCGTCCGGCAGCAGAGGACTGAGAATCAGCACGCGAGACGCGGCTTCGTCGCCCAGAGCGCCGACCAGATCTTTTGCCTCGGCGAGATTGGCCACGCCAAAGCTTTCCACCCGCTCACTCAGAGCCCGCGCCGTGGCGGCCAGGCCATGGCCATAGGCTCCGGCTTTCACAATGGCCATGATGGCGCAGCCGCGGAAGGCCGCGGCGCGACACACGTCGGCATTGTGACGCAAGGCATCGAGATCGATTTCTGCCCAACAGCGGGG
>JAGROX010000373.1:0-5260 GCA_020440025.1 Verrucomicrobiia bacterium
TCGGCAGGATGGGCAGGGTGTGTTTCAGGATCATGTCACCGGCATCCAGCGCGGGGACGATGTGCATGAGGGTGATGCCCGACTCGGCATCGCCCTCGCGAATGGCGGCCTGAATGGGAGAAGCGCCTCGATGTCTTGGAAGCAGGGAGGCGTGGAGATTCACACAAGCGAGGCGCGGGGCCTCGATGACGGCGCGCGGCAGGATCTGGCCATAGGCCATGACGACGAAGAGGTCGGCCTGGAGATCCTTCAACTCGGCCAAGGCCTCCGGATTTTTGCGGAAGGTCTCGGGCTGAAATACGGGAATACCAGCGGTCTGTGCCACGGTTTTTACCTCGGGCGGAGTGAGGATCTGCTTACGTCCGACGGGTTTGTCGGGCTGGGTGTAAACTCCGACGATGTCATGACCCGACTGAGTGATCAGCCAGTGCAGGCTGGGGAGGCTGATCTCCCCGGTTCCCATGAAAACGATACGCATTGGTAAAAATTAGTTCCGATCAGACCGGTAAGGTCAGGTGCTGCCACTCCTGCTCATTCACCACCACATTGAGAATGTCGTGGAGCACCTTCACTGGAGGTTGATCGGCATTGATCACCGTTCGAATGGTATCCGGGTAGTAGTCGAAGAGTTCCTTGGTTTCTGCTTCGTAGGTGCGGATCCGGTGATGAATGACCTCCTCGCTCGCGTCGTCAAGTCGGCCCGATTTCAGGGCCCGCTTGCGCAATCGGGTGATCAGCTCATCGCGATCGGGGCATGAGAGATGAAAAATGTGGAGCACGTCGAGATGTTCCGAAAGCAGTTCGGCCTGCTTGCGATTTCTGGGCACGCCGTCGAGCACGAGGGCGTCGATGTCTGGTTTGAAATCGTGAGTCGTGGCTCGGCCGTCGAGCTGGGAAAGGAACAGGCGGATGGTGACTTCATCGGGCACCAACTGGCCCGCGCTGGAATATTTCACGAACTCCTGCCCGATCTCGGTCCGGGTGTCGAGCGATCGAAACGCGTCGCCCATCGCGAAGTGATAAAAGCGCGGAATCTCACCCAAGATGGCGCCTTGCGTGCCTTTGCCGCAGCCAGGAGCTCCCGTGAGGATGAAAGATCGATAACGTTCGGGACGTTCTATGCTCATGATTGAAAACTTCGCGGAGAAAAATGCCACAAGCTCTGGCCAATGGTGACCAGAATCGGCTGTCACATTCTCTATTCCTTGGTAGTTTAGCCGCAACTCCTAATCCTTCTTTCTTTTGTTCAGAAAGCATTTCAGCCCATTTCTCGCCCTGCGTTACCTGAAACCGAAGCGCAGCTTCGTTTCGGTGATCACCCTTATCTCTGTCATGGGAGTCGCCCTCGGGGTGATGATCCTGGTGGTGGTGATCGCGGTTTTCACCGGGTTCGGCGAGAAAATCAAAGAAACCATCATCGGTTTTGAGCCTCACATCACCGTCGATGCCAACGGCTTGCTCACGGATTGGCCGGAGTTGATGGAGAAAATCAAGACGGTCGATGGCGTGACCTCGATGACACCCTTTGTCCAAGGGCAGGTGATCATGGATTTCAATGGTCGCCGACTTGCACCGATCATGCGGGCGATCTATCCCGATGAAATGGAACTGGCGCGGATGCAAGCCATCGTGCCGGAGGGGAATGGCGAGTTTGATCTCGATCTGGATACGGTCGTCATCGGCGATGAACTGGCCCGTGGCATGGGAATCGAGGTGGGGGACACCATCCTGCTCTATTCTCCCAGCGAAATCGACACCCTGGTGCAGGCCATCAATCAGGCCGAAAATGCCCAGACGGACGAGGAGCGCACCAAGTGGTTCGAGGTCGCCCGCGACGAAGTCACCGTTCCCAGCGAGTTGACCGTGACCGGCATCTTCGACTCGGGATTTTACGAATTCGATGCCAACATCGTCATGGTGCATCTGGAGGTCGGGCAATCGCTCTACGCGCTGGGTGGTGACGTGCACGGAATCTCGGTGGAGACTGCCGATGCCTATCGCGCCGAGGAAACCAAGGAAGCCCTGCTCGAAGCGATCGGATTTCAATATCGCTGCATGACTTGGGCGGATCGGCATCAGGCCCGTCTCGAAGCGGTGATGGTGGAGCGGCAGGTCATGTGGTTCATCCTGTGTTTCCTCATGATCGTGGCCGGGTTCTGCATCATGAACACCATGATCACCGTGACCTATCAGAAGCGTGCCGAGATCGGGTTGATCAAAGCCATTGGCGCGCCCGAGGCGATGATCGCTCGCTTGTTTCTCATTCAGGGTGTCATTGTTGGTGCCTTTGGTGTGGTGGTGGGGCTCGGCCTGGCTTTTCTCTTCATCGAAAATCGTAAGTTCATCATCGATCTCATCGGTCAGATTTTTCACATCAAGATGTTCTCCGAAGCGGTCTACGGATTCCCTGATGGACTCCCGGCCGTGGTGACCTTTCGTGATGTTTTCTGGATTTCAGTGGGTGCATTCATCTCCTGTATTCTCGCCGCGTTGGCTCCCGCAGTGATCGCATCGCGCCTGGAGCCCGCCAAAGCCTTGCGTAGCGAGTGATTTCCGTCGAACGTTGGCCGATTCTACCGCGCTCATTCAGCGGTGGAGCGTTACCCAACCATGCATTTTTACATCGCCATCGAGGGAGAAAAACGGGGCCCCTATTCCGCCTTCCGAATCATCGACCAACTACGGGGCGGTGAAGTGTCTCCTGATGTCCTCGGTTGGGAACCCGGGATGGATGCCTGGCTCAAGTTACGGGAGATTCCCGCCTTTGCCGATTCCATCGAGGCGATGGAAAAGGAGCCCGCACCCGAGGCGGATGAAGAAAAATCTGCCAAAACCGGGCCCAAGAAGAAAATCGTGGTGTCAGATGCCACCGCACCGAAGACGACTCCCGTCGTGCCCGAGTTGATATCGACGGATCAAAGGAGACCGTTCATTCGCTTTTGGGCGCGGATGTTTGATTACACTCTAGTGTCAACGGCGGCTTGGCAAGTTTGCGAAGTGCCGCCCCAACTCGAGAACATCACGCTTCTCGAACTCTTCGCGAACGACGGTACGATCATCCCTCAGGAGACGCTGCTCGATATAGTGAAAGTGTACTTCGCGTTCATGTTGATCTGGCAGTTCATCGAGGGGGCGCTCATTCACACCTTTGGTACCACTCCGGGCAAAGCCCTTTTTAACATTCGCGTCACTTCAGCCGATGGGAGTCTTCTGCCTCTGATCAAAGGATTCGGACGCTCGTTCTTTGTCTGGGTCGTTGGTTTCGGCATGGGACTGTTTCCTTTCATCCTGATCGGCATGAGCATCGGAATTGCCATGCTCCAGTTCGCGGGTTCCACCCTATGGGATCGACAGTTGGAGTCCCGCGTGCATCATGGCCCCATGACCCCGCCTAGAATTCTGATGGCGGTTGGTGGCTTTTTTCTGCTAATGATGATTTCCAGCCTGAAGTTTTCATGAATCGACACTGCGCTCTCGTCCTCCACGCCCATGTGCCCTGGGTGCGCCATCCGGAGACGGATCGCTGCCTCGAAGAAGACTGGGTGTTCGAATCGCTCATCGAGAGCTACCTGCCTCTGTTGGAAGTGCTGCATCGGCTCCGCGATGAGGACGTGCCCTGGCGCCTGACTCTGAATCTCTCGCCGACCCTGATGGGATTGTTGAGCGATCCCATGATGCAGAAACGGGCGGACGCCTATTTTAAACGCACTATCGAATTGGCGGCTTCGGAACGCAAAGCCACCAACGATCCCGCGTATCGGCGCGTGGCCCAGTGGTACGAGGATCGACTGGCGCGACTGCAGAAAGCCTACGAAACCCGGTGGAATCGCGACATCATCGGCGCCTTCCGTTCACTGGCCGACAGCGGGCATCTGGAGATCGTCGCCTGCGGGGCCACCCACGGGCTGTTGCCGCTTTTGTGCAAAGTGCCCGAGGCCGCCCGCGCTCAGATCAGCGCCGGCATTCACGAATATGAGGAGGCCTTTGGCAAAGCGCCGTCGGGGTTCTGGTTGCCCGAGTGCGCCTACTCGCCCGCCATCGCTCCCATGCTGCGGGACGCTGGCATCCGATGGACCATGCTGGAAGAGCATGGGCTGACCAGTGCCAATCATTCCTCCGACAGCAGCCCTTTCCATCCCGCACGCGCCGCCGGAGGTCTCGCCGTGTTTGGTCGCGATGCCGAGAGCAGTCGCCAGGTCTGGAGTTCCGATTTTGGCTATCCGGGGGATCCTCGCTACCGGGAATTCTACCGCGACGTCGGTCTCGACGCGCCCGCCGAAGCCTTGGAGGATTACCTCGATGGGAGTGGCATTCGCCGGTTTACCGGGCTGAAATTCTATCGCATCACCGGAGCCACCGACGAGAAATTGCTCTACGATCCGGCCCTCGCCGCTCGTGCCGTGGCCGAAGATGCCGTGCATTTTGTCGAAAGCCGCGCCGCTCAGTTGGCGACCTTGGAGAACAAGGGCATCGACCAGCCCATCGTGGTCAGTGCCTTCGACGCCGAGCTGTTTGGCCACTGGTGGTTCGAGGGGCCGGACTTTTTGGAACAAGTCCTGAGACTGGCCGCCAATCGCGACGATTTCCATTTCACCACGCCGACCGCCTACCTCGACGAGACCGAGGGCAAGGTGCTCGACAACTTCGAGCCCATCGCATCCTCCTGGGGCGAGGGCGGCTACTTCGAGACTTGGCTCAGCGAGGAAAACGCGTGGATCTATCCCCACCTCCACACCCGCGCCGAGCAATTGCTGCGGGCTATTGCGATTCTACAGGAAAATCTCGACGACCTGCCCCCGGCCCATGCCGAACATCGCATGCGGACCGTTGCTCAGATGACCCGGGAGCTGATGCTGGCCCAAGCAAGTGATTGGGCTTTTCTCATGCGCAACGGCGCAGCGCGCCCCTACGCCACCAAGCAGACCGAAGATCGCATCGACTGTTTCGACGAACTCTGGGGCGTCTTTGGATCCAGCCCCGAGGCCGCCAGCGAACGCCTCGCCGCCATCGAAGCCCGCACCCCGATTTTCCCCGATCTGCCCTGGGATCTCTTTGGCAAAATGGTGGATGCCACCCTGTTCGTGCCCGATCCCGAGCCTGAAGGAGAAGAAGCCGAAAACGGCCCAGAACAGGCAAACGATTACCAAAATTTGGTAAACGACGACCCAAATTTGGTAGACGACGACGCACCGAACGCCGATGACGACGCGTCGAACGTGGATGACGACGCACCGGACGCCGATGACGACGTATCGAGCGC
>JAGROX010000373.1:5438-8252 GCA_020440025.1 Verrucomicrobiia bacterium
GACGCATCGGACGCGGATGACGACGATTCGGACGTGGATGACGACGCATCGGACGCCGATGAGGACGACTCGGACGCCGATGAGGACGACTCGGACGCGGATGACGACGACTCGAACGAGGGCGGCGAACCGGAAACCGAAGAACCTGCCTAAACCATGGCTCGCGATTTCGTTTACTTCGATCTGGAATCCCAAAAATCAGCCAACGATGTCGGAGGCTGGGGGCACAAGGACCAGATGGGCATGTCCATCGGGGTCACCTACTCCACCGCCCTGGGCGAATACCGCATCTTTGGCGAAGGCCAGGTGCAGGAACTCATCGACCAGTTGGTTCGCGCCGACCTCGTCATCGGGTTCAACCACATCTCCTTCGATTACGAAGTGCTGATGGGTTACACCATTCTCAATCTGGCCGAGCAGTGCAAAAGCCTCGATCTCATGGTCGACATGGAAAAGCACCTCGGTCATCGGCCCAAACTCGATGCCGTGGCCGGCGCGTCACTCGGGGTCGGAAAAACTGCCGTCGGCACCGATGCCATCAAGTGGTGGCGCGAAGGCAAGATCATGAAGATCGCCGAATACTGCGCCTTCGATGTCAAGGTGACCAAGATGGTCCACGAGTACGGCGTCAAAAACGGTTACGTCAAATACGTCAACCGCTTCAATCAGGAGGAAGACGTGCCCGTGGATTGGGTCGCGCCTTGAGTCGAAGCGCGTTATTTCTGCGGCGTCTCGACCGGGTCGATCATCAGGTGTTGGCGAAAAAAGTCCTCCACTAGCTTCCGGTTTTCGCCTTTGAAAAACTCGGAGCCGCCGTGACCGGATTCTTTCAGGGGATGGTACTCCACCGGCAGACCCGCAGCTTCATAGGCATCGCGCATCCGCACTGCCTGATCGATCAGGACCGTCTTGTCCTTCTCTCCGTGAAGAATCAGCAGCGGGGGATCGTCCTTCGTCACCTGCCAGGCGGCGGAGGCCAGTTTGGCTTTCTCCGGTTGTTCCTTGGCTGATCCGTCGAGCAACCCGTAGGCTGAGCCACCGGGTTTTTCGGTTTTGTCCGGTTGAGTCTGGGATCGCAGGATGAAATCCGACGCCCCGTAGTAGTCGACAATGGCTTGGACTCGCGAACTTTCTTCCAAGTTGCCGCCCACGTCGCCTTCCAGCGCTGTCACTTCCGCTCCCGTGCCCAGCAGCAGCGCCAGCTGGCCGCCCGCCGAAGTGCCGCAAACGCCGATGCGACTCGCGTCGTAGCCATATTCCTCAGCATGCGCCCGTAGCCAGCGCACCGCCGCTTTCACATCGTGGATCTGCGCCGGGAAAGTCGCCACATCCACCAGTCGATAGCCAATGCTCGCCACCGCAAAGCCGCTTTCGGTGAGCCACGGAACGGAGCAGCCTTTGTAGCTGCCGTTTTTCCAACCACCGCCATGGATGTAGATGACCAGCGGCGGTGTTTTCTCCGACTTCTCGGGCAGGAACAGATTCAGCTTCAGTTCGTGCCCATCGACCGTGGCGAAGGTCAAGTCGGCGTGGGCGGGCGAGAACTTCTTTGCCTCCTCTGCCAAGGTCGGGAGAGAGAGGGCGAGCAGGAGAGAAACGATGAGGGGCGTGACTTTCGACATGCGGCGAGAATACCATTCTCCGCCGTCGGTGAAAGACCAAAACCTCGACCTAACCCTGTCAGGTCGGCGACCTGACCCTGTTGAAAAGAGCTCTTCTAGCTCATCATGGCGCGCGCCTTTTCGAGCATCGCGTCCACCTGATCGACGTCCGGACCGGCGCCGCGGGCCATCTCGGGCTTGCCGCCGCCTTTGCCGCCGATGATGGCGGTGAGTTCGCGGATGAGATCGCCAGCTTTGAATTGACCGGTGAAATCGCCATGAACGATGGCACCGACATGCACGGTGCCGTCGGCAACCACGGCAAGCACGGCCACGCCGGGGAATTGGCGGGACTTGAGGCCGTTCATGGCTTCCTGCAACAGGCCGGGATTGTCTCCGGGGATCTGGGCGACGAGACGTTTCGGAGCCTCGCCTTCGGCCTTGGCGACGCTGTCTTCGAGCCACTGGGCCGCGCCCTTGGCGGCGACGGCTGAGGCGGCTTTCTTGAGTCGTTTGCCGGCTTCGATGCAGGCTTGTTTCAACTCGTCGCGATGCGCGGTCAGGGCGTTGAGCCAGGCGTTCACCTGAGCCACTCCGGGATTTTTGGCGAGGTCGCATCCGGCGGCGGCGTCATCGGGCAATACCGGCACGGCGACTGGCTCGGCCTCGACGGCGGCGAGTTCGGCGTTGTTCTCGGTGAGTCGGGCTGTCAGTTCGGTGGCTTCGGTCTGAAGTTGTTCGGCGGTTTCCGCGATGAAGGCCACGGCGGCGTCTCCGCAGACGGCTTCGACACGACGAATGCCGGCGGCGATGGCGCCTTCGCTGCGCACTTTGAACAGGCCGATCTCTCCGGTGTGACGGACGTGGGTGCCGCCGCAGAGTTCCATGGAGTAGCCGTTGAGTTCACCGACTTTGCCGCCGATCTGGACCACGCGGACCTTTTCTCCGTATTTGTCGCCAAAGAACTGCATGACATCCTCGCGATCTTTCACGTCGACGTGGGGCACTTCGATCCAGCTCACGGGATCATCGGCGGCGACGCGGGCATTCACCAGTTCCTCGATCTCGGCGATCTGATCGGCGGTGACGGCGCCGCTGTTGAAGTCGAATCGCAACCTGTCTTCCGCGACCATGGAACCTGCTTGGGTAGCGTCGGGAGTGACGGCTTCGTGCAGGGCCCAGTGGAGTAGGTGAGTGGCGGTGTGATGACTCT
>JAGROX010000059.1 GCA_020440025.1 Verrucomicrobiia bacterium
GGGCGATCGCGACCAGAGGCATCACGACCAGGAGGGCCAGAAACCAGATGGAAGATTTACCACGCTCAAAAAGGGGGGAGAAATGAGACATGGATAAAATCTAGCACGTTGAAACCACAGGGCGATGCAAAAAAAGAACCCTGTCAGATCGGAGACCTGACAGGGTTGGATGATTGACCTAACAGGGTAAAGTCAGTGACTCAACCCTCTGCCACGCGCTTTGGCTCCATGCTCAGGTATTTCTGACGCAATTCCTCAATCTTGCGGCGCTGGGCTTCGATAGAGGCTTCGTGAGAGGCTTTTTCCTGCTGCGCTTTCAGCGCCTCGGCCTCGATCTTGGCTTCCACCTCCGATCGCTCGGCAATCACGGCGGGCGTGTTCTTCGCGACGACACTGGCTTCGGCGATGGTCTTCTTGGTCTGCGATGCCTTTTGGTAGGAATCGCCGATGAAGTTCTGCAACTGAGCCAGCTTGGCTTGAAGTTCGACGAGTTCCTTTTCGATCTCTTCCCGAGGCTTGGCTCCCAATGTCTCGGCCGCGGCGACTTCGATCGCATCGACTTCTGTCGGCTCTTCATCGCCCGGGGTATCAGGGACAAGAGTTGGCTCGTTGGACGCCAGAGTGGTCGCTGCGGGATCGGCAGGCACGTCAGTGGGAACCGTGGTTGATTCGGCAACCTCTTTGCGGAGTCCGGCAGATGCCTTGGCTGCGGCCAGCTTCAGGACCGTCTCCAGCACGCTGGTGGTTTTCTCCGCCAGTTCCTTGGTGCCGGTCTCGACCGTTTTCTTGGCTTGGTCGAGCGTCTGCTGAGCAGCCATGAGTTCGGCTTCCGCCTTCTTGTGTTCCTCGGTGGTAACTTCGGCTTTTTCGACCATGTCTCCCAACTTCTCTTCCATCCCGTCAAGAGCGGTCGATTCATCGCGAACCTGGAGATTGACCGCTGCGGCCTGCCACTTGCGGGTGAGGAACTGGCTGTTCTCCAAATCTGCCTTGGCCACTTCCAGCGCTTTCTTGGCGTCGGCCTCTTTCTTGACGACGGCGGCGATCGCCGCCTCGGCCGCAACCCGGGCCTTTTCGGTGGCATCCGCAGCCGCCACCGCCTTGGCAGCCTCCGCCTTCACGGCGGCCAACTGAGTGCGAGAATCGGTGAGCGCCTTGTTCTTTTCGGCGAGCAGGGTATTGGCTTTCACCACCTCGGCATCGGCGGCGGCTTTGGCGACTTCGACGGCTTTCTTTTTCGCATCCGCATCGGCCAGTTTCTTGGCGGCGGCATCGACTTGAGCTTTGGCAGCCACCATCGCCTTTGAGGCATTGGCTTGCTCGGTGGTCTTGGCTGCCAATGCCGCATCGGCCTTCACTTTTGCAGCCTTGATGGCAGCTTCTTTCTCGCGGAGCGGTTTCAGCGTGGCATCGGCAGTCGCAAGCTTCTGCACCGCTGCTGTCTGTGCTGTTTTCGCATCGGTCAGTTGCTGATTGGCAGTATTGACGGCGACTTGAGCCGCCTGTGTCTGAGTGACTGCGGTCGCCAACTGCGCCTCGGCGGGCTTGGCGACTCCATCGGCGGCGGCCAGCGCCTGATTGGCGGCGGTCAAGGCCTGGTCAGCCTGCTGCTTGGCCTGCACGATCTCGGGCGCGGGAACCTTGCCATCCTTGGAGGCTTCCGCGAGTTTGGCAGCAGCGGCCTTGGCGGCAGCATCAGCGGCGACGACTTTGGCTTGAGCATCCGCCTTAGCCTTGGTGGCAGCATCCCGTTTGGTTTGCAGATCAGCCTGAGCTTTCTGGACGACAGCCAACTTGGCGGCAGCATCCTGCTGAGCCTTCAGCTTCGCGGCGACGGCGGCATCCATTTGCTGTTTCGCCTGAGTCGCGGCCTGCTGCGCCGTCGCGGCATCGGCGAGCGCCTTCTGACTGGCGGCATCCAGCACCGCCTTGGCAACTTCCTGCTTGGCTGCCTCCACGGCGGCGGTCAGTTGGGTCACGCTGGTCTGCTGTTTCTGATGCTCGGCAGTCCACTTGGTGACTTCGGCCTGAATTGGAGCCAATGAGGCTACCAAGGGCGCAAGGGCATCGGCCTGCTTTTTGGCCTCAGCCTGCTTGGCTTTGAGCGCCTCGCCCGCCTGTTGCGCCTGAGTCGTCAGGGTCTTGACCTGATTGTCGAGATCGGTGGCCTTCTTCTCATTGGCAGCCTTCAGGGCAACCGCATCGGCAGCGGCTTTTTTGGCCGCGTCAGATTTGGCGCGAACGGCTGCCAGTTCAGCAGAGACCATCTTGATGCCCTCTTCCATCTTGGGAAGGCTGGTGGTGAGTTCGGTGATCCGCTGCTGGGCGTAGGCGAGTTGCTGATCAATGGTTGGCGGGTTGGCGAGCAACTCGCCCAACTTGGAACCATCGGCCGCACTCCAGACCATCACGTTTCCGGAGATATCGCCGGAGAAAACCCGCTGACTGTCTTGGCTGAAGGCAACCGACATGATCATTTCCGTTGAGGCCACAATTTCGCGCTCCAGAGTCCCGTCGCCTTTCCAGATCTTCACCTTTTTGTCACGACCGCCCGAGACGAGTCGTCCATCCGGCGCGTAATCGACGGAAAGGGCTCCCTCACCGTGCGCGGCCCATTTCTTGACCTGATTTCCGTTGGTCATCTCCCAGAGAATGATCTGACCATCCTCGGCACAGGAAGCAAGGACGTTGGAATCGGGACGCCAGGCGAGATCGACCACCGCTTCGGTATGGCCTTTCAAGGTGTAGAACTCGTAGCCGGTGCCACCTTCCCAAACGTAGAGATCAGCATTGCGACCGCCGGTGGCAAACAGCACCCCATCCGGGCTGAAATCGGCGGTGAGCATCCAGTCTGGATGCTTCTTGATCGTCGACGTCTGTTCTCCGGTGACCGTGTCCCAGAGCTTGATGTTCTTACCGGGGCCACCCAACACCACCGTGCGATGATCGGGAGAAATGTCCGCACCGAGGACGATGTCAAACTCCTTGCCCACCTCGATCACCCGCTCACCGGTCTTGACATCCCAGGCAACCACATTGCCCGACTTGCCACCACGTCCACCGCCGCAGACGAGCAGGCTGCCATTTGAACTGAAGGAGAGCGCTTGGGGAAAGCCTTCAGGATAGGGCAACACCCCGAGGAGATCGAACTTGTCACTGCTATAGAGCAGCACCTGCTTTTGACCAGCAATGGCAACAATGGGAGCCCAAGGACTGTGGGCAATGGCCGGAACCGCATTGGGGCGGTCGGTGACGAGCTCGGGCTGAAGGATCAGATGCTCAGGCATCGGTGGCGGCCCCTCCGGCTTGCCGGTGGTCGTGGTCACGGTCATGTCGAGCTTTGGTTTGGTACTGGCCTTGGCTTTGCTGGACTTGGTTTCCAACATCCCGCCATCGATCCATCTCTGGATTAGCGCCAGTTGATCGTCGGGCGTCTTTGGCTTCTTCGGGGGCATGAAGGGCTCCTCCTTGTGAGACATGAGAGTGAAAAGGCGGGAACCCAAAGGATCTTGAGCCACGGCCACATCACCTCCCGAACCACCGCTCATCAGGGCGCCGAAACTCGACAGATCCAACCCACCCTTCGATTCATCGGGGTTGTGACAGTTCAGACAACTGTTCTCGAGGATCGGAAGAATATGGTCCTGATAGGTGATCTTTTCGTCCTGGCCCTGCGCCATGGGAAGGAGCGAGGAGCCACCGAATAACAGGATCAAGGCAATGGCGTGGCGAGAGAAGAGTGTTTTCATCGTGTTGTCAGGGGTTGGCTGATGAACAAGGATACGAGAAAGTAGAACAGATGGCCTCCTCTGGCCACAACGCAAAAGCGCTAATTCGATCGATTTTTAGGCCACTGAATTCGTTTTTGAGAGTGGCAAGCTCTCTGCTACCCGACCTTCACGCCCAACTTCGAATTGCCCGCCGAATCCGACCGCCAATTCTCCTCATTTTTAGACCGCAAAAATCTCGGCATTTTCCTCAGAATCTGTTAACCTTAAATGGGGATGCATCCCCCGCGCAATCAGGCTTTACGTGAACACGTGCCTTGTGAGTTGGGCGGAAAATCCGATGCTTCACCTACGTCTCGAACACATCTCTTTACACACGAATCCAATGAAAGGCTGCAACGGTTTCCATCAATCAGGTCTCGCCTCCCGGCGCGATTTCATGCAAGTCGGCTTTGCCGCAGGCCTCGGTCTGTCACTGCCCGAGTTGTTGAAAGTCGAAGCAAGGGCTGACACCAAATTCTACGAATCCAAGGAAGGCGTCGCCAAGTCGCTGATCCACATCTACCTGCCAGGCGGTTGCGCTCATCAGGAAACTTGGGATCCGAAGCCCTTCTCCCCGTCCGAGTATCGCGGCCCCTACAGCCCGATCAAAACGAACGTCACGGGTATTGAGTTCAGTGAGAACTTCAAGGAGCTGGCCAAGGTGGCTGACAAAATGTGCGTCATTCGCTCAATGACTCATGGCGAGGCCGCTCATGAGCGTGGCACTCACAACATGTTCACCGGCTATCGCCCGAGCCCGGCTCTGAAGTACCCGAGTTTCGGCGCGGTGATCTCCCATGAGTTCGGTCCGCGCAAGAATCTTCCTCCCTATGTCTGTGTGCCGAACCAGCCGAACGAATTTGCCGGCACAGGGTATCTCAGCTCCATGTATGGCCCGTTCTCTCTCGGTGCCGATCCTGCTTCCGCAGGCTTCAAGGTCCGTGACCTGACGATGGCCGCTGGTGTCGATGAGAAACGCTTTGATCGTCGTCGCACGATGCTGGAAGCCGTCGACAGCCATTTCCGCAACATGGAAAAGGCCGACGAAATCGAGGCCATGGATTCATTCTATAATCGTGCCTACGGTTTGATTGGATCACAGGAAGCCCGCGAAGCCTTCGACCTCGACAAAGAGGACGCCAAGATCAAGGAAGCCTACGGTAAGAATACGGCAGGTCAGCGCATGCTGCTCGCCCGCCGCCTCGTCGAGTCCGGAGTACGCTTGGTCACGATGACCTACGGTAGCTGGGACATGCATGACCGAATCAAGGACGGCATCTCCCGCCAAGTTCCCGATTTCGACAAGGCTCTGGCTCAATTGCTGACCGATCTTGATCAGCGTGGCCTTCTCGACTCCACCATGGTGATGGTTTCCTCCGAATTCGGTCGCACGCCGAAGATCAACAAGACCGACGGTCGCGATCACTGGCCCAAAGTGTTCTCCACGATGCTTGCCGGTGGTGGCATCAAGGGTGGCATGGTCTACGGATCTTCGGATTCTCTCGCTTCCGAGCCCGATGAAAACCCGGTCTCCGTGGCCGACTTCGCCACGACGGTCTATCACCAGATGGGCATCGTCGCTGACAAGGAACTGATGGCTCCCGGACCGCGCCCAATCGAAATCGTGGACGGTGGCAAAGTAATCACTGACATCATTGCCAAGTCGGCCTAATCCTCTCTCAACCTTAAGATTCTACCATGAACTGCATTCTGAACTCTCAGAGTGCGGTCGTGAAGCGGAAGCTTGGCGGAATGCTGGCAGCGTGGGCGCTGGCAGCATTCTTTGTCTCAGCAACACTGCTTCAGGCCGCAACGCCCGTCCTTCAATATACCCTGCCTCGCGGCGCCCAGAGAGGTGCCGAGACCAAGGTGACTTTCTATGGAGATCGTCTGGACGGCGCTCAGGAAATCCTTTTCCACGATAAGGGAATCGCCTTCAAGGACTTGAAGGTCCTGGACCCGAAGAAGGTGGAGGTCACCCTCGTGATCGCTCCCGACTGTCGCCTCGGCGAACATCATGTCCGCGTTCGCGGCACTGGAGGCACGACCTATGCCAAGACCTTCTGGGTCTCCCAATTCCCCAATGTGGATGAAGTCGAGCCCAATGATGACTACGAGGCACCCCAAGCCATTGCTCTTAACTCGACCATCGAGGGCGAAGCAAAACCCGAGGAAGTCGACTATTACAAAGTCACGGCCAAGAAGGGGCAGCGCATCTCGGTCGAGATGGAAGCTCTCCGGATCAACTCCATCGGCAATGCCGTGGCAATCGATCCCTATGTGGCCATTTTCGACAAAAACCGATTCGAAATGGCGGTTTCCGACGATTCCGCTCTCCTGAAGCAAGAGTCGGTGGTTTCAGTCCTCGCTCCCGAAGATGGCGACTACGTCATCGAGATTCGTGACTCCGCCTATCAAGGACGCGGTCGCTATCGCGCGCACATCGGAACTTTCCCCCGCCCCCTGGCCGTCTACCCTGCCGGTGGCAAAGTCGGGTCCGAGGTGGAGTTCACCTTTTTGGGAGATCAAAAAGGCACCTACAAGCAGAAAGTCACCTTGCCCGCCGAACCCAATGACCGATTCGAGGTCTTTGGGCTAAACGAAGGGCAATTGCCTCCGTCCGGAAACAAGGTTCGGGTGAGTGCTTTCGACAACGTTCTCGAGGTGGAGCCCAACAACACTACCGCCGAAGCGACTCCCGCCGCCTCTCTGCCGCTGGCCTTCAACGGCGTGCTTCAGGAAGCCGGCGACACGGATTATTTCAAGTTCACTGCCAAGAAAGGTGAGCGATTCCGCTTCGTGGCCTATGCCAATCAGATCGGTTCCCCCGTGGACACCGTGCTCTACATTTACGACGCCGCAGGCAAGAGCATTGGCTCCAGCGATGACGCTGACGGCAGTTCCGACAGCCGTTACGATTTCACCGCCCCCGCTGACGGTGATTTCTTCGTGAGAATGCGCGACATGCTGGATCGTGGTGGCGAAGACTTCGTTTATCGCATCGAAGCTCAGCCGTTCACCCCAGGCATCACGGTCACCATGCCGGACCAGATTCGGAACGATGCCCAGTACTGGAAGCAGTTCGATATTCCGCAAGGTAGCTACTACACCATGGTCGTGAACGTGAGCCGCCAGAATTTCGCCGGCGACCTCGTGTTCGACATGCCAAAACTCCCCGCCGGAGTCACTTGGGAAGCGGGCACGATTCCGAAGAGCATCAGCCAGTTCCCCATTCTCCTGAAAGCAGCGCCCGACGCGCCAATCGCTGGCGGCATGTATGACCTGCTGGTGAAATCGACCGATCCGGAGAAACCAGTCACCGGCAAGTTCGAGCAGCAGTTGGACTTGGTCCGTGGAAATCCCAATGGAGCCCTCTACTACACCAATTCAGACGACCAACTCGCTATCGCGGTGACGGAGGCGGTTCCCTTCTCCATTTCCATCGACAAACCGAAAGTGCCGATCGTCCGCGATGGCACCATGAAGTTGAAAGTCCGCGCCCATCGGAAAGAAGGGTTCGACAAAAAGATCACCGTTCGTCTGCTCTGGCGCCCTCCGGGCATCAGTTGCCCGGCCACGATGACCTTCGACGAGAAGGCTACCGAGTTGGAATATGAGCTGAACGCCAATGCCAACGCGGAACTCGCGACATGGAAGATCAACATGTTGGCCCAAAGTGACGAAGGCAAAGGCCCGGTCGTCATTGCCAGTCCTTTCACCGAAATCTCCGTGGAAGAACCCTACGTCGGCATGACCATGAACATGGCGACCGTGGCTCAGGGTCAACCGGTCAGCATGATCTGCGACCTGACCCAACTGCGCGATTTCGAAGGCGAAGCTGAAGTGCAGGTCCTTGGTCTTCCTGCCAAGGCCGTTGCCCCTCCTCAGAAAATCAACAAAGGCGCGACTCAGGTGACTTTCCCGGTGACCACCGCTGAAGACACTCCAGTCGGCCAACACAAGAACCTCTTCTGCACCGTGGTGATCACGCAGAATGGCGAACCGATCTCTCACCGAGTGGGAATGGGCGGCGTCTTCCGTGTCGATCCCAAGCCGAAAGAACCGGCAAAACCGGCTGCTGCCCCGGCGGCACCGAAAAAGGAGGTCGCCAAAGCGGAAGCTCCTGCCAAACCACTTTCTCGACTGGAACAGCTCAGGCTCGATGCCCAGAAGCAGTTGGAAGAGAAAGCCAAGTAAATCCGATTTTGATCAAAAGCGTGGGGCAGTGGTCTAAAGACTACCGACCCACCACAACCGATCGCCTTTCTCCCGGCTCACGCCTCGAAGCGTGAGTCGGGTCAAGACGACCGGAAAAGAATACCTTCATTTCGTTTCTGATTTCCCGAACCCATCTTTCCCTACCAAGCCCCCCGTACCTCCTCACACGATGAAAACAAACTGGTTCCTCATCACCGCAATCACAGGCTCCCTTGTTGGCGCTTCCGCAGTCTCTGCTTTCGCAGCAGATCCTGCCGCAGCACCCGCCCCGGCGAAGCCAACTCCAGCTGCGGCTTCCACTCCCGCGATCGATTTTGCCAAGGACATTCAACCCATCCTCGAGTTCAACTGCGTCAGTTGCCACAACGCCGATGAAGCCAAAGGTGATCTGCGTTTCGACCAGGTTGAGCATTTCCTCAAAGGTGGTGAAGGCGGACCCGCTTTCGTTGCCGGAAAGCCCGACGAATCGCTGATGATCGAACTGTCTTCCTTGCCAGAGGATGATTCCGACGTCATGCCGCCCAAGGGTCGCCTGCTTCACAAGCACGAAATCGAGAAACTGCGTCAGTGGATCGCCGAGGGGGCTCCTTTCCCGAAGGACGTGACCTTGGTGGCCAAGAACGAGGAAGATTTCAAGGGAGCTGAGCCGCTTCCCGACAAAGGCAAGGCCATCACAAAAGTGGAGATGTTCCCCAAGGACATCATCCTCGAAACCGAACGCGACAAACAGTCGGTCGTGGTCATGGCGACCTACGATGACGACACCACGCTCGATGTCACTCGCAACGGAAATTTCACCTTCGCCGATCCGTCTCTGGTCAATCTCGCCGCTCGCAACGTTTTCACTCCGGCGAAAGACGGCCAGACCGAATTGACGGTCCAAGTGGGCGAGCATGTCGTCAAAGCTCCCGTCACCGTAAAGGGAGCCACTCAGGAGCGCCCCGTCAGCTTTCACCTCGATGTGATGCCCATCTTCATGCGGGCCAACTGCAACACCGGGTCCTGCCACGGCTCTGCTCGCGGACAGGACGGTTTCATGTTGTCCCTGTTCGGCTACGATCCCAATGGTGACCACTATCGCCTCACCAGTGAAATGGCTGGTCGCCGTATCAATCTGGCCATTCCGGAGGAAAGTCTTCTGGTTGAAAAATCCATCGAAGCCGTTCCCCACACCGGTGGCAAATCGTTCGAGAAAGACAGCCCGGCCGGCAAGACCATGATCGAATGGATCGCCAATGGCGCCAAAAATGACGCCCCCGACGCTGTGCCCACGGTGACCGCCCTTGAGCTCTATCCGCCCAAGCTGGTGCTGGAAGGCTCCGGTGCGACTCAGCAAATGACGGTTCGGGCCAAATACTCCGACGGTCATGACCGCGACGTCACCGATCTGGTGGTTTTCTTCTCCAACAACGATCCCACCGCGGCCGTCGATAAATCCGGTCTCGTGACCGCCGGCAAGCGCGGAGAAGCCTTCATCATGGCTCGCTTCGAGACCAAGACGGTCGGCATCCAGTGCATCGTCATTCCGGAAGGTCTGGAATACACCCGGCCCTCTGTCCCGGAGAACAATTACATCGACAAACTCGTTCACGACAAACTGCACAAGCTTCGGGTGATCCCCTCCGGCACCTGCACTGACGAGGAATTCCTTCGCCGCGTCTATCTCGACGTCATCGGCCAGCTTCCGACGGTGGAAGAATTCCGGACTTTCACGGCGGACACCACTCCTGACAAACGAGCCAAGTTGGTCGACACCCTTCTCGACCGGAAGGAATTCACTGAAATGTGGGTGATGAAATGGTCGGAACTGCTCCAGATTCGTTCCAGCGGCAACGTGGCTCAGGGCATCAGCTACAAAGCCGCCCTGCTCTACAACAACTGGCTGAAGGAGCGCATCGCCAACAATGTTCCGTTCAACCAGATCGTTCAGGAACTGCTCAGTTCCACTGGCGGCACCTTCGACAACCCGGCGACCAATTTCTATCAGGTCGAGCGCGACAACCTCAAATTGGCGGAAAACGTCGCCCAGGTATTCATGGGCTACCGACTCCAGTGCGCCCAATGCCACAATCATCCCTTTGACCGCTGGACCATGGATGACTACTACAGCTGGGCTGCCTTCTTCTCGCAGGTTGGTCGCAAGGCTGCCGATGACCCGCGCGAGCAGGTCATCTACAACCGCGGCAGCGGCGACGTGAAACATCTCGTCGGCGGACGGGTCATGGCTCCCAAATTCCTCGGGGGTGAAACTCCCGACGTCGCCGGCAAAGATCGTCGCCAGGTGCTTTCCGAATGGTTGGCTTCCACGGACAACCCCTACTTCGCCAACAACGTCGTCAACATCGTCTGGCAGCACTTCTTTGGCACCGGCATCATTGATCCGGTCGACGACGTGCGAGTCAGCAATCCGGCCTCCAATCCCGAGTTGCTCAATGAACTGGGATCCAAGTTCCAGGGGGAATACAACTACGACTTCAAGCAACTGGTGCGCGACATTTGCAACTCCAGCACCTATCAGCGCTCCACCAAAGCGAATCCGTCCAACGCCGATGACCTGAAGAACTTCGCCAAGGCCCGCGTGCGTCGCCAACGTGCCGAGGTGATGCTCGACACCATCACTCAGGTCACCTCGACCAAGAACAAGTTCACTGGGCTTCCTCTCGGAGCGCGCGCCGTTCAGATCGCTGATGGAAACACCAGCAACTACTTCCTGACCACCTTCGGTCGCGCCACTCGCGAGACCGTCTGTTCCTGCGAAGTCAAAATGGATCCGAGTCTCTCTCAGGCGCTTCACCTCATGAATGGGGAAAACGTCAGTCAGAAAATCGATCAGGGAGGTCTCGTGAAGACGCTGATTGGCGAAGGCAAGACGCCGGAGCAGGTCATCGACGAGATTTACATTCGCAGCTTTACCCGGGTGCCCACCGATGAGGAAAAGAAACAACTCCTCGCTCAGGTGGCAGCTGTCGGTGATGACAAAGCGCAGCAGCAACTCGTTCTCAATGACGTGTTCTGGGCGGTGTTGAATTCGAAAGAATTCATGTTCAATCACTGATCGATCCCGGAAGCCACACTTCATCAGCACTCGTCCATGAGTGCCTCAATTTCAAAGGCGGCGGAGAGAAATTCCCGCCGCCTTTTTTGTCGAATTCCGTAAGAATCCCCCTCGGGAGGGCATTTCAACATGCCCCCACATTTTTCCGTTTTTCGCCCAGACATCGCATGACTTCCAAAGCGCCAGTCCGAAAAAAGCTTCACCGGAACCATTGGCTTGCGCTGATGATCACCACCATTGCCTGTGCGGGCAATGCGACCGCTGCGGCGCCGACGGACAAAGTGGATTTCAACCGCGATATCCGACCCATCCTGTCGGACAAATGCTTCTTCTGCCACGGTCCCGACAAGGAGAACCAGAAAGCGGATCTGCGACTGGATCTGCGCGACGCCGCCATCGCCGCCGGGGCCATCGTACCCTCTTCACCCGGCGACTCACCCCTGTTGGATCGCATCGCCCACGAGGATCCCGAGGAACGCATGCCTCCGGCCAAGGCCAAGCTCGGCTCCCTCACCAGCCAGGAACAGGAACTGCTGAAAAAATGGATAGCGCAGGGTGCCGAGTATCAGACGCATTGGGCCTTTGCCCCCATTCCCGACGTTGTGGATATTCCTGCGACTGGAGAGGGCTGGGCCCGCAACGAGATCGATCGCTTCGTCGCCGCGCAACTGACCGAGCGCGGTCTGAACCCCGCCCCGGAAACCAGTCGGGAACGTTGGTTGCGGCGAGTGTCTTTCGATCTCACCGGCCTGCCTCCGACGCTGCCCGAGGTCGATGCTTTTATCGCCGACACCTCCGCAGATGCCTTTGAGAAAGTCGTCGATCGACTCCTCAAATCCGACGCCTACGGCGAACGCATGGCCGAAGACTGGCTCGATCAAGCGCGCTTTGCCGACACCTTTGGCTATCAGGCCGATCGACTCACTCATGTCTGGCCCTGGCGCGACTGGGTGATCAAGGCCTTCAATGACAATCTCTCCTACGACCAGTTCATCACCTGGCAGACCGCTGGCGATCTCTTGCCCAATGCCACCCCGGAGCAGAAACTGGCCACGACTTTCAATCGGCTGCATCGCCAGACCAACGAAGGAGGCTCCATCAATGAGGAGTTTCGGGTCGAGTATGTGAATGATCGTACTACCACCACCGGCACCGTCTTTCTCGGACTGACACTGGAGTGCAGCCGCTGTCACGATCACAAATACGATCCCATCTCGACTCGTGATTACTATTCGCTGAGCGCCTTTTTCAACAACATCGACGAAAGCGGTCTCTATTCCCACTTCACCGAGACGGCTCCCACGCCGACCTTGCCGCTTTACGAGAAAGACCAGGAGACCCGGCAGGAAACGGCGACCAAGAAGGTGGCAACTTTAGAGAAGCAACTGGCCGCCGAAACCGAGAAAGCCCGGGCGCGTTTCGCCGAATGGTCGAAAGCGAAGCCCACCGAGGCCGCCGCGCCAAAGCCGGTGGCCGTCTACGATTTTGACGATGGCAAAGCCGGGGCAAACAGTCGCAGCATCGACGGCAAAAAAGGAAAGGCCCTCGAATTCAATGGCGACGATCCCCTCACCCTCGGCGACGCCAGCACCGCCGATTTTTCGCGCACCGATCCCTTCAGCTTTTCGCTGTGGCTACGCCCCACGGAGCACAAATCGCGCATGGTCGTGTTTCATCGCTCTCGCGCCCCCGAGGACGCCGCGTTTCGGGGCTACGAGCTGATGCTTTACGACGGGAAACCGACCTTTTCACTCGTCCATTTCTGGCCCGGCAACGCCCTGCGGGTGCAGTCGAAAACCCCGCTGCCGCTCAACCAGTGGACCCACCTGACGGTGACCTACGATGGTTCCAGTCGCGCCGATGGCGTGCGCATCTATCGCGATGGCGCGCTGGACGGGGATCTGGAAATCGTTCGCGATCACCTCACCCGCGACATTACCCATCGCAAGGAATGGGGCGACAGTGAGGTCGGAAAAATCACCCTCCAGCTGGCCGGGCGATTCCGCGACATCGGATTCGGCGGCGGCGCCATCGATGAGTTCGAGATTTTCGATCGCGAATTGTCGGATCTGGAGGCGACCCGAGTGGCCGGAACCAATGGAGAAGCTTCTTCTACCGAAATCCTCTTTCGCGACTACGCCCTGCGCCACGACGCCGCCCTTGCCAAAATTCGCGACGAACTCAAAGCAGCCCGAGTGGAAGAGAACGCCGTCGCCAACGAGGTCCGCCAGATCATGACCATGACCGAGATGCCCGGTCAGCGACCGGCTCACGTTCTTTTCCGCGGCGCCTACGATCAGCGTCGCGAAGAAGTCGGCCCCGACACGCCGGCGGCGATTCTCCCCTTCCCCGAGGACGCGCCGCGCAATCGGCTCGGACTCGCCCAGTGGATGACCGACCCACGCAACCCGCTGGTCTCACGTGTCGCCGCCAATCGTTTATGGATGCTCGCCTTCGGCCGCGGACTCGTGGGCACGCCCGAGGATTTCGGCAGCCAGGGCACGCCGCCGACTCACCCGGAACTCCTCGACTGGATGGCCCGGCACTTCATGGAATCCGGTTGGGATGTGAAAGCGATGATGAAAACCATCGTCCTTTCCGCCACCTATCGGCAGTCCTCCACTCCCGAAGATTCCAAGACCTGGACCGAAGATCCCGCCAACCAATGGCTGGCACGCGGCCCCCGGCATCGTCTCCCCGCCGAACAGATCCGGGACAATGTCCTCGCCATCAGCGGCCTGCTCGTCGACAAGGTCGGCGGCCCTTCGGTGAATCCCTATGAGCTGGCGGTTTCCTTCAAGCCCATCGCCGCCGACAAGGGCGAAGGCCTCTACCGACGCAGTCTCTACACTTTCTGGAAACGCACCGCGCCCCCACCGGTGATGGTGACTTTCGACGCGACCTCGCGAGAAGTCTGCACCCCCAAACGCGAGATCACCGCCACGCCCCTGCAGGCGCTGGTCCTGCTGAACGGTCCCCAGTATGTGGAAGCCGGGCGCGTCCTCGCCGAGCGATTGATGACAGATCCCGAGAGTGCCCAGGCCACCGAAGCCGAGCGCCTCGTCCGCGCCTTCCGGCTCTGCACCAGTCGGCACCCCGAAGCGCGGGAGTTGGAAATCCTGACTCAACTGCTCGCCGAACAGCGGGCGCATTTTGCCGTCCATCCCGAGGAAGCCGCCAAACTGATCAAAGTCGGACAGCGCGCTCCCGACGCGGCGCTCGATCCCGTCGAACTCGCCGCTTGGAGCGTCACCGCCAAGGCCCTGCTGAACTTTGACGAAACCTACACCAAGCGCTGATCCTGCCATGAAACTCCCCACGTCACCTTGCACCGGATTCGCCAGCACCGTCGGACTATCGCGCCGCCGCGCCCTCGAAAAACTGGGCCTGGGATTGGGCTCCCTCGCTCTGGCTGATCTCCTCGGTCAGGGCGGTTCCTCCGCGCACGCATCACCCACCTCCACCGGCGGCGTGCTCCCCGAGTCGCATCTGCCGGCCAAGGTGAAACGTGTCATCTACCTGTTTCAATCCGGCGGCCCCTCTCATCTCGATACCTTTGACTACAAGCCGCTGCTCAATCAGAAGCACGGCGAGCAGTTGCCCGATTCGGTTCGCCAGGGCCAGCGCCTGACCGGCATGTCGGGAAATCAGACCAGCCTGCCGCTGGCGGGTTCGCCTTTCGAGTTCCAACAACACGGCGAAAGCGGCGCCTGGGTCAGCAGCATCCTGCCGCACACCGCCAAGGTGGTCGATGACCTCTGCATCGTGAAATCGCTCCACACCGAGGCGATCAATCACGACCCCGCCATCACCTTTCTCCAGACCGGTTCCCAGATTTCCGGGCGTCCCAGCATCGGCTCGTGGCTGAACTACGGGCTCGGCAGTGACAACGAAAACCTCCCGTCCTTCGTCGTTCTCATCACCAAGGACAAAGGTGGCCAACCCCTCTACGCCCGTCTCTGGGGCAGCGGATTTTTGCCCAGTCGCTACCAGGGCGTTCGATTCCGGGCCGACGAAGACGCCGTACTCTACCTGCAGAATCCCGACGGCGTGGATCGCGGCAGTCGTCGCCTCATGCTGGATCGACTCCGCGAACTGCACGAGTTTGAGCGCGATGCCACCGGCGATGCCGAGATCGATACCCGCATCGCCCAGTATGAAATGGCCTACCGGATGCAGGCCTCCGTCCCCGAAGCCACCGACCTCAGCGGCGAGCCCGAGTCCGTGAAAAAGCTCTACGGCCCCGATGTCGAAAAACCCGGCAGCTTTGCTTACAATTGCCTCATGGCCCGACGCATGGCCGAGCGCGGGGTGAAATTCATCCAGCTCTATCACCAGGGTTGGGACCAACACGGCGGTCTCAAAGGCGGCATTTCCAAACAGTGCCAGGAAACCGACCAGCCCTCGGCCGGTCTCGTTCAGGATCTGAAACAACGCGGCATGTTGGAGGACACCCTTGTCATCTGGGGCGGCGAATTTGGTCGCACCAACTACTCCCAGGGCAAACTCAGCGGCGACAACTTCGGTCGCGATCATCATCCCCGCTGCTTCAGCATGTGGTTCGCCGGCGGCGGCATCAAACCCGGCACGACGGTC
Source organism: Verrucomicrobiia bacterium (assembly GCA_020440025.1). GTDB lineage: Bacteria > Verrucomicrobiota > Verrucomicrobiia > Verrucomicrobiales > DEV007 > JAEUHH01. Next base: position 15,640 of record JAGROX010000059.1, read on the forward strand.
GGCGAGACCGACGAGTACGGCTACAACGTCGTCCAGGACCCGGTCCACGTTCACGATTTCCACGCCACTCTCATGCACCTTCTCGGCATCGATCACGAGCGTCTCACCTACCGCTTCCAAGGCCGCCGTTTTCGTCTCACCGATGTGCATGGCCATCTGGTGAAAGGGATGCTGGCGTAGTTTACGAGAGGGGCCAAGCCGGTGGAATGACGAACACCCCGTCCATTCGCCGCAGGCAGTCGTGACTTTTCATGGGCGCCTTCTGAAGCATCGACCGGAGGTGAGCCTCTTGGCCATTCCGCCCGTGATGAGGAAAATAGCAACCAGGCTGCCTTTATTCTTTACCTGTTGCGATGCGTTCTCCTATTCTTACCATGCTATGATCGCATCCTACCGCTTCGCGCTCACTCCGATCAACGATCCCAGGATCTCCTATGATGAGGTGGCGGCTTCCGCCTCGGATCAGAACCAGCGTATGAGCGTCAACAGTCCCGATGGCACCGCGCCATCGGGGAGTTCCGTCAGTGGTCAGTCGGTAAATGTTGATCTTCTTATCGCCCAGTGTTGATGGAACTCCAAAAGCTTTCAAAATTAGTTCGAAAAATTGACAATCACCGACTGCCCCCTAGCGGAGCTCCCGAATGGGCTGGGTTGGTTGGGGGATCCGTTATTCCAGGTTACTCAGTAGGCACCGAAATAGATTCCAAAACCTTCAGTTGGAATGACTAGAATAATCATTGCATTTACAACCGTTGCGTTACTCATCGCGTTCGAAGTGATGGCGGATACACCCTACCGAAGGCCGACGCTTGTCAATGAGGTGTTAAAGGAACTTCCAAATTCAGTGGTTTCATTCACCTGCAATGTTCACAGAGGTGATTTAGATCCGATTAAAGCAAACACGGCACTCGGACTGCACGAAGGCTACGAGATGACTGAAGACGCAAGAGCTGTTTTGGCTAGAAATTTGGAAAACTATCCCATTCTAATTGAGAAACCGTCTTCAAATGAAGATCAAGCTTCAACCGAAGCTCAGTTCTGTGACTATTTCGGTGCAATCAGCATCGCTCCTAAAAATGGCCAGATAGAATTCGTAATCGAATTGCATGTTGGCGATGCGATTGTTGTGAAAAAAGTAAACAAAGAAACTGAAGAAATTGAGTCAATAATCTTTGGCGGATGGTTAGATTGTGAGAGAACAGTTTTTGTAATTTGCCTACTAATGAGGCAGGAGATCTGGCCCGATCGAAGCTCTCCATTAAAGCAAGGGTCTCCACTGCGGCTCCACTAAGGGTTCTCGGCTCCAAGACCACCATCATCAAGCCCATTCGTGCCCTGACCCGTCATGAGCCTGAATCCCTCCCTCTACGCCACCCTCTCGGCTACCTCGGAACCAACCCAAGTCACCGCCCAGTACGTCTGGGGAGCGCGGCCCGGTCACCGGGACGAGTTGGTGCGCCGGGATCGCGACACCAATGGCGATGGCACGCTCGCCGAGCGCCTCTATTGCCTGATGGACTACTTCAACCCCACCGCCACTGTGGATGAAACCGGCGAGGTGGTGGAGCGCTACAGTTGGTCGGCCTTTGGGCTGCGGATGATCATGGATTCCGATTGGGAGGAGCGAACGTCCAGCGCCTACGTCTTCGACTTCGGGTTCCATGGGCAGTTTCTTGATGGCGAGACGGGCTATTACAACTACGGCTTCAGATATTATAGCCCGCAGATCGGCAGATGGCTGAGTCGTGATCCGATCGAAGAGGAGGGTGGGGCCAATCTTTTTGCATATGCGGAAAATAGTGCGATTGGAACAATTGATCTCCACGGACTTATCGACTGGAATTCCAAGGAACGAAAAACAACGGTTCCAGGTGTAGCTGAACCCGGAAAATCACCGCCCGAATTTGTCGGAAATAAATACACAGTGTTAACTTCCGCAGGGAACCCGATCTTGACTTGGGCGCCAGATTTTGGCCGAACAAATGGAACAATGGTGAATTTTAACGGGCAACGCGTAGTCGTTGATTCATCAACTCTTTATTGGTGTCATGGGTTTACTTTTGATGGCCACAATGTACCTGGCGTCGCGTTTGGACCTTTTTCTATTTACGGGAACCAAGTGCCAATCGTTTTGCAAGACGAAAACTGGAAATGGATTCCATGCTATTTTGCTACAGCAAACGACATTGTCGTCTATGCAGGAAACAATAATTGGAATGACCCATACCATTCCGGTAAAGTATTTTCGGTCGCAACAACTGAAAAGCAATCTGATCCCGGTAAGGAATTTTTCGACGAAACGGAAAGCCAAACAAAGAGCAAATTCGGACTTGCGCCGGAACACGCAAAGATTCGAAATTGGATGGAGTCTCCTACCGGAGGTCAACTTTCCGGCGAATATCGATGCTACAAAAAAATGGAAGAGAACCCGATGAATCCTCTTTTGGCTGCATAGGGCCGGGAGACTCTGAGAATTGGAAGCAACAATGGCACCAATGGAGTGGATAATGAATATACGATTACTTTTTTTTGTATATGTTTTTCTTTTTCTTTTTGTAAATTTGGCTCGAGCAGATCAGCTCGAAGACCTTTTGATTTACGACAAGATTAAAGTTGGTTTCAATCGGCAGGAAGTCATGGATTTTGCCGGAAATCCAGTGCTGGAAGTTACTGACGACGAGTGGTACTTTGGCGGCGCACCGTCTCTGAAAACTTTTCAATCACCAATAAGCCCTCATCGCATTCAGGTTAAATTTAAGAACAATCTTGTAATTTCGATCAAGTTCTACGCCAATTTCCAAGAGTTTCTACTTCGCAAAGAATTTGACCAGAAACTAATGGATCGCCTGATGAATAGCGGGGGCTCCGCCAGAGTCAGATAACATGAAAGAGAGCTGGATCGGGCGCTGCGGGCGAAATTACCCTCGGCATTGATGAAAACTGCAAACGCCCGAACCAACTCCGATGAAATGTTGTCCACCGGCATCGACTTTAACAAGCGTTACAGTGTCGTGCATGTGCTCGACGCGTCGGGCGCGATGGTGAAGAAAGGCCGGATCGAACCCAACACCAGCCCTGCATTCGTGTTTCACACAGTATCTTGGGAAAGGAGAATGCGTGGAGCCAGAGGAGAACGAAATTTCACCAGAATGATGATTAAGACAAAAATATTGAAACATGCAATTTTGATTACGATTTGTGTTTTCTTAGGATTTTGTGCACAACGATCAATTTCTCAATACTATGAATATCGTGAACTGAGAGAAATGGTAAGCGTCGTAAAATTGTCCCAC
>JAGROX010000374.1:0-10193 GCA_020440025.1 Verrucomicrobiia bacterium
CCGCCAGCCATCCACATGGAGAAACAACGGGGATGGTGATCGCGTCCGTAGTTCTTTTCGCTCAGGTCTCCCTGGCAATAGACGGTGCGGCCGAATTCGCCGCCCCAGATGACGAGGGTGTCGTCGAGGAGGCCACGGTTCTTCAGATCGGTGATCAGGGCAGCATTGGCCTGATCGGTCTCTTTGCAGCGGGTGGTGAGTTGTCCGGGTAGGCCACCGTGGGTGTCCCATCCACGATGGAAGAGCTGGACGAAGCGAACCCCGCGTTCGGAGAGGCGACGGGCCATGAGACAGTTGTAGGCATAGGTGCCGGGCTTCCGGGCGTCTTCGCCGTATAGTTTGAAGGTGCTGGCAGGCTCGGAGGAGACATCGGTCAACTCTGGCACCGAGGTCTGCATGCGGAATGCCATCTCGTACTGGGCGATGCGGGTCTCGATTTCTGGATCGCCGGTTTCCTCGAGACGCAGGCGATTGAGCTCGCCTAGGTGATCGAGGGTTTTCCGCCTCAGGCCGCTGCTCAATCCATCGGGGTTGTTCAGGTAGAGCACGGGATCGCTACCGGATCGGAAGCGCACCCCCTGATGCTGCGACGGCAGGAAACCGGCACCCCATAGGCGATCGTAGAGCGCCTGTCCGCCGCGATTCGACGTCATGGCGACAAAGGCAGGAAGGTTTTCGTTTTCGCTACCCAGTCCATACCCAAGCCACGCCCCGATGCTGGGTCGACCGGCAATCTGGAAACCGGTTTGAAAAAACGTGATGGCCGGATCGTGATTGATGGCCTCGGTGTGCATCGAACGAATGATGCACAGTTCATCGGCGACATTTTGGAGATGCGGAAGCAGCTTGGCGTTCATTTCCTGACCACTCTTGCCATATTTCCCGAACTCGAAGATGGAGCGCGCCGCTGGGAAACTGCTCTGTCCGGCAGTCATGCCGGTGAGGCGCTGGCCTTGGAAAATCGACTCGGGTACTTCTTGTCCATGCACCTTGTCCAAATGCGGTTTGTGATCGAAGAGATCCATCTGGGGTGGACCACCCGATTGGAACAGGTAGATGGCACGTTTCGCCTTGGGCGCTTGATGCAGCTGAGCATCGGCATTCGCTCCCCGAGCCAGGTCACGTCCCAACAACGATGCCAGCGCTGCCGAGCCCAGGGCGCGGCCGCTGGTTTGGAGAAACTGGCGCCTTGGGGAGGCGAGAGACGGTATTTCCATGGTCGCTCATGATCGCAGGAAGACGCAAAGCCGTCCAATTCAATCCCGAACGTAAAAGCGTCCGCCCACGAGGCAATCGTGGCAAAGATTTCAGAAGATTTCGGTACGACAGGCTTGACTAACCATGAGGTTTTTTGGAGTCTGCTTCGCAACTTTGGAAAACTTCACTCGAAACACAAGAAAATGGGACGTCTTAAATTGGTAATCATGGTGGTCGGTGGGATGCTCGCCTGGATGGGGGTCGAAGAATTTCGGCTGAGCAAGGGAACCACACAGGAGGCGGTGGATGTTGATCTGGCGGCTCTTGAGAATGGGACGGCTTCGATCACCAATCCGCATGTTCGGTTGGGTGATCATGTCGCCAGTTACTGGGATTGCATCTATTCCTACAGTCAGAGCAAATACAGCACCGGCGAACCAGACGCGGAGTCAACCGTAAATCATGTCTACTACCCAGTGCTGTCGATGGAGAATCCCTATCTCGCCGAGGTCGCTGCTTTTCGGGAGAAGTATCAGGACGTGGATGAACTGCCCGTGGGGGCGGTGGTGCCAAGTATTACGAAACTGGCGATGCTGTTGAAGACGAAGGAATTCAAGACCATCGGTGAGATCCCGGAAGGCATGGTGAATCTCTCGGGGATAGAGGGCTTGATCGTCAATGAAGTGGAGTCTCTTGCTTCTGATGAGATCGCCCTGTTGCAGGACGGGTTTCCGGGTTTTGAAGCCGACAAGGTGCTGCTTTTGGAAGTGGGAAGAAAACCGGCTTCGAAAGTGAAGTCGATCGGCATGGTGGCTGGCGGCGGCGTCATTGCCTTGCTCGGGTTTTTCTGGCTGATTTCTGGTTTCCGGAAGCCCTGATTTGCGAGGATGAGTCAGTATTTTAAGACGCCTTCTCCCTCGTCTGGCGATGAGGCCCCCATGGCACCGGTTCGGGGAGCCCAAACCCCCGGGATGGCGAAGGCATCGTTCATCCTGGGGCTGTTGAGTGCCCTTTTGTATTCCTGTGGCGGTCCTTTGCTGGCGATCTTGTCGATCATCTTCGGGGTGATCGCTCTTTTGAAAGTCAAGAAATCACCGGATCGCTTCAAGGGAGCGTGGTTGGCCAAGGGGGGCGTGGCACTCTCATGTCTCAGCCTGATCGCCGCAGCTGCCGTGGCGGTAAAAATGCGCGAGATCATCGAGCGGGAAGGCGGCGCCACAGGAGACAGGGTTAAGACGAAGTTTGAACTCGCGGAGGATAGCATCCGATCCATGAGAGGGGATCAGATCGGTTTCGGAAACACCGAGCATGCCAAAGAGCTGGCCGCAGCCTTGGGAGAGCGCATGAAAGTGTTGAGAGATGCCGCTTTCAGTTCGAAAGCCAAGAGCGAATTCTCACTCTCGGGAGGGGAATTCCTGACACATTGTGAGATGACGGAAAACACCTGCGCCTTCATCGTTCACGTGCCGCAGTTTCGGAAATTCGATGACAAGGCCAAGGTCGCTCTCAACGACATTGCCTGGGTAGTGGCGCAGTCGCTTCTGGCGAACACGGAATTTCCCGAAGGAGGAGAGTTGGCGGTGGGGCTCAAAGGCATCGCTCTCTATGATGACATTCGGATCGGGCAACACGTGAAGGAGTGGCCCGATGAAGAAGAGAAGCCTGGTCTGAAACGCCGTGGCTTGGAGTCTAGGGAGCTCAAGCGCTTTTTCCCTGAACCGAAACCGGTGCCGGTGGAAGAAGCCTCTGAAAAGGAAACCAACGCTCAACCTCAATCTCAAACCCCGAATCAATCATGATCATTTTCGGCACCCGCGGAGTCACTACCACCCCGGAGCGAGGCACTTTTTTCTGCCCGCGTTGCAACTCGAACCAGCGGTACAATTTCAAGCGGGTGCGGCGGTTTTTTACCCTCTATTTTATTCCCGTCATTCCTCTCGATAAGTTGGGGGAATATGTCGAATGTCCCGCGTGTCAGGGCACCTACGCGCCGGAGATCTTGGAGTATGATCCCCAAACGGAGAGCCGTCAGATGGAGGCGCTCTTCTTTGTCGCGGTGAAGCACGTGATGATCGGAATGTTGTTGGCGGATGGTGAGATCGATGATTCGGAGGTCGCCATGCTCCAGGCGCAATATGAGCATTTGACGGGAACTCAGATTCCCGAGGACGAACTGCGCGAGGAGATCGCGGTCATTCACGCGTCTGGAGATTCGCCGGTCGAGTTGGTGAGCCGACTAACGCCCCAACTCAACGACAGTGGCAAGGAGACGGTGATGCGAGCCGCTTATGCGATTGCGGGAGCCGATGGCGTCATCGATCCGAGTGAACAGGCGATGATGATAGAGATCGGCGGAGCGATGGGTCTGACCAAGGCGCATCTGGCTGGCATCCTGCAGGAGATTCAAAGTCCCCAGCTGGGAACCCAGGCTTGAGGAAATGTGGGAGCTGAGTCAGGCGGTACCGGCAAAGGTCGCCGTCATGGGCGCGACGATCTTCGGTGCGACTTTGGCCGCACCGTTTCTTTTTGCCGGATTCGGTTTGGATTGGGGTTGGATGGCTCCGGTGTTGTTTCAGGTCGGATGGTGTCTCGCCGAGGGCGTGAATACGGGGTGGCATCGTCCCGCTGCCATTCCGAAGCAGCTCGCTGCCTTGCAGTTGCCAATACTGACAGGGGTGGTGGCTCTTTGCGTGACATTCGCTTCCCTGTCGGAGTGTTTTCTGACCTTGAGAGAGGGCGGGGGATTGGGAGAGGGATCCAGTCTGATGATGGGCTTGGGATTCCTGATCGGTGGGCTCGGAATCCCTCTGCGTCAGTTGGCGATTCGGACGCTGGGCAATCGGTTTCGCGATGAAGTCTCCCTGGGAGAGGATCACGAGATCGAGACGGGCGGTATATACCGTTGGCTGGTCCATCCGGGAGAGCTGGGGTTTGGGCTTGCTATGTTGGGCACTGTTTTCCTGTGCCGGAGTTTGGTGGGCTTTTCCCTTTTTCTCGTGGCACTTTTGCCACTGATGCTCATCAGAGTGCGCCGGGAAAATCAGCTCATTCGGAGAGCAACTGCCGACAGCACGATCATTCTCGAGTGATCGCTTCGTCAAGATTCAGCAATACATTCGCCAGTGCGGTGTGAGCGGCGAGTTCGACGGAATCGATGCCTTTGGGAAATGGGGTGGTGCCGTAGGCGATCAGTTTCGCGGCATTCTTGGGGGATTGTCGGAATTCCGTCCGATATTCCTCCAGCGCATGAGCGAGGATGGCTTTCTCACTTTCGGAAGGAAGGCGTCCGGTCACGATCTCGAAACCGGTCTGGACGGGATCACTCACTTCCGGGGCGATCAAGCGGGTGGCGAGATGGCGGGCGCTTTCGACAAAGGCGGTTTCGTTGAGCAAGGTGAGCGCCTGAAGCGGGGTGTTGGTTCGCTTGGTTCGAACCCAGCAGGCCTCGCGATCGGCGGCGTCGAGAATGGCCATGCTCGGCGGATTGACGGTTCGTTTCCAGACGGTGTAAAGGCTGCGGCGGAAAAGGTCGCTGCCTTTGGAATCCCGATACTTCATCCCCATCGACATCTCCTCCCAGAGATTGGCGGGTTGATAGGGGTAGACGGATGGGCCGCCGATTTGCTCGGCGAGCAGCCCTCCGACAAACAGCGCCTGATCGCGCAAGACGTGACCGGGTAATCGCATCCGGCTGGCGCGGGCGAGCAATCGATTGTCCGGATCGCGTTCGCGCAATTCGGGAGTGGTGTTTGAACTCTGCCGGTAAGTCGCGCTCATGACGATGAGCTTTTGCATGGCGGCAATGTCCCAGCCGGTCCGAACCAACTCCGTCGCCAACCAGTCGAGCAATGCCGGATGAGAGGGCAGTTCGCCCTGTACGCCAAAGTCTTCGGAGGTTTTGACCAGCCCCAGGCCGAAGTAGCGTTGCCACCAGCGGTTGACGGCGACTCTCGCGGTGAGCGGATGGTTGCCATCCACGAGCCACTTGGCGAACCCCAATCGGTTTCGCGGAAAGTCGGATGGCAGGGGTGGCAGTGAAGTCGGCACACCGCGTTCAACCTTCTCGCCAAAATCGTTGTAAACACCGCGCACTCGCAGGTGGGTGGCGGGTGGGTTGGGCATGTCGACCATGACCATCGTGGTGGGCAGGGAATCATGGTATTTCTGTCGCGCCAGACGCGTCGATTCGAGTTCAGCAAACGTCTGGGCGAACTTGGGATCGCCGTGTTCGAAGAACCAAAGTTTCAACACCTCCTCCTGTCGCGCCGTTCGCTTCGTTTCCGGAAATCGAGCGATGGTGTCGATCGAGGTGGTTTCGGAGAGCAGGAAGGCTTCTTCGGGGCGGAGCGTCCGATCGTAAAAGCGCAGTTCATCGACGGCTCCGACGAAGTTTTTCCCGTAGACCCCTCCGCCGACTCGGAACGGTTCCTTGTCGGCAACTCCCCCGGTGTTGCTGTTGGTATTGAGCACAACCTTCACGTCGGCGGCTTTGCCATTGAGGTAGATCTTCTGCCCGTTGGCGCTCTGAGATCCATCGTTGCTGATGGTGACGTGGGTCCATTCTTTTACGGGAATCGTCTCAACCGTTTCGACAACGCCCGCGCCAGCAATCCAGCGCGAGATGAGGAGAAACTTCACCTTTCCGTCATCCACTTCGACTGCGATTCCCGGTCGGGTGGTGCCTCCGTTTTGGCGTGAAAAGACGACGCCTTCTTTGATTTCATCGGGCCGTATCCAGAAGGAAACTGAAAACCGGGCATCGGCCCGAACATTGCCAAAATTTCCGACGGAGAGCACGCAGTTGCCGTCAAAGGAGGCGGCATTCCCGGTGATACCGGGGGAAAAGATCGGCGTTCCCTTGATGGCTTCTACCGACTCGTTGAGACTCTCAAATTGGTGATACGCGATCTGGCCTTGAGCGACGAGAGGCGCACTAAAATCGGGTTGTTTCACGGCTTGTTCTTTCGACCATTCCCGATAGGCTCGATCTGCTTCAGGCGTCCCCAGTCGCTTCTCCAAAGTGGCAATCGTTTGATCAAACTCTGCCAACTTCACCTCCTGCTCTGGCAAGGGTGCGGTGATGTAGGGTTCTGAATTTCCTGCCTTGATGGCCCGTCCGGCTTCGGGCACAGCATTGAAGAAGGCGATGAGCTGGTAGTAGTCCTTCTGCGAGATCGGGTCATACTTGTGATCGTGACAGCGGGCGCAGCCCATGGTCAGGCCCAGCCATACCGTGCTGGTGGTGTCGACACGATCAACGGCGTTTTCGAGGAGGAACTCCTCGGTTACCAGTCCGGCTTCGGAGTTGTAGCGGTGGTTGCGATTGAAGCCGGTGGCGATCAATTGCTCGCGGGTGGGATGGGGCAGGAGATCGCCGGCCAGCTGCTCGATGGTGAATTGATCGAAGGGCAGATTGCGGTTGTAAGCATCGATGACCCAGTCGCGCCAGCGCCACATGTCTCGAGGGCCATCATACTGGTAACCGTCGGTGTCAGCGTAGCGCGCGGCATCCAGCCAAGGAAGGGCCATCGTTTCCCCGTAGCGTTTCGATTTCAGGAGTCGATCGACGACTTTTTCATAGGCGCGGTCGCTGTCGTCGGCGAGAAATTGGGCGACTTCTTCGAGCGTGGGAGGCACGCCGGTGAGATCCAGCGTGACCCGTCGAATCAGGGTCGTTTTTGAGGCCTCGGGCGAGGGCTTGAGATTTTCGGAATCGAGTCGTGCCAGTACAAATCGATCAACCCCGTTGCGGATCCAGTCTGGGTCACTGATGGGTGGCAATTCAGGAGTCTCGGGTGGCACAAAAGCCCAGTGTTCCTGCCAGGGCGCACCTTGAGAGACCCAGCGTTTCAGGAGTTCTTTTTCGCTGTCGCTGAGTTCGCGTTTTGATTTCGGCGGGGGCATCAGCTCATCCGGATCATCGTGAAACACCCGCAAAATGGCTTCGGAGATGTCGGGATTGCCAGGGACAATCGCGATGACGCCATCGTGATTTGCTTTCGCGGCTTGCTCCTGATCGAGCCTGAGGTCGGCTTCCCGATGGGTGGAATCAGGGCCGTGGCAGAAGAAGCATTTGTCCGAAAGGATGGGGCGAATGTCCCGATTGAACTGCACCGTCTGATCTGGCTCAGCGGCCTTGGCAAAAAGGCAGGAGGAGAAAGCAAAGGCGAAAGCGACTGACCGGCGGGAATCCATCAAGATGGCAGTGAAGGGGGGGGATCCGAAAAAGTGACCGAAATTCTACCACGGCCAGTCTGGAAGAGATACCCGGAAAGACGTGACCGCCCGCCACGCGAGCGGCGCGACAGACGGTCACTTTTTGGGGGGAGGAAGGGAAATGTGGACCTGTAAAGGTCTTCGATCAGGTCACCTGAGATGCTTTTTCAGCTTCTTTTCGATCTCTTTCTTGTCCGCGAGGCCCACGATTTCGTCGACGACCTTGCCGTCCTTCAGAATCTTGAGATTGGGGATGGCTCGGATTTGATATTTTTGGGCAAGCTCCGGATTGGAATCGATGTCCACTTTGGCGATCACCGCTTTGCCGTGATAGTCCTTGGCAAGTTCTTCGATCGCCGGGGCGATCATCTTGCAGGGCCCACACCATTCAGCCCAGAAGTCGACGAGAACCACGCCCTTGGCAGTGGAAGTTGCGAAATTGTCCTTGGTCAGAGCGAGCGGCTTGGTGTCGGCGGCAGAGACCAGAGAAAGAGAGGTCAGCAGCGCTGCTGCGACGAAGAAGAAGGCGGTAAATTTTGCGGAGGTTTTCATGATCGGTATTCCATTGGACGAGAGTAGGTCGAGTTTCTTTCATTTTTCCTTGGAGATTCCTGAAAGCCACTCACGGGCGGATGCCGAGTTTTTGAAGTTTCTGGCGGAGTGTGAGCCGCGAAATACCCAGCCAGCGAGCGGCTTGAGCCTGATTGCCCTCACTGAGTCGAAGTGCTTCCGAAAAGAGGGAGCGCTCCATCATTTCCTGCATCACGGGATAGGCCGCCTCGATTTCTCCAGTTTTGGCGCGTCTGAGGGCGGTGGAAGCCATTTCCTCGAAGGAAGTCGAGGTCGAGGATCGACCATCAGCGCCGGGAGAGAGGGCGTGCTCGGTCTCCCGAAGGATCTGCTGCACATCCGGGGAATCGATGGCGTAGCCACGCGTCTGGAGCAGTGCTTTTCGTATCACATTCTGCAGTTGACGGACATTGCCTGGCCAAGGTTGCTCGTCAAGATAGCGCAGCGCACGAGTGGTAATGGCGGGGCGGGCGATATTCAGCTCTCGGCCATAGCGATGGAGGAAAAAATCGGCCAGTTGGGGGACGTCACCGAGACGGTCCCGTAGCGGAGGTAGGGCGATTGTGGCGACGTTTAGTCGATAGAAAAGATCTTCTCGAAAGTCTCCAGCGGCGACCATTCGCTCCAGATCTCGATGGGTGGCTGCAATGATGCGGACATCCACGGGGATGTCGTCACGACCACCCACTCGCTGAATCTGCCGCTCTTGAAGCACCCGAAGCAGTTTTGACTGAAGTGAGAGATCCAGATCGCCAATTTCATCCAGAAAAAGCGTGGCGTTGTGAGCTTGTTCGAACTTTCCAACTCGCGAATTGATCGCTCCGGTGAACGAACCTTTCTCGTGACCGAACAGCTCGGATTCCAGCAGATTCTCTGGAATGGCTGCGCAGTTCACGGTGACGAAGGGCTGATGGGCCCGATGTCCATGTTGATAGAGCGCTCGCGCGATCAACTCCTTGCCGGTCCCGGTTTCGCCGCGGATCAGAACGGTGACGGGAGTCGCGGTGAGGCGCCCGAGAGCCTTGTAGACCTCCAGCATCGCCCGGCTCCGACCGATGAGCGCATCGCCCGGCTCGGTTGCGGACGTGTCGGCCTCCCCGATGACGACGGCTTTCGACATGCGCCTAGCCGCTGCGATGGCTTCGGAGACCACCCGCTTCAGTTCATCGGTTTCGACAGGCTTGGGCAGGAAATCATAAGCCCCCGACTTGATCGCTTCGATGGCGGTGCCGCTGCCTGGATTCTCCGCCATCGCGATGACGGGCAGTTTCGGGCGCAGTTTTCGCAAGTCGGTCACCAGTCGACGTCCACCGTGGTTGGCAGTCAAAACGACATCACAAATGACGGCGTCGAATGCTTCTGTCTGGCTCAGCTCCAAGGCATCATCGACCGAGCCGCATGTTACGAGATAGCAGTCATCTCGGGAAAATGCCGCCGTCAGCTGCTCCACCGACTTGGGGTCGGGATCGGCAATCAGGAGGCGGGCAGAACGAGAGGACACGAGAGGTATGGTAAGAAAATTACCATACTGTGGTAAAAAAATGACCGCAATCAGGAAGTGCCAAATTTACTTCCATTGTCCTGATGCTGATTTTCAGGAGGTTACGAAAACTGGGAAAGATTGGCACGGGAATTGCAATAGAGAAGGGACAGTCACGAAACCAATCAAATCTAACGACTGAACCGACCATGAAAAAAATCGAAGCCATCATCAAACCCTTCAAACTCGAAGAAGTTAAAGAAGCCCTCACCGAAGCCGGCGTTCACGGGATGACCGTCAGCGAAGTCAAAGGTTTTGGCCGTCAAAAAGGCCACACCGAAATCTATCGCGGCAGTGAGTACACTGTCGACTTCCTTCCCAAAGTGAAACTTGAGATCGTCACCGAAGACGACGACGCCGCCAGCGTGGTTGACACCATCGTGAAAGCGGCTGCCACCGGCAAGATCGGTGACGGCAAGGTGTTCATTTCCTCGGTTGAAGACGCGGTCCGCATCCGTACCGGCGAAAAAGGCCCTGACGCCATCGCCACCAGCGCGGAATAAGTCTCTCGACTTCTTCTCGTTCCATTACGAAAAACGCCCGCCTTCGGCTTCTGCCGGAGAGCGGGCGTTCTCTTTGAATGGGATGGCTTGGGATGTCTCTATCAGACGATCATCCCCGCTGCCACGGTGGCGTTGGTCTGAGGATCGATGAGGATAAAGCTGCCTGT
>JAGROX010000374.1:10368-11119 GCA_020440025.1 Verrucomicrobiia bacterium
CTGCGTGAGCTGAGTTTCGCGGTGTCGGAAAACCAGCAAATCATGGCGTCGATGTCCTGAGCTTTGTGAGGCTGATTGTTGGGCTTCACAATCATGTCGCCACGACTGATGTCGATCTCGTCTTCCAACGTGATCGTCACCGACAAAGGTGCGAAGGCTTCCTCCAGGGGGCCGTCCAGCGATTCGATCGACTTGATTTTCGTGCTAAAACCCGAGGGCTGGACCACCACGTCGTCGCCCGGTTTGAAGACGCCACCAGCGACACGCCCGGCGTATCCCCGGAAGTCGTGATACTCGTCCGAGTGCGGACGGATCACCCATTGCACAGGGAAACGGGCATCGACATGATTGTAGTCAGAACCGATGTAGACAGTCTCCAAGTGATAGAGCAGATCGGGTCCGTGATACCAGGGCATGTTCTCGCTCTTGTTGACGACATTGTCGCCATTCAGAGCTGAGATGGGAATCGCGGTAATGTCGACGAGGTTGTCGAGACGCGAGGAGAATCGGCGGAAGTCTTCCACAATCTTGTCGAACGCTTCCTGCGAGTAATCGACCAGATCCATCTTGTTCACCGCCAGCACCACATGGCGAATTCTGAGCAAATCCGCGATGAAAGCATGGCGGCAAGTCTGCTCGATCACGCCGTGGCGAGCATCGACCAGCACGATGGCAAGGTTGGCCGTCGAGGCGCCGGTCACCATGTTTCTGGTGTACTGGATGTGACCGGGAGTGTCCGCGATGATGAACT
>JAGROX010000375.1 GCA_020440025.1 Verrucomicrobiia bacterium
AGGCCATGGAGGCACCGGCACGCAGGGAGATGGGCTTGGAAAACGCGGCGCGATCCCCGTTACGCAACGTCATATGAACCGCCCAGGTCGCGAGGGCAAAATCGGGCTGAGCCTGACGCACCAGGAGCCGGTAGACATTGCCGGGTTCATTGCGAGTGCCTCCGAACAGATCGCGAACCTGCAATCGGTAGACGCCGTCTTCCTTGATCTCCACTTTCCCGAGGACATCGGGCGAACCGGTATTGTAGGGAGGTCCATCATAGGAATAACCGTTGGTGGATACCTTCATCGGACTGGCGATATCGTATAGCTCAGCCACATCGGAGAGGGTCTCTTCCTCGCCTGTCTTGGTGACTTTTTGCACCAGCACGAAGGGGTCGGTGGAAAGCCCGAGGCGTTCCGAGGCTACCTCCACCCACCAGACTTCTCCTTTTTTGGCCGAGAACTCGTAGGTGTCGACATCAGCGGCCGGGAAAAAGCTGCCTGAGACATCCATCGGCAGCGTCACTTTCTGCGCCTCCGCGGCCAGGTTGTTGGGTTCGGCTTCGGGGTCCTTCGCGGTCCCTGCAATTCCTTCGGGTGGCCACGAAACCGCACTGACCCTTGTCGTGGAAGGCTGCTGAGGGGCAGGTCCATCACCGGCGACCTCCTGCATCGCGAGTCGGTAGAAAAGCCGTTCGCCGCCCTGATAGGTCAGGTCGTTCACCTTGATCAGATAGGTGCCGTCTGCCGGTGGCGTGAAGTCAATGACACCGCCGGTACGATTGACCAGCAGATCCTGTCCCGTGGCGTCGGCAATGATCACCACTGGCGTAAGCTTCGAATCGATCCCCGTCGCGGCACAATCAACCGCGACCCGCTTCCCTTTTTTCCCTTCGAAGGAGTAGAAATCCACCGCGCGTTTCGTCATCACCGCGTTGCAGATGGAATTCGCCGGCAGCTTCAACGCCGTCTCGACCGAATTGTTCGCCTCGCTCCGGGTCAGTTCGGCAAGTTTCCCCACCGAAAACGCACGCGCAGACGAGATGCCCAATCTCGACATGACCCGTGCGTCGTGCACGCCCACCGGAGCATCAGGAGCGATGGTGACGAGAAACTTGTTCTCGACCGGTTTCCCGTCCTCACCCACGACGG
Organism: Verrucomicrobiia bacterium; assembly: GCA_020440025.1. Classification (GTDB taxonomy): domain Bacteria; phylum Verrucomicrobiota; class Verrucomicrobiia; order Verrucomicrobiales; family DEV007; genus JAEUHH01. Next base: position 1,135 of record JAGROX010000375.1, read on the forward strand.
GTTTGGCCGTGATCTTCGGCGTCGAAAAACGCAGTTCGGTGACATTCTCAATGTTCTCACCCGTGATTGTCACCTCAACCGTGGTTCCCACCTGCCCACCCATCGGCATCGTCGTGAGCAAACGTGGGGCTGGCAGAACGACGAGTTGGGCCGTTGCCGTTGAAGCGAACGCCAAGACCAGCAGCCCCAGCATGGAAGAAAAAGAGATCGGTCGAAACATGATTGATGGCTCAGTGATTGTATAAAAACTCCTTGGTACTCAAAATGGCCCAGAGCAGATCCTCATAACCCATGCGCTTCGCCTTGACCGGATCGATCGGCTTGCCAGCCGCATCAGTGCGCTCTTTGACGAGGTGATCTTCGGCGATGCTGAGTTCTTCGCCCGTCGGCTCACGACCAAAGGCGGCTAGATAGATTTCCCGGATTCCCTCCGCGACGGGCACCTCCGGTTTGGACAGGCGGTCGGCGCGACCATTGGCCGTCGTCAATTTTCCCTTCACCTCGGTGGAGTTCATCAGATGCAGACTCTGCGCCAGACTCGAAGACTGGACCCGCTCACATTCGCAGACGCTGGCTCCCTCGGGACGTCCAAACACTTTGAGGAAAGGCGCCGCCTTGTTGTAGCTGTTGTCCGGCAGCGCGATGGCCCGAGTACCGGGCGGCAGATCGGCAAAATCGGTCTTCGCTCCCGTGAGCAGGTCGATGGAGTCGAGAAAGACCTCGGCCTGGAGACGCTTCGGATAGTAATGAGAGAAGTTCTGTTGATCCACCGCATTGAACTCATTCGGCATCGCGCTGAGCTGATAGGTCTGGCTCTGGACAATCACCCGAACCGCCTCCTTGAGATCGAAACCGCTCTCGACGAAATGCTTCGCCAGCGCGTCAAGCAGCTCGGGATTGGTCGCGGGATTGGTGTCGCGAATATCATCCTCGGGCTCCACGAGGCCACGTTTGAAGAAGTGCTTCCAGTAGCGATTCACGAGCGCTTTCGCGAAAAACGGATTGGTCGGTTCACTCATCCAATCGGCCAGTTGGAGACGCGGATCATCGTCAGGCGAAATCTCAACCGGCGTCTGGCCGAGAGCCGCAGGTTTTACTTTTTCGAGGGTCTTCTTGTTTTCGACCTCGGCGACGCCGCGCTTGTGGAAAATGAGATCCTCTCCCGCGATGGCCGTCGGCTTCCGGCCCACTTGGCTGAAAAACGCGGAAAGTGCGTAGTAATCATTCTGGCTCCAGCGTTCGAAGGGGTGGTGATGACATTGGGCGCACTGCATCCGCACTCCGAGGAAAAGCTGGGCAACATCCTCCAACTGCTCGTTGGGTTCCTTGACCCGCTTATACCACGCGACTGGCGGATTCGACACGATCGTTCCCGTCGCGCCGAGGATCTGGCGAACCAGATCATCATAGGCTACGTTCGCCAGCAGGCTGTCCCGCATCCAGGCATGAAAGGCGAAGTTTGCCGTGATGTCAGCCTTGTCTTCCCGCCGATTTTTCAGGAGCGCGGTCCACTTGTTGGCAAAGTAGTCGGCGTAATCGGGACTGCCGAGCAATGCCTCGATTGCCTGATCGCGCTTTTTAGGGTCGTGGTTGGCCAGGAAAGCTTCCGTTTCTTCGATGGTCGGCAACCGCCCCCCGATATCGAGCGAGATGCGGCGCAGAAAGGTCTCGTCGTCACAGACCGGAGACGGCGGCACCCCGATTTCCTTGAGATTTGCGAAGACAAGTTCATCGATGAAATTCTTCACCGGCGGCAGTTCCTCTACCGGCGCGCCCAAGGGGATGGAAA
>JAGROX010000007.1:0-13896 GCA_020440025.1 Verrucomicrobiia bacterium
CCGACTTTCTTAATCGACCAAGATGACGACGCCGAGGAAGCCGTCTGATTAATTTGAGAGTTGACCCCAGCACACCATTCCTATGACGTTCGCCTCAGAAATGAAATTAGCTTTTCCACTCTTGCTGGCTTCACTATTCTGTGGATGCAAGCCAGATCCCGAAGGGGAAGACTTGTCGAAGCTATTTTACGAGTCGATAACGAAACATGAGGAGATAGTATTCAAGGACAGCTCAAACCTTGGAGCAAATAGGGATGGGTCAATTTTGACCTTACATTTTTTTCCTAACTCTACGGCCCGCCTGTATACCTGGGGCAACGGATTCTCCAACTATTCCGGCACATACGCATTTACCGGGCACAATGGAATCGAGCTTTCCTTGGACGATCAAAGTTGGCCTCGACTACGCCTCACGCGCGAGGATGATTTGTTCGTTCTCGAGCGACAGGACGGGATCAAATCGCTGACAAATAGCTATATTCACACGGATCGAGAAAATGGAGTCCGAACCATAGTTGATGATGGAGATATCTATCCGGAGGCACGACCCCTGATTTTCCCGCTCATCCAAAGGATCGAAGAAGCCGAACCGGGTAGGAACGGGGATTGAACCCGCTCCCCCCACACCACCCGGCATGCGGGTTTGACGGCGGTCGTTCCTCCCTTGCCGCTCTGCGGTCGCCTTCGGCTATCTATGTCGCTACGCTCCATGGCACCGGGCGGTTCCCATCAGTCATGGATTCGCCTTCTGGCCTTTCGGGGGCGCCGCCAGGGGGCCAGCAACGGAGTCCGACGGATGCCATGCTTGCGGTTTTGCCTTTCCAAGGGGGAAAGATTCCGCAAAATCGCTAGCCACAGGGGTAATAAGTGGGCAGAATCGCGAGTAAACTTATTGTTCGGCAGAAAAACACACAAGATGAAACACGGTGCCCTGATTGCTTCGTTGCTGCTCGCAGGCTTCCCATTGCCGTCTGAGGGTGCTCAAGAGTGCATCTTAAGTATCGATGAGGTTCCGCCCAAAGGTGCCACTCAAGTATGGTCTCCGTTGTTTCAGGCATGTTGGGAGAAGTTGAACGAGACGCAGGGAGGCGACCTTGAGAAGGTTGCGCCACCCAACGATTTAATCACGAAACTTGAGGGGTTTAAATGGCAAGCGGAAGAAGTGATGCCTGAAGATGGCTATGCCGTCTACGCCGGACCAGCGACCCAAGAGTTCGCTCGCGAAACGGCTGCTTCAATAAAGAAGAAGTTTGATATTGAGATTGATTCAAGTCGTGTGCCAACGATCCCTCAAGGAAAGGCTGCTTACGGCATTCTCCTGCGCGAACTAAAATTTGAGAAAAAGTTCTTTCGGTCACGGAATAAGGCAATGCAGTTCCGAGCACGATCTGGCGAGACCCACATGGTGGAATTCTTCGGCACTGCTGGTGATTACAGCGAGGGTTACAGCGTCCACGTCCAGGTTCTGCACTACGAGCCCGAGGCCTCATCCTTTATTTTGAGCGTCGCAACCGACAAGAAGGGCGAGAATCTTATCGTCTATTGTCCTGATCTGGAATGCAGCTTTCGGGACGCGATTGAGCGTGTGAAGAAGGCTGTGAAGGATCCCCTTTCGGGTCCCTACGGGAGCTTGAAGCACGGTTCATTGCACCGGACGGATGTTGTCAAGATTCCCTATGTTACCATCGATGCAGGCACTGATTTCACGGCTCAACTTAGTGGTGGCCTTCATTACGCAGGAGAGCCCTTGCCATGGCGTGTAGCAAGCGCTTTTCAGATTACGAGATTTGAGCTCTTTGAAGAAGGTGCCCGGGTACGCGTTGATGCTGGTGCCGGCATGGAGCCATTTGGGGAGCCGCCCAAGCCTCCTCCAGTCACACCAAGAAGTTTTGTCTGCGACCGATCGTTCTACGTTTTCCTGTGGAGGACAGGTGCCGACTGGCCTTATCTAGCGTCTTGGATCGACGGCGGCGATTGCCTCACCCCATTCCCAAAATAATCCGAAGCCGAATCGGGTAGGAACGGGGATTGAACCCGCTTCCCCCACACCACCCGGCATGCGGGTTTGACGGATGGCATGCTTGCGGTTTTGCCTTTCCAAGGGGGAAAGATTCCGGAAGGATGGCTGGCGAAAAGAATCCGGAACGAATCGGGCGGCAGGTCAACCGTTTCGGTACGACCAACGTTAGTCCAAAGAAAATGCGTCTCCTCGCAACAATCTTCATACCTCTTTCTCTGTCCTCATGCGTTCACCATGGCGATGATGTCACACTGGAGCCCGGAAAAGTTTCTCCACCTTCCGCCTATTCCACTCACTCGAGCGATAAGCCGTTTGTTCGGTCGTGGGCAGATTTTGACTCTTATCGTTCAGCCGCAGTAGAGGCATCTCATCTTGTTAATTGGGATGGAGAACGAGCAGTTCCTGGGCAGTCAATCGCCATCAGATTGAGTGAGGGGACGCGACTTGAGAATACCACAGCACATCCTCAGTATTTTGAAATATGGTTGCAGATTCCCGGGGATATCCGCGTAGGGCAGTCCTACGAATTGCGACGAGCCTCAGATCGGCGAGAGATTTCCCGAACCAGGAACTGGGGATCTGACTCTGACGAAAAGACTGAATACAGTTTACTTAGGGATGGAGAGATGACGCTCTCGGGAATGCAGGGATACGACGTTCCAACATTGCGGAAGACTAGCAGCTCGATTGCAACCATCACTTTGACACGAATCTCTGATGCGAGCATCGTGTTTCACCTTCGTGGTCGGCTTCCAGTTCGCGAGGGCATGGGCGAAACGATCCACTACACTGTCAATGTTGATCGGGTCTATGTAGCCACATTCAAGCCGATCAAGGGGCTCCGCCAGGGGGCCGGCAACGGAGTTTGACGGATGGCATGCTTGCGGTTTTGCCTTTCCAAGGGGGAAAGATTCCGGAAGGATGGCGGGCGAAAGGAATCCGCAGAATCGCTAGCCATAAAGGTAATGAATGGGCAGAATCGCGGGTAAACTTATTGTTAGGAAATGAAATTTGCGTCTTGGATTGCTACAGTCGTGGTTGCTGTCAGTTTTTCGATCTTCTCTCTAGTCACTCCTTGGATTGAGACGATATACGCGGAACGACCGTTAGGAATGCCGTGGCCCTCGCTTACAAAGGTGGTCTTTCAATTCGGGGGTTTTTCGGTTTTTCTTTGTGTCCCATGGGTGATCAATTCCATTCGGCTTCAAAAAAAAATCGAAAAGCAGACGATCGAAGCGGTACTCATTCATATTGTGTCTGCGTTCGGGACCATCTTTGTCTTCTTGGTAGTAATTTTATTCGCCGCAATGCTCCCGATCATTAATACTTATTACTAATGCGGCGATGGATGAAAGGTAATTGGTGTGTTGAATCAGAGGCAAGAGCCAGCTCCAAACAAGGCAAGTCCGGCGATTCCTTCCCCGACATCAGCTTTTTGCGTTTTTGCTTCGATTTTGTGCCCATTAATTCGAAACGGGAGGGCTTCGTTCCAGAAATCACCTGCTCTTATACGTTCGGCTATGAAATACACCAGAAGATCAGCAGGAATCGACGCCCTGATTCTCAGCACGGTGGCCATTTTTGTCTGTTTAGGAGCTTGGATCGAGAACCCGTCGATATCGAATTTATTCATTCCGATGATCATGTATGTCGTGGGGACTGTGTTCATCCTCTCGCATTTTTATCCGATGGAATCAGGAGTTCTCCATGTGTCTGATGTGCTCTGCCGCAAGGTGCTGATACCTGCCCATGACGCAGGTGGGCTGACTTGGGGCATTTTCGCTTACGTTGTGGCAACCGCTGGAACTATTCTTATTCTCGTTGGTGACTCAGAAGGGCTCACGCAGTAATGCGCCGAGTCGGGTAGGCAAGGGCTCCGCCAGGGGACAGGCAAAAACTTTGACGGATGGCATGCTTGCGGTTTTGCCTTTCCAAGGGGGAAAGAATCCGGAAGGATGGCGGGCGAAAAGAATCCGGAACGAATCGGGCGGCAGGTCAAACTTCGTCCCCTGCCCCGTTTCGACAGAAACCTTCGATTTACGCTGAAGGAATGAATATTCGCATTTTTGCTGCCATTTTTGCTGCCTCTATCACAGTCCATGGGCTCTCTGCTGACGAAAATGTACCGGAAGACATTTCGGACTGGATCGAGGCAAAGGTGGAATTTGAAGAAGGGCACCCTCTTTGGTATGCCGCAAATGGATACGGCACGGTTTGGGACGTTTACAAAGTCGGGAACACGATCAAGGTGCGTGAGTTCCAAACCGAGGAGAAAAGCCCGACAATTGACGTGCCAGGTGGAAAATTGAGCTGCGACAATCGAGGAGAATGGGGCGCGACGGTGTTTTGGAAACCAGAAGGTGGCAATGAGTTCACGCTTTCAAAGCATCCCGTGAAGCAGTTTTTTCGTGTTTCCGAGGGGATCTTTGCGGTCGCGGGATTGGCTCATGGATCAACCAATTCAGGAGAAGTGCTTCTATTTTCACAGGAGGCCGAGTCATGGAAGACAACTCGCCTCTGCAAATTGATTGACGAGCCTCAGGCCGTGGTCGTTGAGAATGAAAGGACATTTTTGGTGCTCACCTATTCAGGGCTTTCCAGAGTATCAACGGAGGGATGGCAGAAGTTACTCGTCGTTTCAGCCCCTTGGGAAGGCCTGCATCCACGGTCCTTGGTCGTGGGAAATGATGGGTTTGCCTATGTTGGTTTCAGTCAGCGGGTCGCAAAGATCAATCTCGAAACTGGTGATGCGCGCTTTCTGATTCCTTTCGAAGGGATATTTGAGAGAGACTTGGATCGGAAACGCGCACCAAAATGAATCAGCGGGGCTCCAAGCGGGTAGATAACGAAGTTTGACGGATGGCATGCTTGCGGTTTTGCCTTTCCAAGGGGGAAAGATTCCGGAAGTTCCAGTGGTCCCCTAAAAACGAACAACAAAAGACCAACAACGAAAACCTAAGCCCGCCACGCCCGCCACATCGCGCGGCGCACCTCGGTCCGGCTGATCTTGATTTTTTCTCTCAACACCGCGTCGCCTGCCAGCTCGATGCGATCCAGGGTAGCTTCGGCCAGGATCAGCGGTAAGGCGGTGGCGAAACGCACCCGCCCTTTTTTCAAGCGCTTCACGTAGTCGTGACCCTGGGCCAGAAACTGTCGGCAACGCTGTTGCCATTCGCTGGCGACGGTCATGAGAATGTCATCGGGCGGCACGGGTCCGGTGGTCTGTGGCTCCCAACCCGCGGCCTGCCATGCGGCCAGCGGCAGGTAGCATCGACCGTTCCCGAGGTCTTCGCCGAGATCCCGGAGGATATTCACCAACTGGAGCCCCTGCCCTAAGGCTCGACCGCAGGCCATGAGGTCGGATTCCGCCTCGGCGGGCGCGAACTTGCCGCCAAGGGAATCGAATCCGATTCGCGTCCAGAACTCGCCGACACATCCGGCCACGCGCCAGGTGTAGGTTTCCAGTTCCTCCGCCGTTTTGCAGAAGGCCACTTTTCCCGCGCTCGCTTTTCCGAAATGTTCCAGATCCCAGTCCTGCCCGGTGGTGATTTCCTCCAAAACCGTGACCACGGCGGGACGATGCTTGGCGCTCATGCCTGCCAACCACTCGAACACTTCGGGCAGCCGCTGAAGCAATTCGCGTTCGCCCTCGTGCGTCTGATGCGGCGCAAAGTCGCGCATCACCCGCGCATAGAACTCGGGGAAATCGGCCTGGGTTTCCGAAAGCGAGGCCCGGAACTGGGTCAGGCAAGCGCGTCGCAATTCCCCAGGGGCCGCCGCGGTGTCGGCCAGGGTGTCGGATGCCCGGGCCAGCAGATAGCCCAGACTGATCGGTCCCCGCATGGGGCCGGGCAGGAAACGCATCGACAGATAGAAGGAACGCGACACCCGCTTCAGCAGGTCGCTTCTCAGATATCGACGATCACGTTCCTCCATCACCTCTCCTCCCATCGACCCAACAGGGCCAAGTCGTCAACCAAAGAGGGCTAACCGCCTGTTGAAAAAACCCGAAACGAAAAATCTCGATGGGATAGATCAGAAGATTCAGCGGCTTCGCCGGAAAGTTCTCGAAGTCGACCCGATGGGTTGCGGCCCTTTCGTTGGCTCGCTTCGTTTCGTTTCGGTTCGGTCAGGTAGGTGACAACCTTTCCTCGCCGCGCCTCGCCAGCCACCAAAATGACTCGCTGTTTTTCATCCCATGCTTTGTCAACAGGCGGTCAAATCACGGCTCTGTCTTGAGGAATCGATCGAGAAACATGAAGGACTCCTCGCGTACCGCCGGAGGAAAATCGTGCTCGGCATCGGGATAGGCGATTCGCATCACGTCGGGCACCTCATAGAGTTCGTAGATCCGTCGCACCTTGGGCGCGGCTTTTTCCACTCCGCGATAGTCGAAATTGCTGTCGTGCAGCGGCGAATTGGAAAAGAACGCGCGGGGCGCCAGCGCCGCCAGCAAACCGTAGTAGTCGAACGGCACCCGATTCGGATCGAGTCCGTACTCGGTATCGATGGCGGGAATGTAGCGATCGCTGGTCCATCCCTTGAGTTTTCCGCCGTAGTAGTCATGCATGGGCGTCCAGCCGCAGCTGGAAACGATGACCTTCACCCGGGGATCGAACACTCCGAGAAAGATCGCATTGTGACCGCCGAGCGAGTGACCGATAGCTCCGATCTTTTCGCCGTCGACATCGTCCCTGGCCTGCAGCAGATCGACACAGCGCATGTGATTCCAGATTCCCTTCATCGTTCCCGAGGTGTAGCGATCCGCCGCAAAGTCGTAATCGGTCTCGCCCCCAAACGACACGTAATCCGGCGCGATGACGACGTAGCCTCGCTCGGCCAGTTCTTTGCCGTAGGCCCGATTGGGACGCTCGCTCTGGCCATCGATCACGCCTTTCCCGATGGCATGGGTAGGGTGCAGGGCGACGATGCCGGGTCGTCGTTCGCCTTGAGCGATGCCTTTCGGCACGTAGAGATAGGCCGAGAGACGATCGCCCGGCTCGGCTTGAAGGGTGATGGTCTGCCGGACGTAGGCGTCGGTTTCCACCGACTCCGACACCTCGATGGCGAGTTCCGGCAGCGTCTCGCGACTCGGCAGCGGTCCCGTGGCTTCCTCGAATCCGGCGATGACCTGTGCGCGTCGTTTCTCCCAATCGGCCAGCGACTGAATCGGCTGTCGAGCGCCGGCAGCATCGCGATACCAGCTCAAGTCCTGATGCTCGCCCACAGGCGGCGACGTTGTTGTCTGCTGCCCAAAGGCGGATCCACCGACGACCCACAAGCAACCAAAGATGAGAGAAGGAATGACCAATCGCATGTGACCATCCAAGCGATTCCCCGGACTCAACTCAACGTCCAATGCGACTGACGCGGCCCGTCATCGCGCTAAGTCAGCCTCTCGCCAAAACAGAGTTGGAGATTGATTCCGGGCCATTTTTCGCCCATTTTCCTCCTGTCGATGAACGCTTTCCTCCGCTGCCTGACCCTTGCCCTCGCCGGACTGGCTTCCCAGTTCGTTGGCATGGCGCACGCGGACGAGCCAGCCACGGCAGAGGCTCCTCCCAAGCCCATCCTCACCACGACAGTACGCACGACGGCCTATACCCACACGGAGTCGGACCATGTGAAGTACGGCAACAAGACGGCGCTCGGAACGGTGCTGCGATACACCCCGGAATACCATTCCGTCGCCGCCGATTGGTCACGCTTTCCGCTGGGAACCAAGTTCAAGATCAAAGGCTACGACCGTCTCTTCGTGGTGGATGACTACGGCAAGGCTCTGGTCGGTTCCCTTACCATCGACATCTATTTTCCCACCAAAGAACGCATGAACAACTGGGGCGTCCGATGGGCCGAGATCGACGTCCTGGAACTCGGCAGTTTTCACGAGAGTCGCAAGATCCTCGCCGCTCGCGGGCGCTACCCGCATTGTCTGGAGATGCTCGCGTCGATGACCGTCGACGACTGGTGGAAAGTCTACGATCGCTGATTCGAGGTGGATTCAGAATCGCCGTCATCGCGCCGCTCCGTCTTCACGTGAGTCGGTGGCGCTGGCCAAAAGGGCAGGACGGCGTTCTACTGTTTCCATGCCCTCGAAAAAACTCCGCTTTGCCGGGATCGGATGTCAGCGCCAAGGATGGGCCGACATTTCCCGCATCGGCACCCACTCCGCCGTCGAGATGGTGGCGTTCTGCGACATCGACAGCCGCCACTTTGACAATGTCGAGAAGGCTTGGCCGGGGAAACCCAAGTTCTCGGACTTTCGCCAGATGTTCGACCGACTCGGCTCGGAAATCGACGCGGTGAATGTCTCCGTGCCCGATCACCAGCACGCCGTCATCACTCAGGCAGCCCTGGAACGCGGTCTGCACGTCTATTGCGAGAAACCGCTGACCCACACCGTCTGGGAAGCGCGCCAGATCGCGAAACTCGCCGCCAAGGCCGGGACGGTGAACCGCATGGGCAACCAGATTCATTCCGAGTTTCAATACCGGGTCACCAAACTGCTCGTTCAGCAGGAAAAGGTGATTGGCAAAATCAAGGAGGTGCATACCTGGATCGATGCCGCCGGTCACGGTCGTTCCGGTCTCCTGGAACCACCGAAGAAGCCCGAACACGCGCCGCCCGAGGTCGATTGGGATCAATGGATCGGTCCGGCGCCCTGGCGCGAATTTGGCGGGGCGGATGTCTATCATCCCCGAACGTGGCGCGATTGGCAGGTCTTCGGGTCGGGTTCCATCGGCGACAATGGCTGTCATCTGCTCGATCCCCTTTTCACTTCGCTCAACCTGACCGCGCCCCTGTCGATCACCGCCGAGCACTCCGGAATGAACGATCACATCTGGCCGGCTCAGGAGACGCTGAGCTATGTTTTCCCCGGAACCGAATACACCGCCGCCGACACCCTGAAAGTCACCTGGTATGATGGTGGACGCCGCCCGCGTTGGAAACATGCCGGTCTGCCGCCCGCCGAAACTCTGCTGCAGCCCGCCTCCATGCTGATCGGAGAAAAAGGCTATCTCCTCGTGCCTCACTGGGGCACGCCGAAGCTGTATCCGGAAAAAGATTTCGCCGACTACACGCTGCCCGATCCCGGCAAAGCCAATCACTACCACGACTGGGTCGATGCCTGCCTCGAAGGCAACACGAACCTCTCCGACAACTTCGCCTACGCCGGTCCGCTGTCCGAAGCCGTCCAACTCGGTAATGTCGCGGTCCGTTTTCCCGGCCAAACCCTGGAATGGGATGCCGCCAAGCTCCACGTGACCAACCTTCCGGAAGCCAATCCCTTTCTCACCAAGAAATATCGAGAAGGCTGGGCCGTCACCCAGCAAACCTAGGTTCAGCTTCCCCAAAAACTTCCCCGATCCTCGATCCCCTCTCCTCAATCCTTTTCTAAACTATCCCGCCAATGCGTCACCGTCTTTGCCTTGCCTCATGGCAGATTTGACGGCATAGTTGATATTCCAGAAAAACCACACCTGCCCAAATGAACCAGATTTTCAGGAACTCCTTACTACTTGCTTCCCTTGCCTTTCTCCCCGCTGCCGCTCGCGGCGACGACTCCAAGGTCCTCTACACCGATCTGGTGCAGCCCATTCTCAATGCCAAATGCGTTGCCTGTCACGGTCCCGACAAGCAAAAGGGCAAGCTGAGACTCGACTCGCTGGCCGAGATCATGAAGGGCAGCGATGGCGAAAATGTCGTTCCGGGCAAACTCGAAGAGAGCCTTCTCACCTTCCGCGTCACCCTCCCCAAAGATGACGATGATGTCATGCCGCCGGAGGATGAGACTCCGCTCACCAAAGAGGAGATTGAGGTGCTGAAGTTCTGGGTGCAATCGGGAGCCAAAGGCGACGCCAAGATCGGCGACCTGAAACCCACCGGAGAAGCCGCCAACGCCATCAAGGTGGTGTTCGCCAATCCTCCCAAAGGGGCCGCCACCGCAGCGGCAGAGAAAGCAGCGCCGATCGATCCGGCCAAGGTGAAACTTGCCGAAGAGACCATCGGACGCGTCGAAAAAGAAGGTGCTTCGCTCATGGCGATCGCCCAAGACACTCCCGATCTCCGCTTCAGTGCCCTGAATGTCGCCAAAGAATACGGTGATAAGAATCTAGAACTCCTGAAGCCGGTGGCCGACCAGATCAAATGGATGGATCTCGCCCGAACTCAGGTTTCCGATGCCGGACTGATGAATCTCGGGGGCATGAAGAACCTGAATCGTCTTCACCTCGAAAACACCAAGATCACCGACGCTGGTCTCGACCATCTCAAAGGCCTCGCCAATCTTGAATACCTGAATCTCTACGGAACCGCAGTCACCGACGCGGGCATCCAGAAACTGGCGGGTCTGAAGAACCTCAAAAAACTCTTCATCTGGCAGACCAAGGTCACCGACGACGGAGCCAAGAAGTTGGCCGCCGCCCTTCCGGGAATCGACATCAACACCGGTTGGAAAGAGCCCGCCAAGCCCGTCGAAGTGGCCGCCAACACGACCCCTCCCCCGGCCCCGGCCAAGCCGGCAACTCCCGCGCCGACTCCGGCTCCAGCCGTGAAGAAGCCGGAGCCCGCCAAACCGGCGACGCCCACTCCGGCTCCGGCGAAACCCGCCACTCCGACTCCCGCGCCAGCGAAACCGGTGGCGGCGACGACCCCAGCCAAGCCGGCTACCCCGACTCCAGCTCCCGTCAAACCGGCCACTCCTGCACCGACTCCGGCTCCGGCGAAACCGGTCGCGGCCAAGCCCGCGCCGACTCCCGCGCCAGCCCCAGTGAAAACTCCCAACGCCGCCCCCTTGGCCGTGGGTGACATCGGAGCCGCCATTGCCAAGGCATTGGGCGAAGCCAACGCTTCTTCAGCCGAAGCCAAAGCCATCGCCACTTCGGCCAACACGGCTGCCGCCAATGCAGCGAAAGTGGCCACCGATGCCAAGACCATCGCATCCACCGCCATGACGACCGCCGAAACCGCGACGAAGGCTTCCACCGCTGCGTCGGGAACTTCGACTACCGCCGCCAAGACCGCGACGGATGCCAAGACGGTCGCGGAAGCCGCTGCCAAGACCGCGACGGATGCTCAAAAGGCTGCCACCGAAGCTCAGAAAGCAGCCGCAGACGCCCAGAAAGCCGCCGCCGCCGCCAATCAGGTGGCCAATGAGGCAAAGGCTTTGCTGCAGCAGTTGCAGAAAGCCGCCGCGGCAATTGCGGGTGCCACTGCGAAATAATCCTTGGTCTGAAGACCTGTTCATTCAGAAAAAGTCGGGCATCACGCCCGGCTTTTTTTGTGCCCTCGTTTCCGCAAACGCGTGAGCTTTTCCCATTCGACTCACAGACCGCAATCAGCCCATAGTTGGGAATCGCCATTTGAAACCATTTTCCACTATCCACCTATGACCACCCGCCGTCAGTTCGTCAAAACATCCGCCGCTCTTTCCACCCTTTTCGCCGCTCCGGCGTTTGTTCGCGGACAGAACCTCAATTCCAAACTCCAGATCGCTTCCATCGGTTCCGACGGCAAAGGCTGGTCGGATACCAAAGAGATGGCGACCCACGACAAACTAGAGCACGTGGCGTTTTGTGACGTCGATCTGAATCGCACAGCCAACGTCCGCAAACTGCGGCCGGATGCTCCCGTCTTTCAGGACTACCGGGAAATGCTCGCTGCTCAAGGTGACAAAATCGATGCCGTGACCGTGTCGACACCGGATCACATGCATGCCTACATCACCCTCGATGCCATGCGTCAGGGCAAGCACGTCTATTGTCAGAAACCTCTCACGCACAACATCTGGGAAAGCCGCCAGGTAAAACTTCAGGCCCAGAAATCCGGCGTCATCACCCGTCTGGGAAATCAGATCCACTCTCACGAATACTATCGCACCGCAGTTCAAACGATCCAGGCCGGCAAGATCGGCAAAGTCACCCGAGTTCATTCCTGGGTCGGCACCACCGGCCATGGGAAATCAGGATACATTGATCGCCCCAAGACAACGCCGGCAGTGCCAGATACCATGGCCTGGGACAACTGGATCGGGGTGGCACCGATGCGGCCCTTCGCCGACCCGGGCGTCTATCATCCCTTTGGCTGGCGCGATTGGCAGGACTTCGGCAACGGCGCACTCGGCGATTTCGGCTGCCACATTCTCGATCCCGTCTACACCGCCCTGAAACTCACCGGTCCGTCCGATGACATCCAGTGCAGTGGGCACACCGGCATGAACGACGAAGTCTGGGCAGCCCAAGGCACCATCCACTTTTCGGTTCCCGGCACCGAGTACACCGTCGGCGATCGCTTGAAGATCACTTGGTATGACGGCGGTCTGAAGCCCAACACCAAAGGTTCACACGTCCCCTCCACCCGCGCCCTGCCCAGCAGCGGTTCCATGTTTATCGGTGAAACCGGCACCATGATTCTGCCTCACGTCGGTGCGCCCACCGTCTATCTGGGAACCGCAGGCGAGCCCGATGACGCCGCCATCGTCAAAGCCGACAACCAGAACCACTATCATGGCTGGGTCGACGGCTGTCTGAGCGGGAAACAGCCCAGCGACGGCTTCGACTACGGTTCCATGCTGACCGAGGCCGTTCTTCTCGGCAATATCGCAGTCCGCTTCAAGCAGGAAACGCTGAAGTGGGACTCAGCCAACCTCAAGTTCACCAACCACGAGGAAGCCAACCGCTGGGTGACTCGGGACTACCGCGAAGGCTGGGAGATCAAGCCGGTGGCCTGATCGAAATCTGGAAAACTCGGCAGCCGCTCAGAAAGGCTGAAGCTGCCGAGTCACCTGACTCATCTTTTCCTGCATCTCGATCTGCTGGCTCAGCGGATCGGGATTGGCATAACCCATGCCCGTTCCGTCGGAGTCCGCGGAGGCACAGCCCGATAGCAGAGCGATTGCCATTCCTGCCAGAGCCAAACAGAGGCTCATCGTCTTATTCATCTTCATGATCTTCGTTTTTGAGGGGTGACTATTGACCGGTGGGGTTTTCGTCCCGGGTCTCTCAGATAGAGCTACCGCATTCCTTTCCCTTTAGCAATCCCGCTGGAGGGCAGACCTTCAAACCGGATTCAACAGGGTCAGGTCGAAGATTCAACCCTGTTGGGTCGCCAAATCCTGAAAAACACCCAAAAACTGCCTAAAACCGGGTCAGGGAATTGCAACAGAGACGAAACTTGACCGAAAAACCAAATCTTTGAGCCAAACAACTCCAAAAATCATGCAACTTCCCCAATAAATTGCATTTTTCAATTGCCAGCGCACGAGAATAGGGGATACTTCACTCCCAAAACTGCAATTTTTGAAACATCATGGCTAAGGAAGCACTCGACGGCGCTCAGGCGCTCATCAAAACCCTCGATGAACTCGGGGTGGAATACATCTTCGGCTACTCCGGAGGTGCCGCGCTGCCAATTTTCGATGCTCTGGAGACGGTCAAATCGAACATCAAGTTCATCCTGACCCGTCACGAGCAAGGGGCCACTCACATGGCCGACGGCTATGCCCGTGCCACCGGGAAACCGGCGGTGGTGTTGGTGACTTCCGGTCCGGGAGCCGGCAACACGATCACGGGAATCATGACCGCCCAGATGGACTCGGTGCCGATGATCATCATCACCGGTCAGCAAGTGACTTGGATGCTGGGTAAGGACGCCTTCCAGGAAGCGGACATTTTCGGCATCACCATTCCGGTGGTGAAGCACAATTACTTGGTTCGGAACACCAATGATCTGCCTCGCATCGCTCGGGAGGCTTTTCACATCGCCACCACGGGACGTCCCGGGCCGGTGTTGATCGACGTGCCGAAAGACATCAGTCAGTCCCCTTTCACGGGAGACTTGAACGCCGAGATCGATCTGCCGGGTTATCATCCGGAAAA
>JAGROX010000007.1:13993-16747 GCA_020440025.1 Verrucomicrobiia bacterium
CGGGAGCGGAGAAGGAACTGATGCATCTCGCGACCACGCTGGGATGCCCCGTGACCAACACCCTGCTGGGCAAGGGTGTTTTCCCTGAAACTCATGAACTGGCACTCGGCATGATCGGGATGCACGGCACCGCCTATGCCAACAAGGCGGTGTGTGAATGTGATGTGATCATCAACATCGGCTCCCGCTTTGACGACCGTATCATCGGTCAGGCCGACAAATTCTGCGCCAACGCGAAGATCATCCACATGGACATCGATCCGTCTGAGATGAACAAGATGATTCGTCCCGATGTGCAGATCATCGGTGACGCCAAGGCCTCGTTGAAATCGCTCAACAAGCACATCAAGCCTCTTGAAACCAAGGAGTGGCTCGCCCATCTCGATGGCTACAAGAAGAAATTCCCGCTAAACTACAAGAAGCAAGGCGGTCTGCGGATGCAACATGTGCTCGACGAATTGTTCGATGTCACCAAAGGCAAGGCCATCGTCACCACCGACGTGGGCCAGCACCAGATGTGGGCAGCGCAGTTTTATCGCAATGACGAGAGTTGGAAATGGATCAGCTCCGGTGGTGCCGGCACCATGGGCTTCGGATTCCCCGCCGCCATTGGCGCGCAGTTCGCCTGCCCCGATGACATCGTGGTGGCCGTGGTCGGTGACGGCGGATTCCAGATGACTCTCTGTGAATTGGCCACCGCTGTGATCAACAAGCTGCCAGTGATCATTCTCGTGCTGAACAACCACTATCTCGGGATGGTGAGGCAGTGGCAGGAGCTGTTTTTCGACAATCGCGAAAGCGGCGTCGATCTTGAAGGCAATCCTGATTTCGTCAAACTGGCCGAAGCCTATGGCGCCACCGGCTTGACCGTGAAACGCCCTGCCGATGTGCGGAAACGCCTCGAAGAGGCACTCGAACTCCGCAAAAACGGCCCGGTGTTGATCAATGCCGAGTGCATCAAGACGGAGAACGTTTTCCCCATGATTCCTGCCGGCGCGGCTCTCGAGGCAATGCTCATCGAGCCACCCAAGCACAAGATGGAGAAGCCGGTCGGCTCGACCTGATTTGACCTGAGCGGCTGGCGGCCTCCCCTTTTCGCTGCCAGCCCCCCACCCACCCCGATCGATTGCCCTTTTTCTCTTTCCTTTTTCCTCTGAACCAAGCCAAAAGCTAACCGCCTTTCCTCATGAGCCGTACCATTACTACCGCTGACAAAAAGCCGATGCCGAAACCCGATGTGCTCGGCGGCCACACGCTGAGTATGCTGGTGAACAATCAGCCGGGCGTTCTCATGCGGGTCTGTCAGTTGTTTGCCCGTCGCGCCTACAACATCGATTCACTCGTGGTCTCCCAAGGGCGTGATCCTCGCTTTTCCCGCCTCACCCTCGGTATTTCCGGAGATCCCGCCGGACTCGACCAGATCATCAAGCAGTGCGACAAGCTCATCGACGTGATTCACTGCACCGAGCACACTCCCGCTGATACGGTGGTTCGCGACATGGTGTTGGTGAAACTCCAAGTGACCGGTGGCGAGAAACGCACGGAAGTGCTGCAGATCATCGAGCATTTCGGCGGCAAGACCATCGACCTGACCGAGACGTCCATGATTGCCCGGATTGAGGGAAATTCGGAGAAAGTCGACGGCGCGATTCGATTGCTCTCCAGCTACGACATCATCGAGACGGTCCGCACTGGCAAGGTGGTGATGGCGCGCGGCGAACAGCCGACCTAATTTTCGAGGCTTTCGCTCTCTGCTTGCCCGACGGCGCGATCCCTGCTCCACTCTGGGGGAGTTAGGGATCGTTTCCCAGCTTGATCAATGGAAGAGCGTCTCCTCTATTTCAGTGCAGTACTACTGGCGGGCATCCTTGCCCAATGGCTGGCATGGCGTTTCAAATTGCCGTCCATCCTGTTGTTGCTCGCTACCGGCTTCATCGGCGGGCAACTCTATGATGCCAGCGAGATTCTGGAAACCCGTACCCTCTTTGCGATTGTCTCTCTCTCGGTAGCGATCATCATGCTGGAGGGTGGTCTGACCCTGAAGTTCAAAGAACTGAAAGAAGCCGGCATTCCCATCCTGCGACTGGTCGGCTTGGGATCTCTTATCACCTGGCTGTTGTCCACCGTCGCAGCCCACTATCTGGCTGGATTCAGCTGGCAGGTCGGCCTCCTTCTGGGAGCGATATTGGTCGTAACCGGCCCCACCGTAATCGGCCCTCTGCTCAGAGCGGTAAAACCCAAGAAGCCCGTCGGGGCGATCTTGAAATGGGAAGGGATTGTCATCGATCCTGTCGGAGCGGTACTGGCAGTCCTCGTATTTGGTGCTCTGTTTTCTCATGGCGATGCTCACCCCTCTGTCGCGGCGGGTATCACTCGTACCCTTTTGATTGGCGGAGGATTGGGCTGGGGCGCTGCCTATTTGCTGACCCTGATCTTGCGCCGTCACTGGGTGCCGGATTACCTTCAAAGCGTCGTCATTCTCGTGGTGGCACTGGCGCTTTTTGCCATTTCGAACCATTTCCAACACGAGTCTGGATTGCTGACCGTGACGGTCTTGGGCATCGTCCTTGCCAATCAAACTCACGCCAAGGTCCGGCACATCATCGAGTTCAAAGAAAATCTGCGAACCCTGTTGATCTCCAGTCTCTTCATCGTTCTCGGCGGTCGGATCGGTATCGACGACATCATGCTGGTTTGGCGGGAGGCCCTGCTGTTTCTCGCCGCCCTCATCATCGTGATTCGACCGGCCTCGGT
>JAGROX010000007.1:16851-41243 GCA_020440025.1 Verrucomicrobiia bacterium
CTGGAATTGGCAGAAACGGGTGGCGCGTTTGCTGAGGAAGCGGCTCGGCTCGTTCCCATCGCTTACACCGTCATCGTGGGAACCGTGGCCTTCTATGGCCTGCTGGCGAGTCCTCTCGCTCGCAAACTGGGATTGGCAGTGAAGAATCCCCAGGGAATTCTATTTGCCGGAATTCGTCCGTGGTCCATCGAGGCCGCTCGCGCCCTGAATCGTGAAGGCTTTCGCGTGCTGATGGTGGACAGCAACTACAACGCCACCCGCGCGGCCCGAATGGCAGGGATCCCGGCAGTGAATGCCAACATTTTATCCGACTACGCCACGGAAGAGATCGATCTCTCCGGCATTGGTCGCCTGCTGGCGGTCACTCCCAACGATAACGTCAATGCCATGGCATGCATGGCATTCAGCCATTCCCTTGGTCATTCCCATGTCTACCAATTGGCACCTGCCGGAGGAAGCGAAGGAAGCCATGGGGTCTCCGCCGAGTTGATCGGTCGACTGCTCTTTGGTGACAAGGTCAGTTCCGAGCGGCTGGAAAAGCTTGAAGGCAGCGGTGCCACCATCAGAAAAACCAAGCTCAGCGAAACCTTCGATGAAACCGCTTTTCTGGAACGCCACGGCGCCGAGGCTCTGATCCTTTTCGTGATTCGGGAAAACGGGCAACTCTTCGTTCCCGTGGAAGGAAGCCCGATTTCCCTGCGGAAAGGCGATGCCGTGATCAGCTTCGTCCCCCTCGAAGAAGGACACGCCCGCACCTTGCCGTCGTCAGATCCCAAGGGTCCGAAATCGCCGTTGCCGTAGTCAGAAGAGCTCAGGAAACGCGACTTTCAGATCCAAAGTGTCGCCGGTTTCCTGCTGAAGCCCTTTGAACTTCTCAACGAGCGATTTGATCGTTTCCGCCTGCGCCGGGTCATCGGAGAGGTCTTTCATCTCCATCGGATCATTCTTCAGATCGAAGAGAAGCAACTTGGGAACATTCGGGAAAAAGATCAGTTTGAACCCGTCCGAACTGACCGCACGCTGGCTTTTCAAATAACCGCCGTAGATCGCGTCGTAGCCCTCTGACTTGCCCTCGAGAATCGGCTTGAGTGAATGAAACTGCACATGCTCCGGAATGGCAGCGCCAGCCAATTCCAATGACGTCGGCATCACATCCTGCAAGTAGACCGGCGAGTCGTTTCTCGCCCCTGCAGCAACGCCAGGACCTTTCACGATCATCGGCACCCGCACGCTGTGATCGAAGAGGTTCTGTTTGCCCATGAGCCCGTGATGCCCCACGGCGAGACCGTGGTCGGCAGTGAAGAAAATCCAGGTGTTGTCCGCTTTGCCACTGGCCTCCAGGGCATCGAGAATCCGTCCCACCTGCACGTCGAGATGGGTGATGATCGCGTAGTATTCCTGACGATTCACCTTGACCGCATACTCGGTGCGGGGAAACGGCGCGAGGGCCTCATCCCGCAAGCTGGGCCTGTTGTCGATCTTGTCTTTGTAGGGATACTCGGGCAAAAAATTCACCGGCATTTTGATGCGATCGAGCGGGTACTTATCAACATATTCCTTGGGCGACTGCCGGGGATCGTGCGGGGCATTGAAGGCGATATACATGAAAAAGGGATTCTCCTTTTTCGCCGCCAAACCGAGGAAATCAGACGCGTCATCGCCCACCACTTCGCTCCAGTGTTTTCCCCCCTCCCAGAAACCGCCAAACTTCGGATCGTAGGGGCTCCAGACATCGGGCTGACCTTCGACCGGGCGGTTGTAACCTTCCTTGGTCTGCTGAGGCATCCCCCCGCGAACGTGGCGTGCATCCTTGAAGATCTTGTTGGCATCGGCTTTGACATGCCATTTGCCTGTCATGTAGGTGTCGTAGCCCGCCTTCTCCATCAACTGCGACCACATCAGACCCTTTTCCTGAAAATCGGGCCAGGTGCTTTTCGCCGCCGATTCTGGTTTGTCCTTCCCTTTTCCTTTCTTGGCCGAGCCACCGATCTGATTAGAGATCGCCTCGGCATGCCAGACAAAGGCACCGGTATTCAGCATGTGGCGGCTGGCGACGCAAACTGCGCCGCTCCAGCTGCCCATGTTATAGGCGTGGGTGAAAGTGGTGCCCTGCGCGACCAACCGATCCAGATTCGGGGTCTCGATGTCCGTCAACCCAAAGGCCGCGATGGTTTCGAAACACTGGTCATCGGCGAAGATGAACAGGACGTTGGGCTGCTCGGCACTTTGGATGCCGCCCAGCGAATAGAGGAAAATCGAGAGGGTGATGAGGAGTCGCTTCATGACCCCTCTTATCCCTCAAGAGGCTGCTCCTGTAAAGCACCGCATTGCCGGATGCCGGATCACTCGCCTGCCAACTTCTTCGCCAAAGTCTGGCTCTCCGCCGAGAGCTTCGCCAAGGGCACGTTGTAGCTCTTGCCATCTTTCATCACCACTGTCACCGCATCACCAGTCAGCCGAACGAAGCGTGCCTCAATGACCGTGCCGGCGGTATTGGTCCAAGAATGAAATTTCAATTTCTCGTCCTCCATGGCAACGCTCTCTCCCGTCGCCAAAAAGGCTTTTTCCTTATCGCTCGGTTTCTTGGCATCGATCACCGCACCGGCCGCGATCCATTTCTCGATGATGGCCAACTGCTCGGCTGGCAATGGTTGCCCTTTTCGTGGCATAAAATCCGTGTGGCCCGAGGGCAGTTTCATCTTTTCGAGAAAGCTGCTTTCTTCAGGATTTCCCGGCCTGATGATGTTGTAGGTGCCGACCTGATAGTCGCGAACCTCCTCCACATCATCGAGCGCCAGGTTACCCTTCACCGACTCCTCGTTGCTGTGGCAGTCCCAGCAATGCTCCTTCATGATCGGGAGCACATCCGTCACGTAGTCCACCGCCATCAGGGAACTGCTTGAAGCCATCCCGATGGCAAGCGCGATCAGCCAGATTTTCGTTTTCATGACTCGTTTCAGAAGAAAAGATTCCCAATCATTCGGGCTTGGCCGCCCATTCCTCAATCTCAGGTTCCAGAAATGCGTTCTCGAGCGCTTCCTGTGCCCAGGCCTGAGATCCAGACAACTTGCGCAGCAATCTCACGGCCATCACCTGAACCACCGGCACCTCGCTCCACAGGGTTTGTGTCAGGCAACGCCAGCGTTCACCAGACTGAAACCGCTTTGGATACTCCACCTGCTCCCGGCAGTCGTCACAGAGGAACAGACAGTGATCAATGCTCGGCTCTTTCGGCACCGGAGCCACTTCGAAAGTCGTGAGCTTCACCCCGGTAGCCTCGCAGAGTTCACAGCGTGACCGGGACCTCCTCGCGAGGTCTTTTCCGAACGAAGCGATCGTCGCCACTCGTGCCTGATTTTCGTCGTATCCCTTTGCCATAATTTCCGAATTGTCGGCGCTCAATCTCTCCCATGGCTGGCAACGGCGCAACTCCCCGCCAACGCAAAACCAAGAAAGCAAGCGAGCCCCTGTTTTCAGGCTTGCTTGCATTTCCTGATTTACTAAGATCACTAAATCAAAGGGAGGAACGGCCCATGAAATTTTATTCAAACCACCGCCTGATCTGTTGGTGGCCGACCGGATTGGTCGACCGAGCAACAGTCCTCTGGTACTACGACCAACTGAAGGCATGTGAATGGGGAAATCACGCCAATCGCTTCTGCGATTTCTCGGCGGTCACGGACTTTCAATTCGACCACATTGGCTTGAAGTCGTTGGCCTCGCACCGTAAGAGGGAGCTGAGCGATCATCAAAATATCAATCTGGTCACTCGCAGTTCCTCGGCTCTCGGCTTTGGAATGGCGCGAATGTATCAGGCATTCATGGAAGACTGGCCCATCAATTGTTACGTCGAAAGCGATCTCGACCGCTGTGCCGAGATCCTTGGAGTTCCCGTCGACTATTTGCTGGAACCGAAAGCGCCCTGAGATGGCACGAATGCGACCTGATTCCTCTGGGATCGCCAAGCCGAATTGTGCTATCTCCTTAGGGATCTTATGAAGATCCTCACCCCAATCTGCAAAGTTGCGCTGCTCAGCGCTCTTCTTCTTCCGATTCTTGCCGTCGCTCAGGAGAAAACCGCCCCCGCCCCCAAGCCCAAAGCGGAAGTTCCCACCCCGACCATCGCAGACCTTTCCTACGGTCCCTATCCGGAGAATGTCCTCGATTTCTGGAAAGCGGAAGGCGAAGGCCCTCGTCCCCTCATGGTCTACATCCACGGCGGCGGCTGGCGCGCTGGCACCAAAGCGGTATCGGCGAGCCAGATTGATCCCTTTCTGAAAAAAGGAATCTCCGTCGCATCCATTCACTATCGCCTGACGCCCGCCAATCCCCTGCCGGCTCCAGTTCACGATGCCGCCCGCGCCATTCAATTCATTCGCAGCAAAGCTCAGGATTGGAATCTCGACAAAGAACGCATCGCCCTCACCGGAGGCAGTGCCGGTGCCTGCACCTCGATGTGGCTGCTGTTTCATGACGATCTCGCCAATCCCGATGCCAAAGATCCCGTGCTTCGTGAATCCACTCGTGTCTTGGCGGCAGCAGTCGGAGGAGGGCAGACTTCCATCGACCCCAAAGTCATCGAACCCTGGCTGGGACCCAACGTCCTCAAACACCTCATGATTGCCAATGCCGTGGGCGAACCCACGATCGAGGCGGCCCTCGCCAACTATGACAAACATGCCGCCGACTACCGGGAGTTCTCATCCATCAACCACGTCAGTGCCGGTGACCCAGCCCTGCTCATGACCTACAGCGGCGACATGACGCTGCCGTCGAAGGATGCCGGGCATGGCATTCATCATCCCGTCTATGGGGTGAAAATGAAAGAAGCCTGCGATGCGACAGGCGTGGAGTGCCACCTTCTCATTCCCGGACATTCGACCTCTGAGACCTACACCAGCGCCAACGAATTTCTCTTCGCCAAACTCCTCGGAGAACCAAAGTCGTAGAAAGCTTGCGCTCGGGCGCAGACACGCCAAGCAATCCGCTTGCCTCGCCACCTCCATCCTGCTTGAATTCAATAAACCAAATTTTCTGTTAAAAACGCCTTTCCCATTTCCTAATTATGAGTAATTCGAAAATTCCCTCCCTCAGTTCCTTGAAAGATGTCGACCGCCGCAACTTCATGAAGGCCGCCGGCGCCACTGCTCTCGCCGCGTCCTATGCAGGAGCCGCTCGCGGAGCCGGAGTCGATCCTGACAAGAAGCTCAAGGTAGGCTTCATCGGAACGGGCGGTCGCGGCACCGGTGCCGCTCTCCAGGCACTTACCGCCGACGACAACGTCGAACTCTGGTCGGTTGCTGATGTCTTTCAAGATCGGATCGACACCTCTCTGGCCACCCTCGCCAAGGACAAAGTCATCGGCCCCAAGGTCAACGTCGACTCCAGTCGTCAGTTCGTGGGCATGGACGCGTATAAAAAGGTGCTCGATTCCGGCGTCGACGTCGTCCTACTCACCACCACCCCTGGATTCCGTCCTCTTCACCTGCGCGCCGCTCTGGAAGCCGGCAAGCATGTCTTTGCCGAAAAGCCCATGGCGACCGACGCCGCTGGTGTGCGTCACGTCTACGAGACCCTGAAAATGTTCGAAGGCGCTCCGCTCTCCATCGTGGCCGGATTCTGCTGGCGTTATTCCCCCAGCCGCGTCGCTGCCTACAAGCAGGTGATGGAAGAAGGGCTCATCGGTGATGTCACCAGTGTTTATGCCACCTACTATTCTGGACACTCCAAGCCGCACCTCGATCCGAGTGAGCGCCCCGCCGGCATGGGCGATGTCGAATGGCAGATCCGCAACTGGTACAACTACACCTGGCTCGGCGGCGGCGGTCTCGTCGAACAGGCCGTCCATTCAGTCGACAAAATCGGCTGGGTCATGGGTGACGCCAACCCGATTCAATGCCGCGCCACTGGCGGTCTGGCAGCGCCTCAGCTGGCAGGAAACATCTTCGATCACTACCATGTCGCCTACGAATATCCGAACAACGTCTGGTGCCACCTCGCCAGTCGTAAAGCGCCGGGCTGTCTCAATGAGAATGCTGACTTCGTTCGTGGCACCAAAGGAACTCTCGTCATCGGAAGAGGAACCACTCCCTACATCGAGGACAACAGTGGCAAGCAGATCTGGAGCTATCGCCTCCCGCGTGGCGAGCGCGAGCCCAACATGTATCAGGTGGAGCATGACGAGTTCTTCGACTCGATCCGCACCGGCAATCACATCAACAATGGCCCGCGCATGATCCACTCCACCATGATGGCCATCATGGGCCGCATGTCCGCCCACACCGGTCAGGAAGTCACCTGGGATCAAGCCATGGCCGCTCAGGAAGACCTCTTTCCCGGCGACGAATCCAACGTCCAGATGGATCAGAGCTACGAGCCGGCTCCCGTCGCCATTCCCGGCGTCACAAGCATCGGAGGACTCGGAAAAGCATGATCGACCTGATCCTCCCATTTCTCGCGGAGGCCGAAATCACGACGGTCTCCGGCGGGACCCAAGTCATTACCCAAGGTGGCATCACCTTTGGGTCCGTTTTGGCAATCGTCTGCTCCTGGCAGCGGAATCGCTCCATCCTGTGGGCGATTCTCGCCGGGATCCTGACGTGGGTCTATGTGATCTACTTCGCGATCACTCGCCAGCCGGACGAGACGAAAGGGGCCTGAAAAATCGGCCAACAGAGTTCCGAATCACCTGTCAGGCGACCTGATCGCCTGACAGCTCATCGGCGGCGGGAAATCACATCCCCTTCTCTCTCGCGACCCTCTGCAGCTCCTGCTGAAAGCCTTTCAGGTCTTCTTCGGTGGGACGCTGACTGGGATCGTCGGCGTCCATGCCGAGACGTCCCATCTGATCCATCCACCAATTGGCCCCTTGCCCATTGGCAAAGATAACTCGACCGCTTACCATCGCCCCTGGACGAACCAGTTCACTGATGGTCACCGTGACCTTGCCTTCACCTCCGGGAGCCGCTTCATCATCTGCAGTCTCTCCCTCCACAGATTCCGGCGTTTCCGGTTCCTCCGGCTTCTCTTCCTCCTTGGGCACTTCCACCGGCTTCAGGACGACGCCGATGTCGTCCATGAGAAATCGGAGTTCCATGTAGGTGACTTTGATGCCGAGGTCGGAGTTCAACCGACGTTGAATCTCGGGCAATCCAGCCCCTTCATCTGCCCATCCCTGGATCTGGGCGATCTGCTCTTCGCTCAACGATTTGGCAACACTCATAATGGAACACGATTCGCCCGCCTTTCCGGCTCCGTCCAGCCCGAAAAGGACAAAGATGTCGAGCCCATGCCTCGGAATAAATCAGCGGAGAGTTTATTGATCGTCGGAAAAATCAATCGGGAAGTTTTCCCTGATGAATCAATGATTCGGAAGAATTGGTCGGAGAACCGAACGAGGCAAAAAACGATTTCCGACAAAAAAAGGCCGAGACTTTACCCTGTTGAGTCAGTGACTTAAGAGGCTTGAATCAGAGGATTGTCTCTCACTACTGTCCCGGCGTTGCCGGTTCGAGAACGCCACCCTCCTGGAGTCCGCGCAGCATCTCCTGCACGCTGCTCATGATGCCCTGCATCAGTTCTGGATCGCTGAAAATCTCCTGCCAGAGATTCACGCCCTGACCCGGCGCTGCTTCGGAGATGTCCCATGCGGTGAGCCAGACTCCCGTCTGTTGCTGAAAACCACTCGCCAGCAATCGCTTCTCGAGATCGACGAAGTGCCCGGCTCCGTAGAAAATGGCGATGTTGCGATGGCCGCGCTTCATTTCGCGATCCAGAATTCCCATCACCACTTTGTTCCGCTCGGTCACGATCACGGTGCCGTCCTCGCCCTCGATCCCGGTGATGAAGCTCTCGGCCTCGCCGAGAAAAGGAGCCAACGCGCGTTTGAGTTTCGCCGTGTTACCCGTCGTCAATCCCGCCATGAGTCCTTTCATGGTCTGATCGGCAACGGCCTCATCTCGAAGAATGGCTGGCCCTTCACCACTCTGAGCCATCGCCAGCGCCCGCTGAAACAGGGTCGCCAGACTCTGATCCCGAGCCGTCATCAGAGCACCGTATTGTTCCCAGTTCACATCGGCATGAATGAAATTGGGCTGATCGTAGTCGATGCCTTCGGTCTGATATTCCATCCCGAGGACCCGATGGATCAAGCCGTGGACCATCTGAACCTGGGCAATCTCGGGATCGACCTCGGCGGAGCGTTCATCCCGGGTGGCGAACTCTCCTCCGACCATTTCGTAGAGAACGACGTCATACTGGGCCAGCTGAGCATTCAGGGAATCAAAGTAGCCTGGATCGGCGAGGTGCACCGCTCCCACCAAGTCCACAATCTGATCACCACGCACATAGCGCACCACCGATGTCTGGAGCTTGGAGTTCTCCGGGTCACTGTCATCGTAGCGGATGAACTCCCCGTTTCCCGGTTGAACTGACGGAGTGACTGCAGTGTTCGCGCCTCCTTCCTCCGCCGGAACCGAGGTGGGCTGGAGGCACCAAGCGACCGCACCTAGGAGTAAACACCGGAAGAGGTGACAAGACATTTTGGAAAGGGCGAGCATGGCCATGGAAGGAGGAGGATGACGAGGGGTTAGATTCGTGGTTCCCAAGCATCATACCGGGAACGCTTCCGCAACGCAAGATAGCGCCATCACCTCGCGAAAAATCCTCGCCCGTCCCAAGCGGTCCGCTTCTCAGGGACGCAACACCACCGGCACTGGGTCATGCACTCGCCCGATGGGACGAATTCCGGGCCCCGGTTGATTGCGATCACCGAGGTCGGCGCGCATCGTTTCGGCCAACTCAGTGAGTCTTTTGACCACGTCAGGATGCTCGGCGGCAACGTCGTGCTCGCAGGAAACGTCATCATAGAGATGAAAAAGCTGCGCCTTGGGAAACCCTTCCTTCGGCGTGGCACGTGGATGACGGGGGAACCCATCCAAGGGCAAAAACAACTTCCAGGGACCCGAACGCACGGCCTGCAACTGGTCCAGATAGTAATAGTAAAAAGCCTCGTAGGGCGTTTTCGCTCCCGGTTCGCCCGTGATCAATCCGCGGATGTCGTGCCCATCGATCTTTCGATCGCTCGGCGCTTCTCCGCCGGCCAGTTTCGCAAAAGTCGGGAGAATGTCCATCGTCGTAGCCAGTTCCTCACAAGTCTTCCCTGCAGGCACGGTGCCTGGCCACCACATGAGAGTGGGCACTCGGAACCCGCCCTCGGCCGTGGTGTAACCGGGGCCGAAAAGCGGACGGTTCAATCCTCGGCTCGGGTCATCGGGATTCTTTGGATCCCGCATCGTCGGTGCGCCGTTGTCCGAAGTCCAGATGACGAGAGTGTTCTCAGCCAAGTTTAGGTCACGCAATTTCTGCAGGACCTGACCGACCGACCAATCCAGTTCCTCGATGGAATCCCCCCAGGGACCATTCTTGCTTTTGCCCTTGAAATCTGGACTCGAAAACGGGGCCGACGTACTTCCCGGCATGGCCTGTGGCATGTAGAGAAAAAACGGCTGATCCTGATTTCGCTCGATCCATTCCAGAGCGCGTTTCGTTTCGCGTTGGGTCAGGAAATCACGATCCACCGGGGCATCGATCACCGTCTCGCCGTCCATCAAAGGGATCGGTGGCCAGTGGGAACCATCCTGATTCCAGATCCGCTCCGTCATGTCATCGGAATAGGGAACGCCGAAATACTCATCGAAACCCTGCCGAGTCGGCCAGAACGGCGGTTGATCGCCCAAGTGCCATTTCCCGATCATGGATGTCGCATAGCCCTGCTTCTTCAGCACTTCGGCCACCGTGATCTCTTCCGGATTCAGCCCGTAGGGAGAAACGGGGCGCAACACATGGTGATCACGATCATTGAGATGCATCGACACGCGTTGCGAGTAGCACCCCGTCATCAGACTCGAACGCGATGGGGTGCAGACTCCGGCCGTCACACAGAAATGCGTGAACTTCGTCCCTTCTTCCGCCATCCGATTCAGATTCGGCGTCCGGTTCGCCGTCGATCCGAAGGGCTCGATATCCCCGTAACCAAGATTGTCCGTAAAAATGACGATGAAATTGGGTTTCTTCTCAGCGGCGAAACCATCGCCCGGAACCCCGACCACAGTCAGCCCGAAACAGAATAGGAAAAGAGACGCGATTTTCATTTCGATGTTCTCACTCGTTTCAGCTTCACCGTCACTTTTCGTCTTCACCGCGCTTTCAAAAATGCAATCAGGTCGGCCATGTCCTGCTCGTTGATCGCGGCTTCGAGACCGACGGGCATCAATGACATCCCGGTGGTTTCATATTTCGCGACTTGATCGCGAGGGACGGTTTCCGAAAGGCCTCCTGGCATCCGAAACTCGATGGCGGAATCCGTTTCTGCGGCAACGAGGCCGGCGAGTTGGCGTCCGTCCTTGGTCTCCACGCTGTAGGCAGCCCACCGCTCTTCGACGGCCCGGTTGGGATCGAGGATATCTGTGAGGAGAGCTTCAGCCGGCTTGATCTTCACGTCGGCGAGGGGCGGGCCGACCACGACGCCGACGCCACCGAGTTGATGACAGGTCATGCAGGCGGCTTTTTGGAACACCAGCTTGCCGCGCTCCGCGTCACCATCCAGTTTGGCGATCGCCGCCTTGTAGGCATTGATCACTTTGCCACGATCCCCACTGGCCTGACCGAACAACTCGATCGCGAGGGCTTTCACTTCTTCATTGGTGGATCGGGCGTAGCTCCAGACCTGCATGGGCGGCATGAGGGCGGGACTGATCTCGCCGGCTTTCATCTTCTGCATCAAACGCAGGCCGGTATTGGCATTTCCGGCGATAAGGGCGAGAGCCTCCCGACGCGGGGTAGGTGCCAGTGTTTTCCAACGTTCGAAAAAGAAATCGGCCACCTGATTGCGGTCGAATCGGGACAAGGCCTGACAGGCGGCCGCCTGAACCTCGGGCGACTCCGAGGCGACGATGAGTTTTTCCACTATGGGCAGGGTGGTCTCGATCCCCTGCTGCTGCACCAGAGTGAGCGCTGCGGTACGCTCCAGGCTCGGGGCCTCGCGATTCAGCGCGATGGCGGCGGCGGCATCGATCACGGCTTTGACGCCGTCGAGTTGGCCATCGGCGAGTTCCGTCGGTGGCTTGGCGATAATGGCGGCGAGGCTTTTGGTGGCCAGCTTGCTGCGGCGAAGTCCGTCGGAGAGTCCTTCCACGATGGGAATGTCGGAATGCTTCCTCTGATCGGCTTTCACCTGACTCAGGATCTTGCCGAGACCGGCGAGATCGCCGCGCGCCGCGATCTCGGCGACAAATTCGCGGAGGAAATCGGCCACATCGGCTGCATTGCCGCCTGGCGCGGACCCGGAGGGCTCGACGGTTTCGAGAATGGCCAGCACGACTTCGACACTGGCGGGATGGGCGCCACTGAGCAAGGCCTTCCGCATCCAGGGATCGGCAAGCCCACCATGATTCATGGCCGAAACCAGCGGCTTGGACTCGCTCATTTCGGAGCCCAAGGCGAGAGTCGCCATGAACGCGGCGCGACTGTTTCCCGTGGCGGCGATCTCGGCGAGCGCCTCACGATTCTTCTCGGTCGAAGCCAGAGCGATGGCATTTTCCACCACCCCGAGATCTTTGTCTTTCAGCGCCGCTGCGATCTGTTCCTCAGACAAAGTTCCCAAGCCCTGCAGGGTCCAGAACGCGTGAACTCGGCCCTGGGGCAGTTTTGACTCGGCCATCACTTTGGCAACCGCAGGGGCGATGCTCTGGTCCTGTCGCTCCATGAGCAACCGCTGCGCGTGAATGCGTTGCCAGGCGTTGGGGCTCTCCAGGAGCGCGACGAGTTCGGTGCTCGATTCTGGAAGCGGCTCAATTTTACGGGCCTTTCCGCCTTTTGGCACCAGACGCCAGATCCGTCCGTGATCGAATCCGGCACGCATGTAATTGGTCTTGGAAAATTCTTCGGGAAAGAATCGAGCGTGATCGATGAAGCGACGATACATGTCGCAGACATAGAGCGCGCCATCGGGTCCGTTGCGGACATTCACCGGACGGGACCACTCGTCTGAGGATACGAGGAAATCCCTCCCCTCACCCACGCGAACGGCATCGAAGCTCGCACCTTTGGCCACCAAGCGATTGCGGGTCACCAGCTGGGCGGTCGGATCGCAGACAAAGACGTTGCCATTCAGATCAGGCATCAGGTCGCCTCGGTAGACCCCGAGTCCACACGCTGCGGTGTGGGTGCCGGCATGGGCGGCAGAAGTGGTGTGACTGAGGTTAAACGGGAAGACTCTGGCACCGGGTTCCTGAATGTCTTCATGACCGAGCGTGATGTTGGCAAAGGGATTGCGCTTCACCGCATCGAGCGGCATCACCGCGAACATGACGGGGTTGCGATTGCTGCAAAAGAAGCGCCGGTTCCAATCGTCCAGAGACGCCCCGAACTGACCACCACCCGAGACCGCCGAGATCG
Organism: Verrucomicrobiia bacterium; assembly: GCA_020440025.1. GTDB lineage: Bacteria > Verrucomicrobiota > Verrucomicrobiia > Verrucomicrobiales > DEV007 > JAEUHH01. Next base: position 29,308 of record JAGROX010000007.1, read on the forward strand.
CTTTCGTATAGGGATCGTAGCGAAGATTCAGGCGGGTGAATTCCACCTTGTCATCGGGATGATCGACCGGGTAGATCTCCTTGCCGTCGAGGCCGTTGTTCAAATAAACCGCGTTGTCGAGCCCCCAGCGCGGGCAGGAAACCTGGAGCTGGTTGTGCTTTGGCTCGTTGCTGATGTAGAGCGGCGTGATCTCATCGGCACGATCATCGCCATCGGTGTCCTTGAGAAAAAGAATCGCAGTCCGCGTCGTCGCCAACAATCCGCCATTCATCGGCAGCAAGCCCTGCACATGATCCAATTCGTCGGCCCAAGTCACTGCTTCGTCCATCTTGCCATCGCCGTCGTTGTCCTTCAGCAGACGAATCCGCGACAACAGCGGTCCCGACTCGGGCGGCAGCGGGTAGTCCCGCATCTCGGCAACAAACATCCGCCCTTGGGCATCCCAGACGACATCAACGGGGTCACAGGTGAGTGGTTCGGCCGCGACCAACTGCATCTCGTAGTCGCCATCGATCGCCCAGGCTGCCTGAGATCCCTCGGGGCTGAGCGGCAAACGACGCGGCAGAATGCTTTCGCCAGTGGCGGTGTAACCCGTGTCAGTCGATGACTCGGCCGGGACCCAGTTTTCCTTGAAACCCTCCAGCGGCCAGAGTTCCCAGCGCCGGATCAGGCACTCGGCGGCTTCGCTTTGCAGACAGATGAAGCCTTCGCTGGGATTGGCGGCGGAACCTTCGTTGACCAGCTCTCCATTGAGGAAAATGCGGATGGTGTCGCCTTTGCAGATCACTTCCATGCGATTCCACTCGCCGGGAGGATTCTCGACATCCTTCGGCCCACGATAACCTTTCACGTCAGCCCAATCTGGATCACGGTGCTTCCAGTTGATGCGGGCCGCCGTGGCACCTTCGGGAGGAAAGACGCGCTTCTCACCGCCCGCCGTCCAGACCGGCTCGCCATCGCGGTCATCTTTCACCTCTGCGGTCAGGCTGGTCGGGGCTTTCTCCTCGCCGCGATTCTGATAGGCCAGCACGAGGATGTCGCCAGAGCCGCCCTCGATGAGTTGAGCCTCGATGGAGTTCATCCAGGTATCGGCGTAGGCACCGTCCTTGCCGTATCCGTGAACCAGCACCCCGCAATCCCGCGCACTGTCCGCCCGGGGAGCGAGGGTGTGTTCCCCCCACTGGTATTCGAGCACGAGATGATAATCGCGATACGCCTGTTTCGTCCGCAGATAGCCCCAGGCCTTGCCGCTCACGTGGAGCTGTCCACTTTCGTTGATCGACCAGACCTCAGCGCGCTCGGTGCTGATGGATTTTTTCGCGTTGAAATGCGTGGTGAAGTTCTTGAATTCAGAATCGGCCAACAGGTCGATCTTCTCCTTGGGAGATACCGCCGATCCCTTTTCCTGACTTTGAGCGACGCTTAGTGAGAAGAGGAGGATTCCCAAAACTCCAAGCACTTCTCCAGAAATTCGGCGACAACGTTCACGCGTTTTTTGCATCCCGAATGCTATCGGGCCAGCCGCGCGGAGGAAAGTACGCAGTTGCGTTCAAATCCCGTCAAAGTCAGACCACAACGGTCAGCGCAGAAGGCAAAATGCCAACCGTCTGCGGCGTCTTCGCAATCACGTCACCGTCGACCTGAATATCGAGCACCGGGTCCGAATGAATCGACACCGTTTTGACGTGCCAATGATTCACCAATTGCGACGCGTCGAGCCCAGGTGTCACATCTTCGGGATCCCGAGGCGCCAGCCCCATCATCTTACCGGCGAGTTGGACAATGCCTTCGAGGTTGGCCTTTTTCAGGAAAAACACATCAAGCTTGCCGTCGTCCACATCCACCGATGGCGCCAAAGTCAGGCGACCGAGGCCGACCGTCCCTGCATTGGCAACCACGCAAGCCACACCTTTGGCACGAAACGTCTCGCGATCATCCAGACGGATCTCGTAGTCGGCCACTGGATTCTCCTGCAAGCGCTTGATGCCGGCAAACACATAGGCCCATTTACCAAACTGATTCTTCAGCTCACGCGTCGCATCCTGCACCACGCCGGGCTCGATTCCGCAGCCTACCCGGAGGAGAAAATAGTGCTCACCCATCTGCCCGACATCGATCTTTCGGGTGCGATAGGTTTCGCCGCATACCAGTTGGCAGGCGCGTTCCAGGTGATTGCTGATCCGCAACTCTGCCGCGACCAGATTTCCGGTTCCTCCCGGCAAAATCAACAGCGGAACATCCGTGCCGATGAGTCCACTGGCGACTTCCATCACCGTTCCGTCCCCGCCGTACACACCGACGACATCGGCACCCTCATCGACCGCTTTTTTGGCCAGCGCCACTCCGTCGTGTTCTCCTTGAGTGATCGACACCCCCCATCGGATGCCCGCGTTTCGAAAATGCGTGTTGAGAGTCGCCAGAAGCGGAGTTCGCTTGGCTGGGGCCGGATTCACAACGATGTGAACTTTTTCTGGGCGAGGGTGATCCAAGTTCGTAAAGTGAAGTAGCGCTTTCGCTGGGGGATAACCCGACAAGATTCCATCTTTTCCGGCTGGTGTAAATGGCTCAGATGCCGGGGCTTGGAACCTTGGCAAGAACCCAAGTCGTGACGATTTCGTCACAGGAGATTACTTTAGCATTGCCTCGTCCTACGCAACATGAAGCTGAGTTAACATCATCATGCCAACCATCCTGGTAGTCGACGACGAAAAAGACATCCGAGATCTCATCGTGCTGAATCTGCAGCGCGAGGGATTCGCCTCCCTTGAGGCCGCCGACGGCCTCGAAGCCTTCAAGTTGGCCAAGAAGAAAGCCCCCGATCTGATCATTCTCGATCTGATGATGCCTCACAAGGATGGGCTCTCCACCTACCGAGACCTTCGCGATGACTCCCGCACCCGTGGCATCCCCGTCATCATGCTGACCGCTCGTGGTAGGCTGGAGGAAAAGATCACCGGCCTCGAGTCCGGGGCCGACGACTACATCGTCAAGCCGTTCAGCCCTCGCGAGCTGATGCTCCGCGTCCGCAACCTCCTCCGTCGCACCCTCGATACCGGACAGTCCGACGTCATCGAGATCGGTGCCTTCCGGTTGGATAAGAAAAACGTGAAACTGCACGTGGATGGCAACCCCATCGATCTCACCACCACCGAGTTCAAGCTGCTCCTCGTTCTCACGGAATCCCCCGGCATCGTCAAGGAACGCGCCGAACTGCTCCAGAAAGTCTGGGGTTACAGCGATCTCATTCAGACCCGCACCCTCGATACCCATATCAAACGGCTTCGGGAAAAACTCGAGGAGCACGGCTCCCAGATCGATACCGTGCGCGGCGTCGGCTATCGATTTCTGGAGCAAGCGAACCCCGGGGACGATACGGATGAGGATTGAGATTACCGCCGCTTTGGCCTACCTTTCTCATCATTCCTTCCCTCTTCACCGTTGCAAACTGTCCTCACCGTCGCCTTCGCCTGTCTCGCAGTTTTTTTTGGCCTGCGCTACTGGACCATTTTGCGCGGTCTTCGGGAACTGAACACCCTGATCAATCAGGACAAAGTCGCCCGCCCCTCCGACCTCAGGACCGCGTCTGAATCGCGCGCCCTCGCCGATCTCTCACGCACCGTTCTCAATCACACCGCCGAGACAACCCTCTCGCGGGATCTCGAGGCCACCCAGCGCCGCTTCCTCGAAGCCCTGCTCAACGAGATCGAAGACGCCCTCTTCATTGTCGACGCAGACTCCGAAGTGCGCTTCTCCAATCGCGCCGCCAAACACCTGTTTCCCAGCGACCACAACCATCTCGGACGACCACTCATCGAGGTCTGTCTCGACCATCGCGTCGTCGACACCGTTCGCCTCGCCAAAGAGGTGGGAAGCAAGACCCAGGATCGCTTCAATCGACGCGCCAACAGCGGCCACCCTCGCGGCGAGCGCATCTACCTCGTGGAAGCCGAACCTCTCTCCAGCCTCGAACTCGGTCAGGGAGCCTGGGTGCTCATTCGCGATATCACCCTGCAACTCGAGACCGAACGCGTGCGCCAGGATTTTGTCGCCAATGCCTCCCACGAACTGCGCACCCCGCTCTCCATCATGTCCGGCTACCTGGAAATGATGGACGCCCGGGAGGGAGAGCCGCCCGTCGATGCCGATACGCTGAAACGCTGCATTCCCACGATGCGAAAACACGCCGACCGTCTCTCGCGGGTGGTCGATGACATGCTCGCCATTTCCAAGCTCGAGGGCTCCGATGACCTGCTGAACCGTGAGACCTTCGACCTCGTCGAATCGATCCGTGACACCGTGGAGAACCTACAACTCCTGATCGAGAATCATCATGCCAGGATCAACCTCGACCTTCCCCTGAATGCCATCATGGTCGGGGACCGTTTCTATTGGGATCAGGTCTTTTTCAACCTCATCGAAAACGCCCTCAAACAGAACCTCGAGCCCGGCCTCAAGATCACCGTCCGACTCGTTTCTGATCATGGTCGCTACCGTATCGAGATCATCGACGACGGCGTCGGCATTCCCTCCGCCGACCTGCCCCATGTCTTCAAGCGCTTCTATCGCGTGCAGAAAGACCACTCCCAGATCATCAAAGGCACCGGCCTCGGCCTCTCCATCGTCAAGCGAGCCATCGAAGCCCACCACGGCAGCATCCGTGTCCAGAGCCGGCCCGGTCGCGAGACCAGCTTCATTATCGAAGTCCCCCAGCCGCCCGCCACCAAGCTGCACGAGAGCAATCACGAGGGACCCGTGACCTGAGAAGAACCGCCCGTCGTCCCATGCTCCCCGCCCGCTCCAATCCCTTCGCCATGGATCGTCTGGCGCGGGATCTGCCATTCGATCCCAAATGGTGCGGCACTACTTGGGCCACCCTGCTGAGTCGGTTGGAAGATCACGACTGGCGGGGACTCGTCGCCGGCATTCACGGATCCGGGAAATCCACCTTCCTCGATGCCCTCACCCCTCGTCTCGAAGCGCGCGGCTTTCACACCCATCGACTCATTCTCAACGACGAAAAGACAGCACTCGACGCCGCCGATTGGGAAAGACTCGCCACGCCCGCCGCATCCACCCACCGCGAGTTCTGGCTGCTCGACGGCGCCGAGCGATTGGGTCCCCTCGCCTGGCGAAAATTCCGCAACGCCAGCGGCGCCCTCGGCGGACTCATCATCACCGCCCATCGCTCCACCAGCCCGAGATTGCCCCTCCTGCTCGAAACCCGGTCCACCCCCGAGATGCTGGCCGCCTTCGTCCTATCCCTCGCCCCCGAGTGGCACCCCACCCCCTCCGAAATCGCCCAGCTCCATCGGCAAACCCAAGGCAACCTCCGCGAAGCCCTCTGGCACTGCTACGACCGCCTCGCCAGCGAGGGAACCGTCGAGCCTCTCATTCAACAGGGTCAAGTCGCCGACTGAACCCTGTTGAGTCAGCTCGAGCTGGCCCCGGTGTCTTTTATTTTGGCTCAATTCGCCGTCCTCGCGCCCGAGATTGAGTCAACGGCTCACGGTACGAAGCCACCCGCCTCATCCTCCGAGACACCGTCGGTGGCAGAGCCGGTCACCACAGCATTGGGGGCGGAAACATTGCCGACGATGAAAGTGCCGAAGTTGGCGCCACCACCTCCGCCGCCCGTTCCGTCGATCTCGATTGAGGTCCCGGTCAGGTTGGCGCGACTGAGCAGGAAGACGCCACCGTTGCCTCGCCCGGCGGTGTTGGCATCGGCTTCGCCTGCGATCATGAGACCGTTCAGCGTGCTGCCAAACGAGCCGCCGATGACTCGGAGCGCGGCATTCCCGCTGATGCCGCCACCACCGGTTCCGGTGAGGGTGGCCTCTCCTACCGACGAGAGCCGGTTCCGGATCAGGAGCGCGCCTTGGTTGTTGTTTCCGGTCGTCGCGGAAATCGCGGAACCGGTCACATCGAGTCGACTTCCTGCATCGCCGCTCACTCGGACCAGCTGAACTCCGTGATTGTTGCTTCGCCCACCACCGCCGATTCCCTGGAACTCAATGTTCGTTCCGGCGTTGACGTTCGCTCCACTGACCCGAAGGCCATAGTTGCCGGCTCCCGTGGTGGCACCGTCGGCACTGCCCCGCAAAATGACGCCTCCGATATCGCTGGAAAACGAACCGCCGTCGACCCGCGCGCCGAAGTTGCCGCTGATGCCTCCACCTCCGCCTCCGATGACGTTCACGCCGTCACCAATGGCGGACAAGGTCACGTTTCGCACCAACGCGCCGAAATTCCCGGAGCCGGTGGTGAGTCCATTGCCGGATCCTGCCACGACCACGAAACCGTTGGTCGAATTCATCGAGCCGCCCGCCACGAACGTGCCGAAATTCCCGTTCGCACCGCTGCTGGCCTTCCCATCGACGAGGATGTTGGCGGCTTCGATGGTGGAGGCGATGATCCGCATTCCAAAATTGCCGTTTCCGGTGGGATCATCGATGCCCTGCCCGGCCACATCGACCCTTCCCGAAGCACTGGCAATCTCGACCCGGCGAAGCTGCGTCGCGAAGTTTCCATGAGTGCCGCCTCCTCCGATCGAATTGATATCGACATCGCCCTCGGTCGACAATTCCGTGCCTTGCAGATTGACCCCGAAGTTTCCTCGTCCGGTCGCCCAGCTCCTTCCGCTGCCGAATAGATTCAGGTCTGCGGTCGAGGTGATGCTCCCGCCGCGAATGGTCATCCCGCTGTTCCCGTTGACGCCACCGCCTCCTCGACCGATCGCGGAGAACGAAGTCGTCGCGGTGAAATTGCTGTTCACGACCATGGCGCCGTAGTTCCGGCTTCCCGTCGTCTGATCCTGAGCGTTCCCGATGAAACCGGCGGTGCTTGTCTGCGACATCACGGTGGCCCCATCGAGATAGAGGCCGAAGTTTCCGCTGGTTCCCCGCCCACCCTGACCATTGATGGAAGCCCTAGCATTGGCGTTGATGGAGATCCCGCGAATGAAGGCGCCGAGATTGTCGCGCCCGGTGGCGGCATCAGAGGCCGTTCCGGCCAGCCCGACGCCTCCCGCAGTGGAAGTAAAGGTTCCCCCGAGCAATCGGAGTCCCTCATTCCGGTTCGTTCCCGCATTTCCCTGACCACTCAAACCCACCTCACCGCCCGACACTTCGATCGATCGGGCGAAGACGCCCCGATTGAACGCACCGGAAGTCGAAACCGTGAAGGTGGACGACCTCTCGCCCCGCAGCTCCGCTTCCCCGGTAGCGGTGAACGTCGAAGAAAGAAGACGCATCCCTTCATTGCCATTCACGCCTCCGCCTGCTCGGCCCGTGACCGTCAGGTCCGTGCCCGAGGCAATCGTGCTGCCGGAAACGAAGATTCCCCGGTTTCCGTTTCCGGTGACATCATCGGAGACATTGCCGACGATCCGAACCGAATTCGATTCGGTGCTGATGTTGCTGTTCGCGATCCGAATCGCTTCGTTGCGGTGGGTCCCGCTTCCTCCATTTCCGCTGATTCGCACCAATCCACCGCCCGTGGCCGAGATCGATACCGAATTCAACTCGACCGCCCGGTTTTCCACGCCTTGCGAAAAAGCGCTCCCATTACCACTGACCGAGAGTTCACCGCCACTCTCGTCCCGAACTGTCGTCCCGTTGAGGATGACACCGGTGTTGTTGGAGCCCGTTCCGGATGCCATGCCGCGGAGAATCGTGCCGAATCCTCCCGTGTTGATCAAGGTCGCGCGATCCATGAACAGTCCGACATTTCCTGATCGTCCCTCGGCACCCCATGCGGACATCAACAGTCGGCCATCCGCCGACCGCAGTTCCACGTCTCCGTCAATGACGATCCCACGGTTGCGATCTCCACTGCCGTATCCGTACCCGTAGATGTCGAAATCGCCCGTACCGGCCACCGTAATGCCGGTGCCGCGACCGAGACGCAAGCCATCGTTGCCGTGAATTCCGTTTCCGCCGTTTCCGGCCAGGACCAACCTTCCGCCTCCCGTCGCTACCGAGGTCTGGTCGATGACGATGCCAATATTTCCGCTTCCCACCGCGCCGCCGTTGCCGCGCAGGTTGACGTTGCCCGAACCGGTCGTGTTGATCTCGCTGTTGGTGATGCGTAGTCCCACCGATTTCACGGCACTGGAGTTTCCCTGGTTGGCGAGCAGGTCGATCCCTCCATCCTCCACGTTGATCGCCGACCCGGACTCGACCCGGATTTCCTCTGCCTCGACAAAAAACGCTCCCGCACCCTGCAGCGAGACGGCTCCCACATGGCGCACCACATCGTGCCCGGAACCGTCCTCCACCCTTAGCCCTCCGGCGACCCCCGCCAAGTCTCCGATGGTCACGGTGTCGTCGCCTCCCTGCATTCTCACGATGATGTCCCCGGTGAACGCCGCGAGATCGACGCCGATTTTTCGCCCGTCGTTGCCCACGTTCACGCTGCCTCCGATCGGACCACCAATCGTGGCATTCGGGTCGCTGATTTCGAGACGCCCATTTACCACTTCGAGAAGCAGATCATTGGCAACGCTGCCGCTTCCCGTGATCACCAGGTCGCCGTTGTCGTCAACGATCACCGAGGTGGAAAAACCAGTGAGCAAGGAGGAAAAGTCACTCCGGAAAAGATCGAACTCTCCGTTGGTGTCGTCCGGCAAGAGGTTCGTGGCGTCGCTGGCGAACACCGCCACGGTTCCCCTCACGAAGGTCTTCCCACCAAACTCGCTCGCGCCGATGCTCTGCTCTCCGGCGGCATTGACCGTCAATCGCGCCACCAGTCCGGTCCGCATGTCCTTCAGGAAGGTGTCCACCGTTCCATTGGTGTCGTTCTCCACCAAGTTGTCCGCACGACTGCTGAAGACCACGTAGCGACCATCGGCGGAGAGGGAGGCGAATCCCGATTCCCCGCCGGAGGCCTGGCCTCCGTTGGCGTCCGTATTCACCCGGCTGATCGCCCCGGTCACCAGGTCTTTCAGGAAAACGTCATCCAGTCCGTTGGAGTCGTCCGGAACCAGGTCGGGCGCCGCGCTCCGAAAGACGACGTAGCGCCCGTCCAACGAGATCGCCGGTTCGCTGGAATTGACACCGGATGGGCGGTTCGCCGTCTGATTTCCGGCAGAGTCGGTATCGACGCGCACGATCTCGCCCGTCGTCAGGTCCTTGCGGAAAATGTCGACATTTCCGTTCGTATCGTTGCCGACGAGGTTGGTCGCTCCACTTTGAAACACCACGTAGCGACCATCGTCGGTCAATTTCCCCGTGATCGAGGCCTCCGTGTTGCCCAGCGACTGGTCGCCGGCTGCGGTCGTGTTGACGCGACTGATGGCTCCGGTCTGGAGATCCTTGAGAAACAGATCCACCTCGCCATTGGTATCATCGGGCACGAGATTGCTGGCCGTACTGCTGAAGAGCACGTAGCGGCCATCGAAAGAAAACCCCATCGCCATGGCGTCACCGCCCATGCTTTCCTCGCCCGCCGCGTTGGTATTCGCCCGGATCACGACACCGGTCTGGCGATCCTTCACGAATACATCGTTCGCTCCGTTGGTATCGCCTACCAACAGGTCCGATGCAGCACTGTCAAAGACCACGTAGCGGCTCGTGTACGACGCGAACGGCCGCGCCGCGCCTCCGCTGCTTTCGTTCCCGTCCACGTCGGTATTGACCCGTTCGACATAGCCTACCGGCAGGTAGTTGATGAAAACGTCGCGCTGGCCATTGGTATCTCCGCCCAGCACTCCGGGAACCAGATTGGACGAGTCGCTCTCGAACGCGAGGACATTGTCGAATCGTGCGATGAACGGCTGAAACGATCCGCCCCCCGGTCGGCTGTTCTCCGTTGCTGGTGTGGAAGGCGCGGGAAAGGTCAGCCGTCAGGAAAAACGCTCCCGTCAATGCCCCGGGCACCGCGCCCTCGGCCTGTCCGGCCATCGGGAGGCGTCGCGTCCCGACGCCGAGAAATCCGTCCATGACATCGGCCTGATCGCCGAACACATCTCCCAGGCCCAGCACGTGTCCCTGCTCGTGCATCAGGGTCGAGAGCAGATCATACCGCCCGCTCGCCGAACCGTTGCTCGTTTCTCCGAACTCCTCGTCCGCCCTCGGCGTGGGATCGATGAACCAGCGATCCGCGCCAACGCCACCCGCATCGTCGTCGATCGTGATGGTGAATCCGTTGGCCACTCCGAGGTGCGCGCCACCCACGTCGGCGATGTCGTAGCGGATCGCATCGAGATGCCGAGACCTGCTCCGCAGAGATTCCCGAATCAATCCACCGTTGTCGCGCCTCGGCGGCCAGCGATTCGACGACTTCCAGACTCAGCAGCTCCAAATCCGGAGTCGCTGCGCTGGTTCCTGCATCCCCCAATTCCGCGGGCGCGACGGCGGACGGAGTCGGATTCGCTTCCTGGACCGTTGCTGCCTCGGAGACTTCACCTGACTCCACGGGAGCGGCAGAGAAAAGTACCCGCGGCTCCAGGATCTCCACAAACAGCTCCTCTACTGGTTTCCCTTCTTGTTTTCCTTCTTGTTTTCCCGAAAAGAGGGTTGCCTTGGAGAGTGGAGAGGGCCGGAAACGTGTCGGAGTCATGTCGTTAGTGGGAAATGGCCTGAAAATCGCTCAACGACTTGGAGTGTTCCTCCCCACGCATCGGCGGAGGTGACAGGCAGCTCAAGGCAAAGCGGCTTCAAGAGACGATTTCTGATCGGGAGGCCATCAACCTATTACCAGGGATTCGCTTTTTCAACCCCGCCGCCTTGACGACGGCCGACCGGCTGGTTCATCAGCTCGATCGTGTGTTTACGGTCATCAGCCGCAGGCTTCGACCAGCCCGTTGAGAAGCCAGCTTTTGCCTTCACTCCCTCGCCTTTGATGGCGAAATCACGTCGTTTCCAAATACTCGTTTTTGCTCTTTTGACTCATCACGGATGGGGGAGCCCATCCGGTGTCATTTATTCCGGCTCAATTCGTGACGAAAACGTTGTGAAAGGAAAGATTTTCGGAAACCGAATGAGTCCGGAGCAGTTGAATCAGGAAAATGAACCTTTCGGATTTCTCAAAGCGTCATGGGAGCGCCATCAGAACGGTTTCAATCGTCCTCTTTTTGACGATCCTGCTGATTTTTGCCGCCGATAAAAGCAAGGCCAAAGCGAAGGTCAGCCCCTTTCGATTTGATCGGTATTCCGGCATCACCGTGATGAATACCGGGCATGCGGAGTCCGTCATCATGACTCGGCATGCCAATGCTCCCATGGTGGGAGAGACCGCACCCGACTCGGAAATGATCACGGCAAAATCCGGGAAAGTGGTTTCGCTTCATTCCATTCTGAAGAAAAAGCCCATGGTGCTCCTCTTCGGAAGTTCTTCGTGCTCGAATCTTGATTCCTACCTTCCAAACATTGCAGATCTCTGTGAGCGATTCGGAGACAGGGTTGATTTCACCTTTGTCTACATCCGTGAAGCCCATCCCGAGGGTGGGTTCATGCCGAATCTCAATCAAAATGGCGTGGATATTTCCAAGCCGCCTCTGCCCGATCCCAAGACTTTGAAAGAACGGAGAAAATCAGCTCAGGAACTGAAGGGAAGAACGTCTCCGCGTTTACAGATCTTTGTCGATTCGATCGATGATGAAATGGCGGTTCGCTGGGGAGCCTGGCCGGTCCGGGTGTTCGTGGTGGGACCAGATCGCAAGCTGATGTATTCAGGTGGCCCCGGGCCATTTCATTTCCAGTTCAGCAAGGGAGGCTGGCACTCTCAGCCTCCTCCTCACATGGAAAACGAGTTCAACCGCATGCCCTTTTCCCGGAAATCATTGGAGGAGTTCTTGGAATCCATACCATGAAGCTCTCTGCCTATCCTCTCACCTCGGCGAGTTGACGGCGCATCTCTCGGGAAACGCTTTCTTGATAACCGAAATTGGCCTCTGGTGATGCCTCGCCCGAATTCACAACTCGGTCGAGTCGTCGCGC
>JAGROX010000060.1:0-5075 GCA_020440025.1 Verrucomicrobiia bacterium
CCGATGGCGAGCGCCGCCCTGAGGAGGAAACGGGTGTCTCGGGAGCGGCTGAAAAGGTAAGTGCGGGAAAATTTCACGGAGAAGGTGGGGCAGTTTCTGTTATTCAAGAAAACTTAGAAGTCAATAAAGGCGAACATGTGAGTTAAAATTTCCAATGAATCGCCTTGGCATTTAGTGTGATTCTACTAGATATTGACACTTATCGAAAATCCGTCTCGGAAAAGATGTCACTTTACCTGCCAATGGTGAGCCTTTCCAGGTTCGCAACCGACTGTTTGTCGCCCGTGATTGCCGCCTCGTCTCCGGATTGGGCGGAAATCGCGATTCAGCTGCTTCCCAGTTTGGGACTCTTTTTGTTTGGGATCGTTATCGGGGTGCTCTGGTTTCGAAAAAAGCCCAGAACGATCGAAATGGATGCAGGAGCAAAAACGGAATCTGAGACGGATTCTTCGTCAACGGAAATGGCGCTCGAGCCCGCGGCAGAGTTGGTCTCGGAGGCGAAAGCGATGGCAAAAAGCGCTCCCGTCTCTTCCTCAATCGAATTCAAACTCGCGGAGAGTCGGGAACTCGTCGTCCAACAGAGGGCTGAAATTACGCAACTGGGCCAACGCTTTTCGGAAATCCGGCAACAACAAGAGGCTTCGAACAAACGATTGGGTGTACTGGCAGATGCCTGGGAAGCTTCTCTGAAATCGGCTCCTGCGGGCCGTGGCTCTCGGGCCCATGCCGAGATGCCGGTGCGCCATCTCGGGGAAATTCTGCGCTCGGAGCGGGAATCCGTTGAGGCGAGAATGATCCGCTTGGAGAATCTGGAAACCCGTTTGAAGGAGGAGGCATCGAAACTCGGTGACGGTTCGGAGTTTCTGTCGGCGACTCGGGTCGAGTTGGAGCGTCGACTGGATCTGGGCGCAGGGGAGGATTCGACCGAGGAGGTCGTCGATCGTTTTTCCCAAGTGGAAGACCAACTCCGAGTGCTGCACCAGAATGTCAGCGGTTGCGTGCAGAGTGTGTCAGTTGCTCGCGAGCATCTGGCGAAGGAGCAGAAAGCGCTGGGAGAGATCGCCGAACCGATCGAAGCCGCCGAGGGGTTGTTCGAGACCTCGGAGAGTCAGCTTTCTGGCGACGTAATCGATCAATTGGAGACCCATCTCTGCAAATGTCGGGGTCGATTGGCCAATCTCACCAGTGGCATCGATCAGGAAATCGAGGAGATGATTGGCCGCGTGGACTGGGCGATCTGTGATTCATCATCGGGTTTTCACAAGGCGGTGGACAAATTGAACGAGGGCGATGCTTGCGGGGAACCTGGAGTGATCCTGCTGGAGAGCGATGTGTGGCGAAGGTTGGGCGAACTCAAAGGCTCACTCGCCGGAGTGAAAACGACTCTCGAAACCGGAGCCATCGTGGCGCCAGCAGCCGGTTGCGGAAAACGCAAGCTCTCCGAGGCGCTCGAAAGCGCTCTCAAATCGGTCGATACTGCCCGTCATCTTCTCGTCACCACCACCGCTCCCGAGACGAGGGAGATTCCGGAGACGGTGCCGGAAATGAAGACCGTCGTAGAGGCCTCTTCATCCTCCTCTGCAGACGCCGTGGCCAAAGCCGTTGCCGAAGCCGAGTCCCGAATGGCATCGACAACAGAAGAGCTCCAGAAGCTCCGCTTTTCCGCCGCCGCGCGCGACGGAGAAATCGCCAAATTGCGAAGAACTCTCGCGGATCGTGAGGCCGAAATGGAGACCCTGCGCGAAGTGGCCGCCAAACTGGCAGCGGCCTCCGCGACCGAGTCTGAAACGGTGGCTCCAGATGCGAACCCCATCGCGGCTCGGCTTGCGCCCATCAAGATCAAAAAAGACGATTCACCCGCGAGCAGTCGACAGTTTCTTCGTCGCTTGCTGGGCTTGGGGGTGGGCGTGGGCGTGGGAGCAGGACGGCACGAGGCTTTTCAAGCGAGTTCCATGGACAATGGAGGGACGGCGGTGGTCCCCATTTCCGTGACCAGTCTCTCCGAGGCCCGCGCCGCGCTGAGCGATCTTCGCCGCATCCCGACCGAATCTCCCGTCGCGGTCACCAATGGGGGAGGAGGCAAGGGTGGCAACCGATTCGCCATTTCGTCCAACTCTCCCACTTCCGCGCCGGACGAGGCAACTCTGCGAAAAGAACTCGCAGAGCGTGATGATCGTATCGCCGCGCTGGAAAACGAACTCGCCGCCCTCCGAAATCATCTCGCCATCGCCGAGTCGGCCCGAGTCGCCGAGGAGAGCATGATCATCGCCCCGGTTACCAAAATGGCGGCGGTCACGGCGACTTGTCAGCCCCCGATCTGCTCGATCGCATCGGGTGAATCAGTGCCGCGGGGAGACCACGAAATGGTGCTCTTTCGCGCCGGCGATCCTTTGCTTTGGAATACGGTCACGGGCGATTCGACCGACGACACCGCGCCGTATTCCCTTTCTGTTGAGAAAGCACCGGAGGATATCGACTATCTTCGCGTCACCCGAACCGATACCGGCGAATCTGTCGTGGCCACTATCACTAGGGCTGAGCTCCTGTCCGGCGGTTGCGCCAAGGCGCGAAGTGGGTGGTCAGGACGAGGGGAGCAGTATTTCGGTGCCACTCATCTGGGATTGTTCGACGACTCCTTGCCACGCGACGCCGAGACGAAATTTGGTGTCGGTGGTTGGGGCTTCGGTCATCAGGAGAGCGGTGGCACCGGGCAGGTCTACGCCTGGGCAGGACAAGCGATCGAAAAGCCTGAGGTCGTCTTTGAAATCAGCGTCGGTAAGTTGCCGACGGGGACGGAAATCGTGGACACCGAAGAAGGGGCCGATTCCCCGGTCATCAGCTCCGAAGCCGTCGCCGCTGCCATTGCGGCCACCGCGCGCCGGGACGAGCGTGAGCTGGCTGACGATGTCATCGAGGTAGCCCAGATCCAGACTCCTGTCATCACTGGTCCCGATCTGGACGCCCTCGCCAAACAGGCCGATCGTCGCACCAGCGGGCTGATTTTGTTCCGCGCAAATGACCCGACCATGTGGGGCACCGATCAGTTCGTGGGAGCCAATCGACGGTCCCGGTCACTCGATCGCTTGCCAGACGGCATCGCCTACCTGCGCCTGCGCCGCGTCGACAATGGTGAGGGCATTGTCATTCCCATCACTCGGGATCAACTCACCGACGATGGTGATGGAGATTCCCGAGGATTCAACGGAACCAACGAGTTTTTCTACGGCGCCCATCACCTCGGACTATTCGACGAATCCCTTCCCCAGGATGTGGAAACCCGATTCACCTATGGTGGTTGGGGTTTTGGCCACAGTGCCCTTGGTCCCGAGCAGCAGAGTTGCGGCTGGGATGGTCGGGCGATCTCGCCGGATACCGTGTTTGAAATCGCCGTGTTCCGGCGCATGCCAGTCCTGGGTGAACGCGACCGCATTCTCGATCGCTGAGCGGCGCACGAGCGTTAGCTTCGGTTTGCGTTCATTGGCCGCATATGGGACGCTTCCGTCCCGCTTCTCCGACCTTTCATGATGAATCATTACCTTCCCACTCTCAGTCTCTCCCTCGCATTGATCGCAGCCGCTTCCTTTGCGCCAAGCAGGGTTAACGGACAAGCTGCGACAACTGAGGCGGGACGACTCGTGCCGCAGTTTATTCCGGGCAAAATCTACACCTACGTGAATGAGACCACGGTCACCATGACCTTGCCTTCCGCCGATGGTGGAAGTGCCGAGCGCAAGGTGATGATGGGGCATCAGGCCAAACTTGTCACCGCCGCTCGCGGCGGTGGGGCCGCCGGAACCTCCATCGACGCCAGCACCGAGCAGCTCCGTTTTGTCGTGAAATCCGGGGAGCGCGAAATGAAATATGATTCCGCCGACGAATCGACCAAAAACTCGTCGCTGGGACAGCATTTTGAGGGCGCGAGGCAGCGAACGGTGACCATCGAGGTCGATGACACGCCTAAGATCGTTCGCAGCGAGGAGAAAGGCGGCGGCGGGCCTGCCACCCCCATGCCGGGAATGCCACAGTTCGGCCCCGAGGAGTTGCTTCAACTGGTGTCCAACCTGCTACAGGGATTTCCGCCCGATCCAGTGAAACCGGGAGGCGAGTGGACTCAGAAGGGCAAGCGTTCCCTGGGGCAGTTCGGCGAGATGGATTTTGAGATCAACTATCGCTATGTCGGCGACGAAACCATCGATGGAGCCGATTGCGCCATCATCGAATTTGGCGGCGACATGAAAGGCGATGTGGAAGTCTCCGGTTCTCAGCCCGGTTCCAAGGGCGGGAAGCTCGGGTTCGATGGCAAGGGACTCAAAGGACGTCTCGTGTTCGACAAGCTTCGCCGGGTGGTCCGCGAGAGCACTCAGACGGTCAGCATGACCGTCGACGTTCCCGGACCCAACCAACAGCAGATTCAGTTGCCCGTGCGTCAGGAGGTCAGCCTCAAGTTGGTCGCGCTTCAGGACGCCTGAGGTTTTTGGCAACTCACTGGCTTCCTCGGATGACACTCGATCGACCTTGTCTCATTGGCGTGGTGCATCTTCCACCTCTGCCCGGCGCGCCGGGATGGGGGAGAGGAGACGAGGGCATGGCGAAGGTGATGGCCAGTGCCGTCGCCGACGCCACGACCTATGCCGAGGCCGGGTTCTCCGCAGTCGTCATTGAAAACTTTGGCGACACCCCATTTTTCTCCGGTGCCGTTCCGCCAGAGACCGTGGCCGCTATGGCTCGGGCCGGTGCGGCGGTCCGCGAAGCGCTCGGGGCCGGTTTTTCCATCGGTTTCAATGTGCTGCGTAACGATGCCGCCGCCGCGATGGCTCTTTGTGCTGCCTGTGATGGCGCCTTTATCCGGGTCAACGTTCACACCGGCGCGATGGTGACCGATCAGGGCGTCATCGAAGGCCGCGCCGCCGAGACTCTTCGGAAGCGTGCTGAACTGGGACGCACGAGATCCACCTTGGTATTTGCCGACGTGCTGGTGAAACACGCCGCGCCTCTGGGCGAGACTCCCATTGCCCAAGCCGCTCTCGATACCTTTCATCGTGGCCATGCCGATGCCCTCATTGTTACTGGCCTCG
>JAGROX010000060.1:5215-8977 GCA_020440025.1 Verrucomicrobiia bacterium
GGCAGTTCCCTCAAGCGCGACGGCCTTCTTGCCAACCCGATCGATCCCGCTCGTGCGGTCGCCTTTGTCGCGGCAGCAAAACAGCGGTGATCCAACCCTGTTAGGTCGTCGACCCAACAGGGTTAAGTAGGCTCAACCGATCTGGCCGGTCTCGACCCAGCGGACGGCATGATGGACGAGTTCGGTGGCATCGCGGAGCCCGAGTTTTTCTTTAATATGAGCCCGATGCGCGTCGATGGTTCGAATGCTGATGCCGAGTTTTCCGGCGACTTCTCGGGTGCCGAAGCCTTCGCCGAGGAGTCGAAAGACCTCAAGCTCGCGATCGCTGAGGCGGTCGACCCCGGAGCCACCTTTCTCGCCGTTGGCAAAGAGCTCCACGATGCGGGTCTCCATTTTTTCACTGAGAAATACGCCACCTGCCATGACGCGGCGAATCGCCTGAATCAGTTTCCCCGGCGCTTCCTCTTTCATCACGTAGCCGCGGCCGCCGGCGCGGAGGACTCGCTCGGCGTAGAGCTCCTCATCGTGCATGGAGATGGCAAGACATGGGATGCCCTCGAAGGCGGCTCGGATGTCTTTGATCAATTCGAGACCGCTGCGGTCAGGCAGGGTCATGTCCACGAGCACGAGATCGGGGCGTTCCTTTTCCAAGTGAGCAAGCGCCTCCCGGGCGGTGCCGGCCTCCCAGGCGACTTGCAGATCGGGTTCGGCTTCGACGAGCCTGGCCAGCCCAAAGCGCATGATGGGATGGTCATCCACGATGAGGATGCGTTTGGGAGCCGGAGCAGCGGGCGCGTCGGAGGCGTCACTCATTTTCGTGAGGGGCGATGCAGGTGATAGTGGTGCCCTGACCGGGCGAGGAATCGATTTGGAGTTCGCCGGTGAGGATGTTGGCGCGATGCGCCATGGTCAAAAGTCCAAGTCCGGATGAGGAAGCCGCCGCCTGAGGCGGGAGTCCGCGTCCGTCGTCGCAAATCCGCAACCGAAGATGACCGGGAGTGAGATCGAGACGAATGTCGATCCCGGTGGCATCACTGTGTTTCACGGCATTGGCGGTGGCTTCCTGGGCAATTCGATAGAGTTGGACGGCGGTTTTTTCGTCTTCGACAAAGATGGGATCGGGACAGTGAAAGCGGCAGGGGACACCAAAAACCTTGCGGGTTCGCGAAGCGAGTTCTTCCAGAGCGCTGGTGAGTCCTTCGCGCTGGATGACGGCGGGGGCGAGTCCCCGAGAGATCTCCCGAGCTCGCGTGTTGGCCTGAGTGATCATGTCACCGATCTGTCCGAGAGCTTCGGCGGTTTGGCCTCGGCCTTCGGCGGAGAGTTGTTGCTGGAGCACTTTGGCCAGACAGCCGATGCTGGCGAGTTGCTGACACAGGTCGTCGTGGATGTCCTGACCGATGCGGCGCTGCTCTTTCTCGCTGATCTGGACGATCTCGTCCTCGAGTTCTTTCTGGCGAGAAATGTCGTTGGCACAAATGATGACCCGGCCTCTGCCGGCTTCGCTGGGAGCGTCTGGTTCGATCAGCGAGGCGCGGATGGCCATGGTGACGGAGTCACCGTTTTTTCGACGGCATCGGAGAGTCGATTCAAAATGGCCTGCCGTTTTCAGGGCCGGTTCGATGCGCTGGGAGTAGCGATCGGGCTCATCGACGGGACAGAGGATGCTGACGGCCTGTCCCACGATTTCTGTTTCGTGCCAGCCAAAGATCAACTCCGCCCCCTGGTTCCAACTGCGAATGTTTCCATTCGGCCCGACGGTGAAAACGGCCTCGTGCAGGCTGGCCAGAATCTGGGCCTTTTCCAGAAGCGCCTCCTCGCCTTTCTTTCGTTCGCTGATATCGGCGATCATTCCGAGGGTCAGCCGTTCACCATCGATTTCGACCGGTGTCAGGCCGATTTCGACGGGGAACTCGGTGCCATCTTTTCGCTGGGCAAAGAGGTCGCGGCCGATTCCCATGGGCCGCGTCTCTGGGGAGTGATGGTAGTGGTCGCGAAGGGCGACGTGCCCCCGTCGGAAGCGCTCGGGCATGAGTTGCTCGATGGAGAGATCCTCCATTTCTTCTTCGGAATAGCCGAAGAGTTCTCGAGCGCGCTGGTTGGCGAGTACGATGCGCCCATTGCCGTCCGTCATGATGATCCCATTAGGCGCGGCCTCGACGGCAAAACGGAACCGCTGGGAGCCGGCAGATTGCTCTGCCGCCAGTTTTGCCTCCAACTCGCGAACCCGCCCGAGCAGGCTTTCGCGATCATCTGGGGAGGTGGTGGGAAGGTTTGTCATGGTCGAAGCGTGCGGTGGTAGTTTCCCGCGTTCATGGGAAGGGCGCAAGGAGGCAAACCGCGCCATGTGAAAGCGAGTATTGGCGGAGCGGCAAGTTCTTTGATATGATGAATTAGAGTCATATGAGACACAAAGCGATCCATTCTCTGGCGGCCTGTTCGGTCCTCTGGTTGGTATCATGTGAGACAGCACCGAAGCCCATCCCCGATATCATCGTGGTGGCACCTCATTCCGACATTGGCGCGGTAGATTTTCGCAAAGACATTGCTCCGCTGTTGGAGCGAAAATGCATCACCTGCCATCACGATCACGCGTCACTCACGGCTTTGAGTTTTCAACGTCGGAAATCGATGCAGGAGTCTGAGACGGGCGGTCGTCCCGTGCTGGTGCCGGGAGACGCTCAGCACAGCACCCTGTTTCTGGTGACGGTGATGCCGGACTATTTCATCGAGGCCATGCCTGCCGGAGGTCATCAGTTGAGCAAAGTGGAAACCTCAAAATTGTATCACTGGATCGAAGCGGGCGCCCCGTGGCCAGAGGGTTTGGTGCTGCAACCGGAGGCCGAGAGCTGAGAAACCAAGACGCGAGACCCTCGCCAACCCCCAGAAACATGAAACAGTCGATCAAACGAATTCTCACCCCGCTCGATGTCTCCGCTTTTTCCGAAGCAGCCACCCGACGAGCTTGCGAAATAGCGGGAAGACATGGTGCCGAGATCACCGGATTGGCCGTCTTGGATTCTCCAGGGATCCGCTCGGCGATTGCCCCGGCGGACGTGAGTCATTGGCCACTGGTGCAGGACACGATGTTGAGAGCCACTGAAGATGCGCAGGAAAGGATTCGGGAGTCACGGAAGCATTTTGCCGGACATTGCGAAGCGGTGGGGCTGAAGCATTTTGAAAGCGAACTGGAAGGTGTGCCTGCCGACAAAATCCTGGAGGCCTCGGTCCTCTATGATTTGGTAGTCATCGGATTGCGGACCTTCTTTCACTTTGAAACTCAGGACGGGCCTGGTGATTCGTTGGCAGAAGTGCTCGGTCGTACGGTGACTCCCGTATTGGCGGTTCCTGAATCCGATAAAGCCGAACCTTTTCACCATGCGGTGGTGGCCTGGGACGGCAGCTTCAGTGCCGGTCGGGCGTTCCGGGATTTTGTCAATTTTGCGGCACCTTATGACATGGCGATCACCGTGTTGACGGCAGGGTCGGATGCTCGGCAGGGCGACATGTTGTTGGCAGAGGCCAAGGCATTTTTGACGGCTCACGAAGTGCCGAAATTTGACTTGGTTCATACTGAGCTAGCGGAGGTTGATCAGATTCACGACCTCTATTTCAGCAAAGCCGATCTCGTCGTGGCAGGCATTCATGCCAAGAAATTTTTCAAGGATCTGTTCGTCGGCAGTTTCACCAATCGCTTGATTGAATCCGGTGACACTGCGTTATTTCTCTCTCACTAATTCGTCTCAGTTAATTGTCTCACCC
>JAGROX010000376.1 GCA_020440025.1 Verrucomicrobiia bacterium
GCCCAAGAGGATCAGCGTGATTGCGGTAGAGACTCGACACTTCATTTCCCGCTAGGCTAGCAGGATCTTGAAACGCTGTTCACCATGAAAACTCGATTTATTGCGCCAGTCATCGCCACCTTTCTCTTGATCGTTGGGATGGTGATTTCCTATCGAACGGCGGACGGAGAAGCTGCGGCGGACTATCCCTGGAAAGCGGCGGTGGCGACGGCGGACATCACTCCCAAGGAGAACCTGTGGATGGCGGGATACGCGGCGCGAAAGGGACCGTCGGAGAAAGTGCTCCAGCCAATTCATGCCAAGGTGTTGGCCATTGAAGACGCGGAAGGTGGGCGCTTCGTTTTTGTCACCATGGATCTCATCGGGGTCCCCAAGCCGTTCCGGGAAGCGGTCGAATCTTTGGCTCAGGAAAAGTATCAAATCGAGCTAGGGTCCCTCTTGATCAATGCCTCACACACGCACAGTGGCCCCATGATCCGGCTGTATCAGCCTCCGAAAGGCGGCCCCGAGCAGGCCTCCTACATCAGCGTCCCGGATGACCAGCAGGAGCTTCGCGTTCGGCAGACAAAGGAATACAATGCCGGCCTGTTGGCATCGGTGGACAGGATGATCGGCGAGGTCTTGGCGAATCTGGCGCCGGCCACGGTGTCGTGGTCGCATTCGCGATGCAGCATCGCCATGAATCGACGGACGCCGGGCAAGCCGGGAGAGTGGAAGAACGCGCCGAACTCCGAAGGGCCAGTCGATCACGAGGTGCCGGTGTTGCAGGTGAGGGCGAAGGAGGATGGATCGCTCAAGGCGGTGATGTTCGGCTACGCCTGCCATGCCACGGTGCTGTCGTTGATGGAATTCAGCGGCGACTGGCCGGGATACGCCCAGCGGTATTTCGAGGAAGATCACCCCGGCACCGTGGCGATGTTTTTGAATGGTTGTTCCGGCGACCAGAACCCGTATCCGCGTCGTCTGCTTCACTATGCCGAGCGCCATGGACGCAGCATGGCCACATCGATCGAAGCCGCGTTGGAAACCCAGTCCACCCCCATCGTTGGTCCCATCCGAGCCGCCATCGCCTGGCCAGAGATTCCGTATCAGACGCCTCCGAGTCGCGAGGAACTGGTGGCGAAGTCGAAATCATCGGATACCTACGATGCCCATCACGGTCAGATGCTGCTCGACGTGCTGGATGCGACCGGCACCTTGCCCAAGAGCTATCCGGTCCCGGTTCAGGTGGTAAAATTCGGAGACTCGCTCACCGTCGCGGCCATTGGCGGCGAGGTGGTGGTCGATTATTCCCTGCGTCTGAAGCGTGAACTCGGGGAACTGACCGGCGGCGCTCCCGTATGGGTGGCGGGCTACTCCAACGATGTCATGACCTACATTCCCAGCAAGCGGGTGCTGGAGGAAGGTGGCTACGAAGGGGGAGGCGCGATGCGTTACATTCGTTCGTCGGTGCATCCGGCTCCGTGGGATCCGAGCATTGAGGAAAGGCTCGTCGGCAAGATCATGGAGTTGGCGAAAGCGCTTCACTGAGAGAAAGCAGGGAGGGCGGACGTCGTGTCCGCCCCTTTCCCCGGAATTCAGCGTCTCGAAGGCGGCGTCGCATAGCCATTCGAGTCCTCGAAGGGCTGGGCGGTGCGGCGTTTCCAGGTGTCCGAACCTCGGTAGCGGAAGGGATCGTGACCATATTCCGTCCACACAGCGACCCCGATGACACCCACATTGCGGGAGTCGCCATGCTTGCGCTCGGCATAGCTTTCCGACACCGAGCCGAATCGGAAGGCGGCGACATGGCTGTCACTCTGGCGGAATCCCTCGATGGTGAGACTGGCGTTCGGGCGAATGAGGTAGCCACGCTTGCTGACCGACGCCGACTTGCCGTCGAGCACGTCGAGTCCATCCACCGACACCACCACCTCGATGCGTTCGTTGGTGAGATTCTTCAGGCGGATCTGGTAGCGGTCACCATCTTCTCCGACGAAAAACCAGTCACCGCCCGAGGCGTAGCTCTTGAGGTAGCTTCCCGAGCTGTTCGTCATCGCCACCGAAACGGTGTTGCCCGCCAGAGTCACCGGACCGCGTGTGGTCCACTTGAAACCTGAGGAGTCGGCCATGGCTTGAGCACCCGATTCGTTGTTATAGAAGAGTTTTCCGGTGGAGTAGGGGCGGGAACTGCTGCCCCGGGAGAAGCTGGTGTGTTCGACCTCCGAGATTCGATCTTCGCCCCAGGATGTTCCCAGGCCGGAGCGGGATTCTCTGAAGGCTGGCGCCGAAGCAGGAGCGACGGACGAAGATCTGGCGACATCGCCATAGCTGGGAGTATCACGGGAGACGCAACCGCCAAGGGACAGGGCGAGGCCGATTGGGAGGAGGTGAAGAATGATTTTCAAGGGGCGTTTCATCGGATTGCAGGGTTGATGGGATAACAGGATACCGGCGGGATGCCGAAACGAGCTTGGTTAATGCTAAAAAATTAGCACAAAGAACCATTGGATTCGTTTTTCGGTTGCATCAAGCGGAAAATGCTATTTTTTTAGCACATGCCAAAACCTTCTGTCATAGAGTCCCTGTCTCGTCGCGAGCGGCAGATCATGGACGTGTTGTTTCGGATGGAAAAGGCGACCGCTCGAGAGATCCAGTCCGAGATGCCCGATCCGCCCAGCTACTCTGCGGTGAGAGCGATGCTGGCCATCCTCTTGGAAAAGGAAGTGATCAAACACGAGAAGCAGGGGCGGCAATTTGTCTATCAGCCCACGGTGACGAGACCCAAGGCGAAACGCCAAGCCTTACGCACGCTGCTGCGGACCTTTTTTGACGACTCTCCAGAGAAACTCGTCGCCTCGTTGCTGGATCCCAAGGATCAGAACCTGACCGATGAGGAAATTGAAAGAATTCGTCGCCTGGTCGACGAATCATAGTGTAGCCCGACACCATCGTGAACCTTTCCTCGCAAGATCTCCTACTCGAAGCTCCGATTCGCGGACTGTTCCTCGCGGCCGCCGGAATGCTGATCTGCCTGGCCGCGCGATCGGCTCCGCATCGCTTTCGGCACGGGGTGGCGTTGTTTTTCCTCGGTGGGCTCGCTCTGCTTCCGTTGGCGATCGCGTCGGGCTTGCGGTGGGAGTTGCCGGTGCTCGGATCGATCGCTTTTTCGACGGTCGAATCCGTGGAAAGCCCCGGAGCGGCGAGTTTCGCGGGGATTTCGCTGATCGTTTGGTGCCTGGGAGTGAGCTTCTTTGGCACCAGGTTACTGCTCGCCATCCGGGCGGTGAATCGACTGCAAGCGGCAGCGACTCCGGTGAGCGACCGCGCCATCATTGAAGAACTCCAGACCCAGTTCGGAATTCGCCGAGCGGTGGCCCTGGCCTGGTCTCAAGAGCTGACCCGCCCCATCGTATGCGGCTGGCGTCGTCCCATGATCCTGCTCCCGGAATCGGCGCGCGAATGGCCGGAGCAGCGGTTGCGATGGGTGATCGCTCACGAACTGGCCCACGTGCGGCGTGGTGACTTGTGGATTCAAAGCATTGGCCAATTTCTCTGTGCGCTTCATTGGTTCAATCCCTTTGC
>JAGROX010000377.1:0-7064 GCA_020440025.1 Verrucomicrobiia bacterium
ATCAGGAAGCGGCGAACCTCCTCCGAATCGCTATCTATCAGTCCAATCCCGGCAAGCCGATCTGGGACCGATTGATTGTCGATCCTGCCCGAACGGTGCTGGACTTGCCTTCAAGCAAGGAACTTTCGGGCCTGCTGTTGGAATTGGCGCTTTCCGCGAAGGATGGCTCGCTCGTTGTAACGGCCGATGAAATCATCGTTTCAGGGCTCACCGACAGCATGGTGACCCATTCCGCCTTCGAGGTCCGGCTACGTCCTTTGGCGGCACTTCATCGTGGCAAGCAATTGAAAAACCGCATTTGCATCGTCCACCCGGACGACCTCGAGCCTTCGCAGCTACCCAAACGTCCGCGGCCAGCGCTGCGCCCTTCGCTTCTGGAATCGAGTCCGATGGTTCTTGCAGACGAGGTCTATGGCCCCGATCAGTTTCAAATTCGCGCTCAACCAATGGAACTGGTGGCGCTCAATGCTCAAAGCCGATCCATCGCCGACGGAATTGCTGAATCCGCTGACCTCCAACCGACGCCCGAGGGAAGCGTCGTTGAAACGAAGTTGGAGGCCACGTCTGACATGACGAAGCCATCAGTCATTTTCGAACCGGCCGAGAAGATTGCCTTCACCATGAACAGTTATCTGGTCGGTTTTGATCAATTCTCTCAAGTCGATGCCGTCACCACCCGGATTCGCAACCTGCCCGAATCGGCGGGAAAGATCATTCTGCGCGGCTTTCCCGACACCGAGGGACGCCACGAATTCAACGATTGGCTCAGTGTTTCGCGAGTGAAAGCGGTTCGTCGTGCTCTGATTGATGCGGGAATCCCCGAGGAACGCTTCACCTTGGAAACTCACGACGGGAAAGGCGAGAAGGGCGATTTGCAATCCGTCCGCGTGTTGGTGCCGCGACTTCCCGAACCCGAGCCAACACTGGATCCGGCTGCCAATCTGGATGAGCCGACGGTGACCGTTTCTGACGCCTCTCTGGCCGCCGAGGAATCCGTGACGCTCTCCTCTCCCATCGAGACCGGCGTGCCGGTCGCCCGCTGATCGGGCTCATCGTTGGCTTCCGGACACTTTTCTCCCGTCCGATGTAACCAGGCTGATCGGGAGGCAGTCTAGCCCCGTGAAGATGAGCGATGTCACCTCTCCCAATCCCTCTGCGGTCCCCACTCCGTCGGCCAACTCTGAAAACCGGCGTTGGCAAGGATGGCTTTGCATCGGGGCCATCGTGGTTGGATTCGCGATGGTCGCCAACTGGCTCTGGCGACCAAATTCCCGCCCCGCTCCCCATCATTTTCATCCGGAGAATCAGGAACTTTCCGGTGTTCGTGAATCGGCACGAATCGTCGATGATGCCTTTGCGAATCACTGGGAGAAAGAAACGATTTCCCCTGCCCCGCCCGCTGACGACCTCACCATCGCACGACGTCTGTCCCTGGCTCTGACGGGAACGATTCCATCACTGGAAGAAGTTCGCTCCATCGAAGCTCAGCCCGAGAACCATCGCGTCCAATGGTGGCTGTCGCGACTCCTCGAGGATCCTCGCTCTTCTGACTATGTCGCGGAACGACTCGCCCGCGCCTATGTCGGCGTGGAAAATGGTCCCTTTCTCGTCTATCGACGCCGCCGCTTGGTTCGCTGGATCAGCGAGCAACTTCAGTCCCATCGCCCTTACGATGAAATGGTTCGCGAACTCATTTCCGCCGAAGGCCTGTGGACCACGAATCCCGCCGCGAATTTCATCACCGCCACCATCGAGCAAAACGACAAGAAGGAGGGACCGGATCAGATCCAACTCGCCATCCGAACCACGCGCGCCTTTCTGGGGGTGCGGATCGACTGCGTTCAGTGCCACGATGACAAGTTCGGCGATCGTTGGAAGCAGGAGGATTTCCACCAACTGGCGGCATTCTATTCGGAAGCGGAAATGAAGCTCACCGGCGTTCGCGATGACCGCAAGAAACACCACGAAGTTCAGTTTCGCGGAGACAGCGAGACGAGCACCGTGTCGCCGGTGGTTCCTTTCGCACCGGAGCTGATGCCCGCGCAAGGCAGTCATCGAGAGCAACTGGCCGCGTGGACCACGCATCCGGAAAATCGTGCCTTTGCCCGGACCGCAGTCAATCGCGTGTGGGCCATTCTTTATGGCCAACCGCTGGTCTCGCCCATTGACGATATTCCGCTCGATCCTGCCCAACTTCCGCCCGGCATGGAACTCCTGGCCGAAGATTTCATCACCCACGATTTTGACATCGCCCGCCTCATCCGAGTGATCGCCGAGTCACGCCCCTATCAACTCGACAGCCGATCTCACGATCCCGAGCAGCCGATCACCGAGGCACAGGAGAAAAACTGGGCCGCATTCCCCCTGACTCGACTGCGCCCCGAACAGGTAGCGAACAGCGTCGTTCAGGCGTCCTATCTCGACACCATCGACGAGGCCGCGCCCTTCCTCATCCAGTTAGCGAAATTTGGTCAGCAGCAAGATTTCGTCAAACGCTACGGCGATCTCGGCGAAGGCGAGTTCGATGAACAGTCCGGCACCATCCCCCAGCGCTTGCTTCTCATGAATGGCAAACTGGTCAAGGAACGGACCGACAACAATCCGGTCATCAATGCCGTGACCCGCATCAATTCTCTGGCTCCGGATCCAAAGACCGCCGTCGAAGCCGCCTACCTCTGCCTCTTCACCCGACGCCCCACCAAAGTCGAAAGTGCGCATTTCGTCCAACTGCTCAGCAATCAAGGAAAAAATGCCCGGCATCGGGTGATGGAAGATCTCTACTGGTCTCTCCTCAACGCCACCGAGTTTTCCTGGAATCACTAGTTTAGCTATTAGTGGTTAGCTTTTAGTTTTTAGCTTTCTTCCGATCATCATGAATCCCTTTTTCAACCACGCCTGCGGGACATCGGATCACTGGAGTCGCCGAACTTTGCTCAAGACGGCCGGACTATCGGGGCTCGGCTGGCTCACACCGCTCGCCGACAGCTTGGCCATTCAGAGTGAAAAGAATCGCACCCGTCCCCGCTCGGTCATCCTCCTCTGGATGCAGGGAGGCATCAGTCAATTGGATACCTTCGATCCTCACCCCGACACTGAGGTCGCCTACGGAGCCCGGACCATCAAGACGGCCCTGCCTGGAATTCAACTCGGAGAATCGCTGGTTCAGACGGCCGAGTTGTTGCCGGAGATGACCCTGGTCCGATCCATGGTAAGCCTGGAGGGAGATCACGAGCGTGCCATGTATCAGGCAAAGACCGGGTATCGGATCAACCCCTCGGTGCTGCACGCTTCGCTGGGTTCCATCATCTGCCACGAACTCCCCGACTCCCAACTCGACATTCCCACTCATGTCTCCATCCTTCCGAGCCAATGGCCTGCCCGTGGCGGCTATCTCGGAGCCCAATGGGATGCTTTCAAAATCGGTGATCCCACTCAGGCGATTCCCGATGTCAGTTCCCGAGTCGATGACGAGCGGACCAAACAACGTCTGGCCGATCTCAATGTGGTTGAAGGAGCCTTTGCCCAAGGACGCGCCGCCAATCTGGGCAGCGAACGCACCCTGCACCGCGATCTCATGGCCAAAGCCCGGCGCATGATGTCGAGCGATCAACTGGCCGCATTCGACGTGAAACAGGCCCCGGCCGCCGAGCGCGATGCCTATGGCGACACGCCCTTCGGTCGAGGTTGCCTCGCCGCGGTCCGCTTGATCGAATCCGGCGTCCGCTGTGTCGAAGTCACCCTCAACGGTTGGGACACTCACGCCAACAATGCCGAAGGACAGCAGACTCAGGCCGCCATTCTCGACACTGCCATGGCCGCCCTGATCCGCGATCTCAAAAACCGCGACCTCCTTGATGAAACCATCGTGGTTTGCGGTAGCGAATTTGGGCGCACCCCGAAGCAGAACCCTCTCGAGGGCCGGGATCACTGGCCCCACGGCTTCAGCATCGCCCTCGCTGGCGGAGGCTTTCGCAAAGGCTACGTCCACGGCAGCACCTCTCCCTCAATGGAGAAAACCGAGCCCGCCGACAAAGTGATGGTGGCCGACATTCACGCCACGATTCAGCACGCGCTTGGCATCGATCCCGAATACGAATACATGACTCCCGCCAATCGCCCCATCGCCTTCAGCGAAGGACGCGTCAGGCGGGAATTGCTGGCGGATGCTTAAGAGATCGCAAGATGGTCAATTCGTCACCTCCTCACTCACCGGCGGTGCCACTGGCACTTCGGTCTCCGGCACCTCAATCCCGGAGCCGTTCCCTCCATGATTCCGAGCCCTCGCTTCGTGAATCCGGTTGGCAAAGTTGATTTTGTTCGCCGCGTTGAAAGCCGCCACCTTGTAGCATTCCGCCAAAGTCGGAAAGTTGAACACGGTGTCCATGAAGTAGTCGAGACCGCCACCCAAGCCGATCACGGCCTGCCCGATGTGAATCAGCTCGGTCGCGCCCGACCCAATGCAGTGGGTTCCCAAAAGTCGGCCGTCTTCCCGATTGAAGATCATCTTAAAGAATCCGGAGTCATCGCCGAGAATCTGTCCCCGCGAAATCTCGTTGTATCGGGCGATCCCTGTCTCGTAGGGAATGCGTTTCTCGGTCAGTGATTCCTCCGTTTCTCCCACCATGGAAATCTCGGGAATCGCATAGATACCGATGGGAAAATGCTTGGCCATGGGCTTCGCGGCCGCTCCAAACATGTGGCACGCCGCCAACCTCCCCTGCTCGCTGGAAGTTGCCGCCAGCGCGGGATAACCGATGACATCGCCGGCCGCATAGATGTTCGGCGTCTTCGATTGAAAATGATCATTCACGTCAAGGCGCCCTCTGTCATCCGCTCTCAAACCCGCTGCCTCGAGATTCAGCGTGTCCGTGGCGCCAGTGCGGCCAACGGAGAACAGGATGACATCCGCCACGATGTGCTTGCCGGATTCCAGTTCGATCAAGCCTTCGCGTCGTCCGTCGTCCACAATCTCGATACTTTTCACGCCATCGCCGCAGCGAAAGGTCACGTCCTGCTTCCGCATTTGATGAATCAACTCATCCACGATCTCATGGTCTAGAAACTCGAGAGGACGCGGTCGTTGATCGATGATGGTCACATGCACCCCAAGTGCGGCAAACATCGAGGCATATTCGATTCCAATCACTCCTGCCCCCACCACCGCGATCTTGCGGGGCATGTTTTTCATGTCGAGAACCTGATCTGAAGTGATCACAACTTCCCCATCAGCGACTGCTCCGCGAGGTTTCGCCGGCCTGGTTCCGACCGAGATCAGAATGTTCTCTGCCGTTACCCGTCGGCTTCCTTCGAGTCCTTCCACTTCAATCGAATGGCTATCGACAAATGACCCTCGCCCTCGAATCACTTCCACGTCATTTCGTGCCAGGGCATCCTGCACCACCTGGGTCTCGCGTTGGACCACTTTGTCCACATGGCCGAGCAACTGTTCCATGGTGGGCCGCTGAGGCGCCCGATAGTTCACGCCCTGATCGAACCCGGGCCGCGAATAGAATCGACGGACCGCTTCCCGGAAAGTCTTTGAGGGAATGGTGCCGGTCTCAATGCAGACGCCGCCAATGCACCGCTGCTTCTCGATCACGGCCACTTTTTTCCCCAGTTTTGCCGCCTGAATCGCTGCCCGTTGTCCTGCTGGTCCACTGCCGAGGCAGACCAAATCAAATTCGTAAGAATGACTCATCAATCGTTGGTTTTGGCTCTCTATCAGCAAGCTGCCAGCCAACCGGTCTCACAAAAGTCGCGTTTCTGACTCCGGGGAACAGTTCATCAGCCCGTTTGCACCACGCCAAAGCTGCCACTAACTTCCTTTTTCCCGCCACTCCATGCTTCCCTGGTTCCAGACCGATCAGTTTCCCCTCTACCTCGCGCCGATGGCGGGAGTCACGGATCTGGTGTTTCGTCGCATCTGCAAGGAACTCGGGGCCGATGTCATGGTGACGGAGTTCGTCTCGGCCGAGGGCATCATGCAGGCGGATCACCGGACCCGGAGCTACACCGAGTTCGACGAGGAACAGCGCCCAGTCGGGGTACAGCTCTTCGGAGCCGATGGCCCCCGCATGGCCGAGGCCGCCAACAAGATCATCGATTGGAAGGCGCCCGACTTCATCGACATCAATTTCGGCTGCCCGGTCAAAAAGGTGGTCTCAAAGAATGGCGGCTCGAACCTGCTCCGCGACTGCCCGGTGCTGACCCAGGTGGCCGGCTCCATCGTGCGGGGCGTGGGCCATCGCGTGCCGGTCACGGCGAAGATCCGGATCGGCTGGGACGCCACCTCGGTGAATGCCCCGCACGTTTGCCGCCTGCTGGAGGACTGCGGCGTGCGGGCCATCGCCGTGCATGGCCGCACCCGGGCCCAGGGCTACTCGGGCGAGGCCGACTGGGAGGTGATCGGCGAATGCGCCGCCGCGGTGTCCATTCCGGTGATCGGCAATGGCGACCTCGCCAGCGGCGCGGATGTCGCGCTCCGCAAGGCCACCACGCCCGTGCGCGGGGCGATGATCGGCCGCGCCGCCATGCAGCACCCGTGGATTTTCCAGGAGACGAAGCACTACCTCGCCACCGGCGCCCATCCCGAGCCTGTCCCGGCGGAGGAAAAGTGGCGCTTCATGCTGCGCCACGTCCGCCTCGCGATCGAGTGGGGACGCTACGGCAAGGAGCGCACCACGATCCAATCGATGCGCTCCCGCCTGATGGCTTACTCCAAAGGGCTGCCCGGCGGCAAGCATCTGCGGTCCCGCTTTGCCACCATCGAGTCGGTCGCCCAGATCGAGGATCTCGCCGCCGAGCATCTCGCCTGGATGGCCGAGCGTCATCTGCAACCCGCCTGAATTCTTTTTCCCCAGAAATCTGATGAATGAGCTATCACCGGAAATGATGAGTCAGATCCCGCCGGCCATGTGGATCTGCGTGGCGGTCGGGGTATTGCTCTTTTGGGGGGGCTTCTGGGCCATCTTCGCCTTCCTTTTTCACCGCAACCTCGACGCCATTCCCGAGAGCCACCGCAAACTCGGCAAGGGCTCGATCTGGGCGCTGGTGGTCTTTCCCCT
>JAGROX010000377.1:7162-8129 GCA_020440025.1 Verrucomicrobiia bacterium
GGACTGTGGAGCGCCTGGCTCTGCCTGATTTCGAATGGAGTCGGCGTGCTGCCCTACCTGATGCCCAGCGCGTTGGTCTCCATCCTGTCCACGGTGATTTCGATCGTCGGCGGCTTGGTGGGATTCGTGATGCTGCTTGTCTATTGCGTCATCATCAATGACCTCCGCCACAAGGCGGCGGGCACGACCGCGGCGGCGCCGACCGAACAGGGTTGAGTCGCCGACCCAACCGGGTATCATCGATTTTTCCGCCATGCCCTCCTCCCGCCTCCAACGCCGCCTGGACCGCCGCCGCGCCGAGTCGTCCAACCAGGATCGCTCGAACCGCCTGCTGTTCATCGGCCTGATCGCCGCCTTCGCCATCGCCATCGTCGCGCTGCTGGTGAAGCGCCACCTCGATTCCGGCCCGGTGGATCTGAACCACGCCTCTTCGGCGAAGCTGGAGTCCCTCCCCGGCATCGGCCCGGAGACGGCGAAGCTGATCATCAAGGGACGCCCCTATGAGACGGTCGACGATCTCGAAAAGGTCAAGGGGATCGGCCCGGCGACGATGGCCAAGCTGCGGTCGCGGATCACGGTGTCGGAGTAGCGGTGGGCACCCCGCCCCCGTTCATCGCGCATATTTTGGCATTCCGCGTGCGGATCGGGCTCCTGAATTGCCACGGAGCGCGAAATTCGGCAGTGTTACGGTTCCGTTTCATTTCATCGTCGTCGCCCCATGAGCAAGAAGACTGCCCGCGCCAAGTCATCGCCCCCGAAGTCCCGAAAATCGAAAGACGCGCCCAAAAGGCGCAAGCCATCCCGACGCAAATCAGAGTCGGGAGACATCTCGCCCGAACTCTCCGCCGCGGGGATCGAGCATTTTTCCATCTCAGAATCGACCGCCGCCGCCAGGGAATCCAAAACGGCCGCCGTGAAGGACATCCTGGAGCGTAGCGCCAAGCGCAAGACCAGCTCGAAGGCCCTG
>JAGROX010000378.1 GCA_020440025.1 Verrucomicrobiia bacterium
GTTTCTCCATGTGGATGGCTGGCGGAGGAGTGAAAGGCGGCCTGACCTATGGCGCCACCGACGACTACAGCTACAATATTGTGGAGAACCCCGTGAGCGTTCACGACCTTCACGCCACCATCCTCCATCAACTCGGCATCGATCACGAACGCCTCACCTACAAATTCCAGGGACGCCACTACCGACTGACCGACATCCATGGAATGGTGATCAAGGATTTGCTCACCTAATGACCCCGGAAAGGCGCACTTGCCCGAGCCATCGAAAAAGCGTAGAACTCCCAATTCATGAAAACCTCATCTCTTCTTACTCTCGCCTCTGCGCTGCTCATCGGCGCGAGTGCCTTCACATCGCCTGCCAGCGCCGCCGACGAAGGATTCGTCTCCTTGTTCAATGGCAGGGATCTCACCGGCTGGACAGCATCCAAGGAAAACCCGGAATCGTTTTCCGTGAAACAGGGAATCCTCGTCGTTAAAGGCGG
This sequence comes from Verrucomicrobiia bacterium, assembly GCA_020440025.1. Lineage (GTDB taxonomy): Bacteria > Verrucomicrobiota > Verrucomicrobiia > Verrucomicrobiales > DEV007 > JAEUHH01. The sequence goes on from JAGROX010000378.1 coordinate 482, forward strand.
CAAGTCTCACCTTTTCTATACCGGCGATGTGAACGGCGGGAAGTTCAAGAATTTCGAGCTGAAACTCAAGGTGCAGACCACCCCGAAATCCAACAGCGGCGTCTATTTTCACACCAAGTATCAGGACACCGGCTGGCCGGACAATGGTTTCGAGTGCCAGGTGAACTCCACCCACAAGGATCCCAAGAAAACGGGTAGTCTCTACGGAGTCGTCAACATCCTCGTCCTCAGCGAAGGTCAGGAGGAACCCAAGGGCGGCGAACACATCAAGCGCGACAAGGCACCCAGCACCGATGGCCAGTGGTTCGACTACGACATCACGGTGAAAGACAAAAAGATCACCATCAAGGTAAACGGCGAAACCACCGTCGAATACACCGAGCCCGAAGGCGGCCCGGACTCCAATTTCGCCGGTCGCAAGCTGAGTGAAGGCACCTTCGCCATTCAGGCCCACGATCCCGACAGCGAAACCCACTACAAGGACATCGAGGTCAAGGTGCTGGATTGATCCACTTCACATCCCTTTTTTAGAAACCGGTTCCTGTCGCGTTGTCGGCGGGAACCGGTTTTTTCGTTTCAGGAACTTGATTCAACCCTGTCAGGTCCGGGACTCAACCCTGTTAGATGACTACACCTCTTGCGGTCTGACGAGGCTGCGGGCGACTTCTCCCCGTTCCAGAGCGGCGTAAGCCTCGTTGATTTGGCTCAGCGGGTAGGTCCGGGTGAGCAAGAGATCGAGATCGATTTTTCCCGCCCGATGGAGATCGATGAGGCGCAGCAGATCGATGCGCGGACGCGTCGAACCGTAGATGGAGCCTTTCAGGGTTTTCTCGGCATAGACGAGGGCATTCACATTAATCTTCGCCCGCGCGCTCGGCGGTGCGATGCCAACCACCACGCAGGTGCCGCCTTTTCGGGTCACGTCGTAGGCCTGCTCGATGGGTTCGGGAAGACCGATAGCTTCGAAAGCAAAATCAACCCCGAGACCTGAAGTCAGATCCTTTACCGCCTCCACCGGATCGGTCTCCGACGCATTGATCACATCCGTCGCTCCAAACTGGCGCGCGTAGTCGAGTTTTCGCGGTGCACGATCCACTGCAATGATCCGGGTGGCACCGGCGAGTCGAGCGCTCTGCACCACATTCAAGCCGATCCCGCCACAACCGAACACCGCGACACTGCTCCCCGCGGGCACTTTGGCCGCGCACATCACGGCCCCGAATCCGGTGATCACGCCACAGCCGATCAGGGCGGCATGATCGAGGGACACGTCTTTGGGTATCTTCACCACCGCACCCTCGGGCATGGTGGATATCTCGGAAAACGTTGAGACACCAGCATAGTGGAGAATCGATTCCCCGGCAGCGTTGCGAAATCGGGTTTCTCCATCCGGCATCTTGCCGGTAAAGCGCATCTGAGTCCCAACATCGCAGAGCGCAGGGCGACCGCTGAGGCAATACTCGCATCGACCGCAAGACATCCGCCAGATCGGGATGACATGATCTCCCGGCTCCACCGAGGTGACGCCGACTCCGACGTCTTCGACGACACCCGCGCCTTCGTGTCCCAGGATGATGGGCATCTTCATCGGCTGATCGCCTTTCATCACGTGCAGGTCGCTGTGGCAAACCCCGGCGGCATGAATGCGAACCCGGACTTCTCCGGGGCCGGGAGGTAGCACCTCCACCTTTTCGATGCGGAGAGGTTCGTTGGCTTGATAGAGAACGGCGGCGGTGGCTTCCATAAGGCGTCCACCCTCATCGAGATTCGCCCCTCCCGGCAAGAGAAAACACCCGGAGAAAGCTCAAGAAATTGCATAAGGCATCTTGGTCACCCGTCAGATATCCCGAAGCCATTAACGAAACCCCACTCAACCTCAACCTCTTCACACCTCATGAAAAATCGCTCTTGGAAAACCGCCATCCTCGCCATCCTCGCTCTCGCAGGAGTGGCGTTCACGGTCGCCCCCACCACCGCGGAAGCCGGTCACAGTAGCAGCTCATCCCGCTACTCACATCGCTGCAGCTCTTGCAATGGCCCTGTCTACCAGCGTCTCGCCGTCGTCGGATATACTCACTGCGGCGATCCGATCTATCGCTGGGTCTCGGTCACTCATCGCTGCAGCCACAGTTCGCACAGCTCACACGGATCATACGGCTCCCACAGCCGGGGATACAGTTCCCGGCCGATTCAGCCCCATGACATCATCTCCGGAATCGTCTCTGGCATCATCAATTCGCACCACAGCCACCGGAGCTCTCACTCCTGCCGCTGATTTCCTCACCTGAAAATCCCCCAAACTCAATGCGGCCACGGGCACTCCTTCACCGGAGAGTTCGTGGCCGCTGAAGTTTGGCACACGGAGCGTCACCTATGACGCCGCGCCCTTAGCAAGACGCTCTTCCAGTTTATCGAACTGCTTGGAGCGCCTCCCATACTCCGGATAGCGCTCACCACCCTGCTCGGGAAGGTAGCGCCAGTGTTTATACATCCAGAGCCAGGGGGCAGGGTTTTCCCGAATGAATGGCTCAAAGGCATCCCAACATGCTTGTGCGATTTCCTGATCCGACATTTCTTCCGTGATCTCGAGAGGTTTGAGGCCACGCATGAGATAGGTGCCATCCGAT
>JAGROX010000061.1:0-9270 GCA_020440025.1 Verrucomicrobiia bacterium
TGGGTTCAGAACGTCGCGAGACAGTTCGGTCCTCTATCCTCTGTGGGCGTAGGAAAATTGAGGGGTTCAAACTCTAGTACGAGAGGACCGAGTTTGACGCACCTCTGGTGCTCCAGTTGTTCTGTCAAGGGCATTGCTGGGCAGCTAAGTGCGGTCTAGATAAGCGCTGAAAGCATCTAAGCGCCAAGCTATTCCCAAGATTAGTTTTCCCTGAAGGATCGTGGAAGACCACCACGTCGATAGGCTGCAGGTGTAAGTGCAGTAATGTATTCAGCTTAGCAGTACTAATCATCCGTTTGGCTTGTTTCAGTCCCTTTTTGGGGCGTTCGAGCATCATCAATCAAGTATCGCAACATTGTGAGTTGCTCTTCATTCTACCTTTTATGCAGTTGTCAGGGAATCGGATGCTTCTCGAAGCACAGATGACAACACAGCGATTGGCGGTGACGCCAATCATCAGAAGTCGGTTCCCGGCCTGTCACACAGGTTTGGGAGCGGGATTCTGGTGATCATAGCGCAGTGGCACCACCCGGTCCCATCCCGAACCCGGAAGTGAAACGCTGTCGCGCCGATGGTAGTGCGGCGAAAGGCCGTGTGAGAGTAGGTCGTTGCCAGATTATTAACCCACCCCTTTCGGGGGGTGGGTTTTTTCGTGCCCAATCGGCGGGATCATGACCTTCCTCCGAGAATCGCTCGTGGCAGTTCTATCCCAATTTAGGATATGGCCGACGGGGAGGAGTCAGCCTCTTCAACATGAAGAGAAATTCCGAGAAGAGGAGCACGCCCTGTTGGACTCGAACCAACGACCTACGGATTAGAAGTCCGTTGCTCTATCCAGCTGAGCTAAGGGCGCATGATCCTCTCTCATGTCCGGACTCGAATTGAGGGGACGAGGAGGCGAACGATTCACTGAAAATGGTGCAGTTGCAACCGACGATGCAGTGGCGAAAGCATCTCGTCCGGAGCCAAAGAAGCCGCTTGCGATCTGGGAGGATTGCCCCTTTGCTTCGCCACCTCTCCCAGCAATACGTGACCCCACTCCGCCGCCAGTTTTTCTTCTCTTTCGGAGTCATCGGGAGTGTCATGCCGCTCATGTCAGTGTTTCTTTGGAAGGAGGGTGGCTTTGGGTTCTTCCAGATCGGCCTGGCAACGGCCTTGGCGAATGTTCCGATGCTGGTTTCACCCGGGCTGATCACTTTGCTGGCTGATCGCCGTTTTGATAGTCGCCGAATTCTGGCGGTTTCCTTTTTGGTAAGTGGGATCGTTCTCTCACTGATGTATTTGATCCCGACATTGTGGATCAGAATGGTGCTCTTTCTTTTCCACGGTCTCGCCTTTGTGGCGATGCTGCCTCTTCAGGATGGATTCTATTTCACCTATGCGGAAAAACAGCGGCAATTGGGAAACATTGTCGGTCCTTATCCCACGGTGAGGGTATGGGGAACGGTCGGATTTATCGTGCCGAGTGTCTTGATGTATTTCCTGCTTCGCGATGGTGCGTCTACCAGCAGGATCTTGCTCTGTGCTATTGGCTTTGCTTTCGCCAGTTTGATCAATTCCTTCACCCTCCCTTCGCTCAAGCCTCAAAAAGGGACGAAGAAAACCGGAGTGACCGAAGTCGAGGAAGAGGTTGGCGCTTCTTTTGTAGAACGGAAAAAAGTGGAAGAAAGAACAATGCTTCCCACAACTCAGGCCCTTCGCACGCTATTCTCACCACAGGCGCGCTTTCTCTGCCTTGGTCTTGCCCTCAGCTACATGGCAGCGGTTGCCTACTATTCTTTCATTTCCATCTATTTTCGGGAGGTGATCGGCATCGCTGACCAGCACATTGGTTTGGTGATCAACATTGGGGTGGTGCTTGAGGTGGTTTTCACGCTTTTCATGCCTCGATTGCAATCGTTGCTCCGACTCAAGGGAATCATGATGGTAGGATTGGCTTTCATGGCACTCCGAATGATCCTGCTGGCGGCTTTCCCCTCGGTTTGGACTGCGGTGTTGACCCAGCTGGGGCACGGAATGGAAGTCTTGGCGCTTTTCATTGCTCCAGTGATGTTTCTTGATCGCCTGGCTGGCGATCAGTTTCGCAATTCGATCCAGGGAGTTTTTACCATGGCAGTGGGAGGCGTCGCTCGTATCGTCGGGGCCATCGCTGCGGGTTTTGTAGCCACGATTGGACTTCAGTATTTGTTGGGGTATGCGGCAGCACTTGCCTTAACGGCTCTCTTTGTCATTGTGTTTAAATTCAAAACGATTCCGGCCCCTATCGAAGAAGTTCTCGCGGAGGTCACTCCACCATGAATCCTGCTCCTCTCATCAATAGTGACGATCCTCTCGAGATCGAAAAGGCCGAAGCGTGGATAGGCGATGCCGTCCTGGCTTTAGTCGCACGAAATTGGATTCTCCAAGAAAACGGCAGGACGGATGGGGCGATGCAGTCGCGCCTCACTTCCAATCAGTTCCTGGCGAACATCGGGAATCCGACTTCCGTTGAGGCCAGGATCGGACGCATCTATCGAGAGGAAGGCCTCGATGCGGCCGTCAGCTATGTCGAAACGGCCCTGATCCCCCTTTTCTTGAAGCAGGAAGCGAATCGAAGGCGCTTGAATTGACATCAGGAGCCACGCTGACTTTGGAAAGCCTCCAGCCCGGCGCGTGTGACTTCGTAGTTGGCGCCGCAGCGCGGACAGGATGCCTTTGCGATTTCCTGTTCAGCAAAGAGTTCTTGCTGCACAGACTCGGACAGGGAAGCGATGATCGGATAGATCCGATTGAGGTCGCAGCCGCAGTCGAAACGGAAATAGCGTTTCTCCAACAGGCTCAGTTCTTCGCTTTGATCGATCGTTTTGATCTGCTCATCATCCAAAGTCAGAAACCACGGCATGTCGCAATCCGGTTGCGCGGTCACCATCACGTATTCCTCATCTCCGAAGTGGAAATATCGAGCCGATCGCTGCTCGCTTTGGCGATAGTAGGCTTCAACGGCCCGGAAGAAATCCACATCATAAAACTCGATGGTGCTCTGGCGAGTGGGCTGGCCCTCGCTCATCATTTGGGAGAAGAACAAGTTCCGATCGCCCTTGCGGACGTTCTTGGAAAAGACGCGGCCCGTGATGCTTTGGGTGACATTGCTCCCGGTCACAAACAGGTTAAGCACTGGATCCGCCAGATTCACGGTCCAGGCGGTGGTCTCATTTCGAGGCCTCGACGCCAGATGTAGCGCCAAGGCCGCCAATGAATCCTTCAGAAAAAGATCCCATTCAGGTTCGTATCGAATCTGATGCTGCATAAGGTGCAGATAGTAGTCCATATAGAGAGGACTGAATGATGCCCGCACCAGCAAAGCGTTACGCTCTCTGACAAAATAGCAGCGAATTTCGATGGGGTCGTTCTCCGACTCTTTGGCAGGTTCGTTCAGCATGGCTTGAAAAAAGGGAATCCGTAAGAGTGACGGCGATTGGTCCAAAATGACAATAAATCCGGGCATTTAGGCCCTCAAATCTAGAAAAAACACCAGATTCTGGAAAACAAGGGTTGCCATCTTTTACCAGAAAAGCTACAAAATCGCAGTGTTGTTTCCTAAAAGTGAAAATCGCCATTCATAGCTCACTCCCCAAACATTCGCATAGCGCGGTGGTTGGCGCAGTGTTGGGCGTGTTAATCTGGACCATGGGAGACGGTTTTTCCATGGCGGCCACTCAAGCGACGGCACTTCAGGGGGCCTCCGGCGTGCTTGCTGACAGCGCGTTGGCCATGTTTTTGATCGGTCTGGCCGTCGGAGTTCCGTCGGGGATCGGGCTGTTTTTCACCTATCTCATTCTTCGCGAAAAGCAGGAGACCGAACAGGATCGTCAGATGGACGAATTGCTGGCTTCGCTGGCTGAGTCTGGTGCTGATTCCAGTCCTTGGAGTGATTCTGCACCTGATGGTCGGCAGACCTTGGAGGGAGAAGCCACGGAAGAAAGGCGCGATCCTTGGGAGCGTCCAACCGATTGGTGGCGCCACGCTGAAGACGACGCCTGAGAGATTTTTGGCCCAATCTCTGTGTATTCGGCTGGAGCGGAGTTCAGATCACCCAGTCTTGAGGTGAATTCGGTTCGACATCATCGGGAATCAACTCGGTCAGACAGATTTCACTGAGAGCAGACTGGAGTTCTTGATTTGCCCTGGCCCAGGCCTGATTGACCTTTTCTGAGGACATCCCAATGATGCCATTGCTTGTCTCAATCAAGATGTCGCCTTCCATGGCTCCCGCGATTTCGGCCAGGGAGATGGTCTCGGGTGCCCGTCCCAGAAGATAGCCCCCGTTTTTTCCCCGTTTGCTCACGACGAGCCCGACAGGTCGCAATTGCGTCAAAATTTGAACCAGATAATTGGGTGAAAGTCCCTCAGCCGTTGCCAGTTCTTCCACTCGCCGTACTTCGCCGGTGGCGTATGTCTTGGCCAACTGCGCCATGACCTGGCAGGCGTATTCAGTTTTGAGGGGAAGACGCATGGTGACAGCTGGGAAGTGATGGTTTATGGATCGGGAAAAATCACTTGCGATTTTTAGAATAGAATACATTAGTAAGTGACGCAACTTTAAAATGTATAAGACGTCTCGCACTTTTTAACCAATAGAATCATGGCTCAATCGAAGAACGAAGGCATCAAGGATGCCAGTAATTACCTGCGCGGAACTCTGCTGGAGGGCTTGGCCGATACCTCTACGGGAGCGCTGTCCAAAGATGATCAGCAGTTGACCAAGTTCCACGGCATCTATCAGCAGGATGATCGTGACCTGCGCAAGGAACGTCGATTGGCAAAACTCGAGCCGGCCTATTCTTTCATGATTCGCGTCCGCGTTCCCGGAGGGGTTGCCACCTCGGCCCAGTGGTTGGAAATGGATCGCCTGGCGCAGACCTATGCCAATGACGCGTTGAAACTGACCACGCGTCAGGCCTTTCAGTTTCACGGAGTCATCAAGACCGAGCTGAAGAAAACGATCTACGAGATCAATCAGTCGCTCCTCGATACCGTCGCGGCGTGTGGTGACGTGAACCGCAACGTGATGTGCAACCCGAATCCCTATCAGTCCAAAGTTCACGAGGCGGCTCAGGATCTGGCTACCGCGATTTCTAATCACCTGACCCCGCGAACTGGTGCCTATCACGAGATCTGGCTCGACGATGGATCGGGAGAAAAAGTGAAAGTCACTTATGATCCGCCCATTCTCGGTGAACCCGAGGAAGGCGAAGAGCCGATCTACGGAAAGCACTACCTGCCGCGGAAGTTTAAAATCGTGGTCGCGGTGCCGCCGAGCAACGACGTCGACATCTACGCCCACGATCTAGGCTACATCGCCATTCTCGATGACGTGGGAGAAAATATCGTGGGTTACAATGTGACCGTCGGCGGCGGAATGGGAATGAGCCACGGGAAGGAAGAAACGTTTCCTCGACTGGCGGACGTGATGGGATTCTGCACCCCCGAGCAAGCGCTCGCCGTGTCCGAGGCGGTGGTCAAAGTCCAGCGCGACAACGGAAACCGGGAAGACCGAGCCAATGCCCGCCTCAAATACACCATCGAACGCATGGGGCTCGATGGCTTCCGTGAGGAGTGCGAAAAACTGCTCGGGTTCAAACTCGAGGAGCCGCGTCCGTTTGAGTTCGAGCACAACGGTGATCGCTATGGCTGGGTGGAGGATCACCGCGGTCACTCGCATTTCACCTTGTTTGTCGAGAATGGTCGCGTGTTGGACACCGACCAGTATCCGCTGATGACCGGCCTCCGGGAAATCGCCAAAGTGCACCAAGGAGACTTCCGACTGACGGCCAATCAGAATCTCATCATCGCCAATATCGCCCCAGAAGCGAAAGCGGGGATTACCGCTCTGTTGGAGAAGTATTCGATGATCGATGCCCACGAACGCACCGCTCTTAGGCTCAATTCCATGGCCTGCGTTGCCCTGCCGACCTGCGGTTTGGCCCTGGCGGAGTCCCAGCGCTATTTGCCGGATCTGATCACCGAGCTCGATGAGGTCATTGAAGAATGCGGATTGCGTCACGACGCCATCACTATTCGCATGACGGGTTGCCCCAACGGTTGCGCTCGTCCCTATCTTGCGGAGATCGGATTTGTCGGTCGCAAGCCGAATACCTACAACGTCTACCTCGGCGCCGGTTTTGCCGGTGATCGTCTGAGCAAGCTGTATCGGAAATCGGTCAACACCGCTGACATCAAAGACCTTCTTCGTCCTGTGATCACCGACTATGCGAAAAACCGGAACGAGGGAGAACGCTTCGGCGACTTCGTCATTCGTGCCGGATACGTGATGGCGACCGAGGAGGGGCGTGATTTCCATAAGGATTTCATCGATCCCGAGGAAGCGGCGGTCAGTGCCTGACCATAGACGGATTTTCGTCCAGCCAAGCAGTGATCCGCTCGACGGCGGCTTCATTGCCTGGCTCACGCATCACCTCGTGGCGCATGCCAGGCAGGATTACATAGGTTTTGTCGGGCGCGGGAATCTCCCGAAAAAACGCTTCCGAAAAACGGGGCGGACAGATTTCGTCTTCCGCTCCTTGGGTAATCAGCACCCGAGTCGGCTCGGTAATCGCGGTGGCGGTCTGATTGATCCTATGGCCTCGACGAACCAGGTCGCCTCCGAATGCAGCGCTGACCCAGTGGTGGCAGCCATCCATCTCGGGGCTGGCGGTGACACCCTCAGCAGGCACGTGGCGACAGCGCTCCGGTCGTACTTTCGTATCCAGAATCAAGGTTGGCGCCAGTTTGGCCAACCATTTGGCGCCGAAAATCAGCAACGGGTTTTGCCCATGATCGGGACGCAACAGCGGAGAACTGAGCCAGATCCAATCAAACAGGGTTGAGTCGCCGACCTGACCCTGTTGAGTCTGTTGGCGCAGGAGATAATTCAGCAGGACAAAAGCCCCCGTCGAATGCGCGTAGATCCCGCGACTGCCTCTAGGCCGCGGCTGTTTTGACAGCCAATCGAGGGTTTCATCGATCAATCCGAAAGTGGGATCGAGTCCCAGAATATGTCCCCGCTTTCCTGCTGAGCGGCCGTGGCCGGGCCAATCGACGCCGACGCCGAGATAGCCTCGTTGACAAAAAAGTTCGGCTGCGGGCAGGTGACATCCGAGATGATCGCCCAAGCCGTGTAGCAGCAGAACGCTGCCGATCAGTTCTCCATCGCCGCTGTCCGGGTGAAATACCTGCCGATGGATCTCACCCGCTGCGGCTTTGGATGAGTAGGTTTCTCCGGTGAGGTGCATGGCAGGATCGGCGAGAAGTTGCTCCAGAGACTGCCATGCGATGCCATTGGCGGCAACTGATGAGCGGGGGTGACAAAATAGTTGCGATTCCCTCCGCTGGGGCTTTATTCTTCGCCCCTCCCCAAGGGGGCAATGCGGTGTGGTAAAACCTCCGCTGGTCGATGAAAGCGCGGTTAGCTCAGGGGTAGAGCATCACCTTGACACGGTGGGGGTCACTGGTTCAAATCCAGTATCGCGCACCATCACCGACCCCGATCCTCATCATGACCGACCCGTCTGCGCCGATTTGTTTGGCCGTTCTTAACCCCGGTGGGCGAGATCCTTCGATCGATTATGCGCACGGCCCGAGGAAACCGGGAAAAGATCCGCATCCGCCGATCAACTACCACGCCTACGCTGCCGCGACCAAGGGCGGTTTTTTTGATCGTGCCTCCGCGATTCTCGAACAGCAGGACCGGTTCGATGCCGTCCTGGTGCTGATTCGCAGTCGGGTGAACGTCAGTCTGGAAGCCATTCGGAAATTAAAAGATGCCGGGGTTCCGGTGCTGGCAGCTTGGAAAGAATCCGGTCCCTATCAGATTGCCGACCAATTGCGATCCACCCGGTCTCTGGAAGCCTATCAGGACATCCTGACGCTGGCTGATGGAATTCTCTCGCCTACTGCGGTCCTTCCGCCCCGTTGGGGTTGGCTGAGCGCGGCGGAATTTGAGCGGAAAACGCGCTTCATTCCCACGCCTTATCCGTTGGAGTTTCCCGAGTGGGATTTTGGGAAGCCTCTGGAAAAGCGCGAGGGGATCATGGTGGGAACGCGTCAGTTTTTCGTGCCCACCCGCAACCATCTTCATACCTTGTCCCGCGTCGCTGTGTTGAGCGAGGAATTGGAAATGCCGATTACGGTGATCAATGGTGACAAGCGCAGCGGTCGCCGTCTGCTTCGGCAACTGGAGTCTTCATTTCCGGAGTCCAGGTTGCACGTCGTCAACCAACCGCTCAGCTACGATCGCTACCTCACCAAGATCGCTTCGCATCGACTGGTCTTTCAGTTGGATCGCAGTTATGTCCCCGGTCAGGTGGCTGGCGATGCCGCGCTCTGTCGCACGCTTTGCGCGGGAGGGAACTCGGCCCTCGAGGGCTTGATATTCCCGGATTTGGCCGATGACGGATCGGGATCGCTGGAAGCGGTCGATGATCGGTTGCGCATCTTGATGGAAGATGCAGTTGCCTACGAAAAGGCCGTGAACGAATCGATTCGCCGGGCGAGAGATTTCGCTTGCTACGGTGTCGTGGCCGGGCAATTGGCGACTTTTCTCAAGGATCTGAAAGAGGCGCCGAGCGGCACCTGAGCCTCACACCGAATAGGTCTCGAGAATATCCTCGGGGATGATCGCGGGTCGTCCGGTTTCAAAATGGACCATGACGTAGTCGAGCCAGCCGGCGGCGCTCAGTTTGCTGTCGTGGTTTTTCACGATCTCGAACCCCACTTTCACGCCGCGGGTGTGGACCTCTTTGACCTGCGTTCGCACCGTGACGACGTCGCCAAGTTTCAGCGGTCGCTTGTGCTCGATGTAGGCGGCTTTTACCACCCAGCTGAAACCGCGCTCGAGAAAGGCGTCCATCGACATCCCGTAGCAGCGTTCCATTTGATCGAAACGCGCGGCGAGGACGTAGTCGAGATACTTCGAATTGTGGACATGCCGGTTCATGTCGATGTCGTCCGGACGCACCGCCAACTCCGTCTCGAAGGCGGAGAATACCACCTTCGGAGACGCGGAATCGGGTTCCGGATGTTCTGACATCGGTCGGCTCAGTCGAGGTGACTGACGATGACGTCGCCCATCGCCGAGGTGCCGACTTTTTGGGTTCCTTCGCCGCCGGTGTAGATGTCGCCGGTGCGATAGCCATCATCGATCGAGGCTTTCACCGCTGCTTCGATGGCATCGGCGGCGTCGTTCAGACCGAAGGAGAAACGCAGCAACATCGCCGCAGAGAGAATCTGGGC
>JAGROX010000061.1:9388-11757 GCA_020440025.1 Verrucomicrobiia bacterium
GAACCGGCGATCATCGCCATCTCGTCGCTGAGGATGTCGCCGAAAAGATTCTCTGCGAGCACGACGTCGAAGTCTTTCGGACGGGCGACCAGTTGCATGGCGGCGTTGTCCACGAGGAGGTGGCTGAGCGTCACATCGGGATACTCCTTGGAGACGCGGACCACGACTTCACGCCAGAGGAGGCCATTCTGCAGCACGTTGGCTTTGTCGATCGAGACCAGTCGCTTGTCCCGTTTCTGGGCAGCGGCAAATGCGACGTGAGCGATGCGTTCGATCTCGCTTTCGCTGTAAACCATGGTGTCGATGGCGACTTTTTCGCCGTCGCGAACTTCGATGCCTTTCGGCGTGCCAAAATAGATGCCGCCGGTGAGTTCGCGGACGCAGAGCACGTCAAAACCGCCCGCGATGCGCTCTTCCTTCACTGGTGACGCGTGAGTCAGCGCCGGGAAGCACACGGCCGGGCGCAAATTGGCGAAGAGGCCGAAATGTTTCCGCAGCGGCAACAGGGCACCGCGCTCCGGTTGCTGATCGGGCGGGAGATTTTCCCACTTGGGACCACCGACTGAGCCAAAGAGGATGGCATCAGCGGCTTCGCAGGCTTTCAGGGTGTCCTCCGGCAGCGGTGAACCGGAAGCGTCGATGGCAGCCCCACCGACCAGTTTTTCGTCGTAGTGGAAAGTCACCCCGAATTTTTCAGAGACTCGGGCCAGCACCTTGCGGGCCTCGGCCATGACTTCGGGTCCGATCCCGTCGCCGGGCAGCACTGCGATGTTGAAAGCTTGGTCACTCATGTCGATAAATCCTTCGTTGGTTCTTCTTTTTCGGGAAAATTCGCGGGCCGCAACCCTTGCGATGCGAGCCTGTAAACTCAACCGATTTCTCGCACGGCTTCGAGAAACGCCGCCACCTTGTCGAGATCTTTTCGACCGGGAATGCCAGACTCCACCCCACTGGCGACATCGACCCCGAACGGATGCACCTGGCGAATCGCGTCCCCGACATTGTCAGGGGTGAGGCCGCCGGCGAGAACAATACGACGATCCGGCCAGCGGGTGACAGCCTCGCGCCCCAGAGCCCAATCCATGGTTTCTCCCGTGCCCCCATATTCCACCGGTGCCCAGGCATCGAGCAACAGTGTCTCGCCGGGAAATTCAGCGGCACGTTCCAGCATCGTGTGATCCTTCACGCCGAGGGCTTTGAAGGCATGATAGCCGCGTTCGATCAAGGCGCTGACTTGCTCGGGCGATTCGTCGCCATGTAGCTGTGCGGCATCGATCGCGCCCGAATCGAGGGTGGCAGCGATTTCGTCTTCCGTAGCATTCACGAAGACGCCGATGCGAGTGACCGTCCCCGCGAGTGGTCTCAACCAAGGCAGGCCATCGGCTAGAGAAAGGTATCGCTTCGATTTGGGCCAGAAGTTGATCCCCAAGGCGTCAGCCCCGAGAGCGATGGCCTTCTCGGCTTCCTCGGCATCGGTGAATCCGCAGATTTTCGCTTTTACCCGGCCGGGTGTTGTCGGGGGATCGAAGAAAGTCATGGCAGGTTCAGGAATTGGCCGCTCCACCGCTACCGGGTCCCATCGGTTCGCGTTTTGGCAGCGTGCTCTTCACGCTTTCAAGGAGGCGCTCGATGCTCAGCGGTTTGCTGAGGATTCCTTTGACGCGTGCGTCGCGACTGATTTCGTCCGCCGGTTGTGGGTCGTCGGCTTCGCGGATGAAAATCACGCCCGGAGCGACTCTGGCCTCGCCTTCTCGGAAGGTGCTGTAGGTCTTTGAGATCATCTCGTAAAGTAGGGTGCCCTCCATGTCTGGCAGATGCAGTGCGATGATGAAAAGCTGATACCGTCGCGCCAAGGCCAGTTCATAGCCGTAGACCGTGTCTGGTGAGCTATCGACTTGGGCGGTGGTAAAACTCTGCAGGGTCTCACGGATCATGCGTCCCGTGGAGCCGGCGGGATGAACCACGAGTACGCGCGGGCGATCACCTTTTTCGGGAGAAACCGAGGGGCTTGCTTTCGCAACGAAAGGCGCGGCCAGAGGAGAAATCTCGACGGGGGAAAGCGTTACGGGTTCGGGAACCACAGGGAGGGGCTTCACCGGAGTCTCGATCGCGAAATCGGAGACAGGAGGCGTGATTGTTTCCGATTCCGGCTCGGGAGCCACCTCGGTCGAGACTGCCTCCGGGGTCGAGACCGTTTCAGGTTCTGGCGCCCAAACAGGCTCCCAAACGGGTAACCGCCGAGGCACGATGACAGGTGCCTTTCTGACGACAGGCTCTGGTTCAGGCTCCGGTTCAGGCTCCGGTTCAGGCTCCGGTTCAGGCTCCGGTTCAGGCTCCGGTTCAGGCTCGGGTTCTGCCTCGGGTTCTGC
>JAGROX010000379.1 GCA_020440025.1 Verrucomicrobiia bacterium
GTGCCCTGCGGAAATCTGGAGAAACCCGAGGAAGTGCAGAAGCTCCTCAAGCGGCTTAATGGGATCGCCATCGGTTCCGCGCTCAAGATCGGGTTCCTGAAATCCCTGATGCGCGCCCGCTACTCGGTGGAATCACTCGGTCACTACGGTCTGGCGAAGACCCGATACGCTCACTTCACCTCGCCGATCCGGCGCTACGCCGACCTCGTGGTGCATCGCAGCCTGTTCGAAAAATGGGGAGCCAAAATCACCGAACTCATGAAGGTGGCGGATCACATCTCGTCCACCGAACGGAACTCCGCCGATGCGGAAAAGGACAGCAAGGCCGTCAAACTCTACGCCTACCTCGAGGCTCAGTTGGCATCCGGAAAACCGGTCCGCTACCAGGCACTCGTCATCGACATTCGAAACTTCGGTTTCTTCGTGGATGTCACCGATCTCGGTATGAGCGGTTTGGCACCCTTGTCGCTGATCGAGGACGATTTCTACGAATTCGATCCCACTCGTATCCAGATCATGGGACGCCGCAATCGACGAATCATCCGGCTCGGTGATCGCGTCGAGGTGGAAGTCGCCAAGGTTGACTCCGTCAAAAAACAGGTCGATTTCCGCCTGATTTCCGAGGATGGCCGGGCCACGGGAGGTTCCGGGCGAGGTCCTTCGAGGAAGAAAGAACAGCGGCGTTACGCGAAAGATCAGCCGGCAAAGTCTCGCCCTTCGAGCAAGCGAAAGGCGTCGGAGCCAAGCCGAAACAAAAAGCGTCCCAAATCCGGAGCCGACCCGAAACCGGCCGCCGCGCCGTCGAAAAAGAAACGTCCCTCGTCACGTCGCCGTCGCTCGGCCAAGAAGAAGCCGTCCGGTGGTCAGTGAATCTCAGCGTGAGCACCGATGGCTGACTCGTAAGTCTGATGCAGCAGAAAGGTCTGCTGCACGCCGAGTTTTTGTCCAAACTGAGCGACCAGATACAGGATCACGATAACCGTCAAAGCCCCTCCCAGCGCCCAGAATCCCCAGGGTTCGTTGCCGATCATCCATTGGGAGATGCCGATGACGGCGGCGATGAATCCGAAAAAGCCCGCGATCAGATAGCTGAACAGAAACAGTGACCAGACGTTGGCATTGGGGCCGTAGATGCCTTTGACCTCGGTCTTTCCGTCGTCGGTTGCCGCGAGGCTGAGATTCAGGCGCGGCGACCAGAAATGCCGGTCCTCCTGGTGAATGCGGAGACAGACAAAGTCAGGGAAACTCTTGATTTCGAATCGCCCGCCAGAGTTCTGGACTCGGTTGACGATCTGTTCACGCAGACTCTCAGGATCCATTTCCAACACCTGAGTAAAACGGGGGCGGATGTGAAAACTGCTCATGGTTTCATCACCAGAATGCTCTGTTCGTCAGGGATTTGTCAATCTCGCGGAAACAGCTTCTCGTAGAAGGCGTTCTGCCGAAAATCATCGGCGGTGCCGTATCGGGGCAAGCGAAGCGCCGCGGTGTGGGTGCCGGATTCGGATCGGAGCGTGGCCTTCGCGGTGTAGTCCGGATGATGCCCGTCCTCAGAGAGTCGGCTGCTCCATTCGAGGACGATTTCGTCTCCTTCTGCGACCTTCGCTCCCGGCGAGAACAGCGGCAGAAAGACCGGTCGCCAGTTGCTGCCCGGAGTCATGGAGGAGATTCCCGGTTCGATTTCGTCGGCGAAAAGTTCGATCCAGAGAATGATGCCATCGAAGCGACCCGACTTCGTGATTTCGAAGCGATGCGTCGTCTCGTAGTCGGTCGGGCAATGGGCGCCGAAATTCAAATCCTCCATCACCGCAGGTGCTGACAGCCTTCCCGATTCGATTTCAGGAAAGCAATTGTCCAGCGTCAGGCGGAGGTCAAAAGGAGTGTCAGCCAGTTGAAAAATCTGTTCCACGTAGCGACGGCCCATCAACTCCAGTTTTGGATGTTCCATGACCGCATCAGGCAGTTCGACCGGACAGGCCCAGGTGAGACAGCGGGCGGGGATGGATCGCGCGTCCGGTTTCAGCCAGCGATTTCGCACATCGTTGAGGACGGCAGCCGTGCCTTCCGAGCCGCCGATCTCGCCGATGACCTCGGAGATCATGAGGTCGGCCGTCTCGATCACTTCGAGGGTGTCGGAGCGTCCTTCAAGCACTTCGATGATGGATTCGAACCCGGCTTCGGCGATCACCTTGCGCGCTCGGGCCGCCGACTTGGGATTCTCCTCCAGCGCATAGACCTTGCGGGCGCCCGCGCGAGCGGCGGCCAGGGCCCAGATGGCGGTGTCGCCGGTTCCCACATCGACCACGACCTTGTCCCGACAGTTCCGCTGGATGGCGGCTTCATAGACGGCCTCGCGCTCCGGATCGGCCATCATCACGAGATAGATGTAGCGATCGTAGAGCGGGTAGTCGCCGATCAATGGCCAGAAAAAAGGCTCGGTTTTCTCGCGGAATCGTTCGGTGACCTCGACAGCGATGGTCTCCTGACCCGCTTTGACAACATTCAGTGGCATTGCGGCAGTTCTAGCGACCTCCGCCGGTTCGTTCAATCCTCATTTGTCCTCAACGCGTTTCGTTTTCGCTTCCGCCTCTCTGGAGATAGGCCAACAGATCCAGCACCTGTTCCTTGGTGAGTTGATTGATCAGCCCCGGAGGCATCAGGGAGACATTGGGGCCCGCCGGATTGCGATAGAGATCCGCGATGACGAGAGAAGGGTGAATGATGGATTCCAGCATCGCATGAGGATCGAATCGACCGCCGATTCCGGTGAGGTCTGGGCCGAGGACCGCCTGGGACGTGGCGGAATCGCTGCCCATGCGATGACAGAGGGCGCAGCCGACCTGATGATAGGCCTGCTTCCCGGATGCGAGATCGCGTTTCGAGAGCGATTGACCGAGTTCCGCGGTGAAATCTTCCAGCGTCCACGCTTTCACAAACTTGGCGGGATCGAGCGTGATGACGGGCGATTCCACTTCGGGCGTGGCGGGATCGAGCAGATCAGCGAGCGTTTTGCGCTCCGATTCCGTGAGGGCAGCAATGGCCTCCTTGCGAAGATCCTGACCAGTGCGAACCCACCAGCGGCCTCCCGGCCATTGATCGAAACGGCGCAGGCTCTCCAGATAACGACGGCGCTGGTCGGTGCTCCAGCCGGTTTCGACATAGCGGAGGAACACGAGATAGTGCGAGAGATCTCGGGTGTCATCCGAGGCTTCCAAGAGGGCGAGGGTGCGGTCGATGATCTTCGGCGCGCTCAGGTAGACCAGTAGCTCGCAGAGCTCGTGATTGATCGGCATCGTCTTCGCAGGGTAAAGCGGATCGAGCGCCGCGATCACCTGGTCGCGCAGCGCGTCGTCCGGCTCGCCCTGGCGGATAAAGCTGAGTTGCAGGGCGCGAAGCAGAGTCAACAGGGTTGAGTCGTTGACCTGACCCTGTTGAATCGCGGCGCAGGCGGCGGCGATGAGGGCTGGCTGGCGCTTGGCCTTGCTGAGACGGGCCAGCGCGAGCAAGCCGTCGGGCGACCGTCGCTCCAGAATCGTGTCCCGCCACTCGGGGACCGGTTGATTCTCCAAGGCGACGCGGGCGGCAAAACGAATGAAGCGATCGGGATGATCGATGTTTTCCAAGGCGAGCTTCAGGCCCGTTTCGCTGGTTTCGGCGTGATAGCGCTCCAGTTGATGACGAAGCGCCCGGAGTTCCGCGGCCTTGGGATCGGGTGCGGGAGGCGTCCATTTCGGTTCTTCCTGTTCTCCCGTCCAACTGACTCGGTAGAGCGCGGACTGGGTGCGTCGACCGCCGGTGATGAACCAGAGGGAACCGTCGTGAAACGCGAAGTCGGTGAGATTGAGGGGACGGCCCGAGAGAAAGGTCTCCGAGGTTCCCCGATAGCTGGCGCCGTCTGGAGTCAGCGTGACGGCGAGTAATCGCCCGTAGGACCAATCCGCGATGAAAAAGGCCTCGCGCCATTTGGCGGGAAAGTTCGATTCGTAGCCAAAGCCGACGCCAGTAGGGGAGCCGAGTCCGACATCGAAGCTGGCGGGCAGGGAATCGGGATAGTAGGCCGGCCATTTGCCG
>JAGROX010000062.1:0-4404 GCA_020440025.1 Verrucomicrobiia bacterium
CGGAACTACTACCTGTTCAATCGCACGACCTGGCTGGACAGCACGATTGAGCATACCGGCAAAGCCTTCCTCGGCCTGACGATGAATTGCGCCAAGTGTCACGATCACAAGTATGACCCCATCGAGCAACTCGATTACTATCGCTTCCGGGCCGTCTTCGAACCGCATCAGGTTCGGCTCGATCCGGTGCCCGGCGTGACCGATTTTGAAAAGGACGGCCTGCCCCGCGTTTACGATGATCACCTTGATGCGGAAACTTTCCTCCATGTCCGAGGCGATCCGGCAAACCCGGATACGACCAAAGCGTTGACTCCGGGTGTCCCGAGTTTTCTCGCCAGCTTCGCTCCCGAAATCACTCCGGTGAAACTGCCAACCGAATCGTGGGCTCCCGGCTCCCGCGAGTATGCGCGTGCCGATCGCCTGAACGAAGCACGAGAGATGATCGACGCTGCCACCCAACAGCTGGAGGAGGCCCGATCCAAGCTGGCGAACGCTCCCAAGGATGCTCCCGCCGAATCGAAAGCGCCGGCCACACCCGCCGACGGATCGATCTGGTTGCAAGACGAGTTTGATCGGGAGAACCCAGAACAATGGGAGCCCCTCGGGGAAGGTTGGAAATTTGAGAAAGGTCAACTGATCCAGACGATCGCGAGTCGCGACCCCAACCTGCTGCAAAGTCGCGAACCGCACCCGCACGACTTCGAACTCACCTGCCGCTACACCACCACCGGCGGGACGACCTACAAGTCGGTGACCTTCCGCTTCGATCTCTCCGACGACGACCAGGAATCGAATTTCGTCTACACCAGCGCCCACCAGGCGGGACCCAAGGTGCAGATCGCTCACACCACCGGCGGCAAAACGGAATACCCCTCAGATGGCCGGGTCGCCAAACCCATCACCGTTGGCCAAACCTACGAACTGAGATTCGCGGTTCGCGGTCAGTTGATCAACGTCTGGCTGGACGATGAATTCCTCATCGCCTATCGATTGCCGCGACGAAATCCCGGCGGCAAACTCGCGGTCTCGGCCTTCGATGCCACGGCGTCGTTTGATTCCATCATCGTCCGCGCCCTGCCCGCCGATTTCGAATTGACTACGGCCACCGCCGGAGCCGAAAAAGCATCCGAAAGCATCGAAGACCTTGTCGCTTCGGTGAAACTCGCGGAAGCCCGCCTCCATCATGCCGAGGACGAATTAGAAGCGCTCGAAGCCACCATCGCCGCCGACGATGCCGCCATCTCCTACGCTGCCGATGCCACGGCCCTCGCCAAAACCGCCGCGCAGAAACAGGCGAAGTCAGCCCAAGCAAAAGCAAACGTGGAAGTCGCCCTCCATGAGAAAAGCGGCGATGCCGGAAAACTCAAGGAGGCGCAGAAGGCTTTGCAGGCCGCGGAGAAAGCACTGGCAGCAGGCGGAGCCAGCTATCAACCCCTGCGGGCAGCCAAGAAGGCCCTCGAAGCCCCGACCGAAAAGGACGAGGACACTCCCGCGATCTTTCCCGAGAGCAGTTCGGGGCGTCGCACCATGCTGGCGCAGTGGATCACGTCGCGGGACAATCCCCTGACCGCTCGCGTCGCAGTGAATCATGTCTGGCTGCGCCACTTTGGCGAGCCATTGGTCGCAACGGTATTCGATTTTGGCCGGCAGGCCCCGCGCCCGGAGCATCAGGAATTGCTCGACTGGCTGGCGGCGGAGTTCATCGAATCTGGCTGGAGTTTCCGCCACCTCCATCGGCTGATGGTAACTTCGGAGACCTACCGCCTCACCTCGACTGCCGCTGGGGCCGATCGCGTCACGGTCGAAGCTGATCCGACGAACCAATTCTACTGGCGGATGAATCCACGTCGGATGGAATCGCAGGTGGTCCGCGACAGCCTGCTCGAACTTTCGGGAAACCTCGATGTCACTATGGGAGGCCCCTCGCTATCGCCTTCCAAGCCTTCGAATCGCCGCAGTCTCTACTTCCTCCACTCCCGCGATCAGCAGGACAAGTTTCTCACCATGTTCGACGACGCCGATCTTCTTCAGTGTTATCGTCGAAGCGAGAGCATCGTGCCCCAGCAGGCGCTCGCGCTGTCCAACAGTGCCCTCTCCCTGCAACAGGCGGCCAAAATCGCCGATCATTTGAACGCGACTGATGACGAGAACGCGTTCATCGAAGCCGCCTTCGCGATCGTTCTGGCGCGGGCTCCGGACGAGTCCGAACGCGCCGAATGTCGGCTCTATCTGGAGGATCTTCGGAAACTGGCCCCCGAGGAAAAGCCGGAATCCCTCGATTCCCGTCATCGTGCCCAACTGATCCACGCCTTGTTGAATCACAACGATTTTGTTACCATTCGCTAAACCCGTGAACCCTTCCGCATTCAGGGCAGAACTTGCCGCCATACAACGCCGTCAGTTTCTCCAGCGTTCCGCGCTCGGGTTTGGCGGGATGGCGCTGAACGCGATGCTGAGCCGCGATGGCATCGCCGCCACTCCCGGTGGCGAGACCGGTGTCTGGTCGCCTCCCGACGGGCGTCCGCATTTTGCTCCGAAAGCGAAGAGCGTGATCTGGCTGTTCATGCGCGGCGGTGTCAGCCACATGGAGAGTTTTGATCCCAAACCGGCGCTGACCAAGTATGCGGGAAAAACCATCGAGGAGACGCCCTTCGCCAGCGTATTGGATCCGGAGAAACTGAAGAACGTTCGGGTCGTCGTCGTCAATGACGCCAATGGCAAGCAACGAAATGAGATCTACCCGCTGCAGGTCGGCTACCGGAAGCACGGGCAAAGCGGGCTCGAGGTGAGCGATTGGTTTCCCCACATTGGTTCGTGCATCGATGACATCGCCGTGATCCGTTCGATGTGGACCACTGATAACAATCACGGTGCCCAGGTGCAGTTTCATTCCGGTCGCCACATGCTGGACCCCCGGGTGCCAACGATCGGCGCCTGGGTCAAGTACGGCCTGGGTTCCCTGAATGATAACCTGCCTCAATTCATCAGCATGGGGCCACGGTTCTTCGACTCGCGCGACGGCCACTATCTCGGCCCGGCCTATGATGCGGTAACGCTGAAAGTCGATCCCAAGAACCCACTCGACTACGCCCGTCCCGAAGGCGACCTCTCCCCAGCCGAGCAAAAACTCGGATTTGGTCTGGTGAATCGATTGAATCGGCTGAACGCAACGCGCTACCCGGATGACCCCGCCTTGGAGGCGCGGATTCGGTCCTACGAACTCGCCTTTCGGATGCAGACGGCCGTGCCAGGCGTCATCAATTTCGATGCCGAATCCGAAGCGACCAAGAAGCTCTACGGATTTGATCAAAAGGAGACCCGTCCTTTTGCGGAGCAGTTGCTGGCGGCGCGCCGATTCGCTGAGCGCGGCGTGCGATTCATCCAGATCATGCACGGCGACGGAGCCGCGGGCGCGTGGGATCAGCATTCCAAGCTGAAGGAAAAACATTCCGAGCTCGCTCGTCAGGTCGACCAACCCGTCGCCGGACTGATCAAAGACCTCAAGCAGCGCGGTCTGCTGGAGGAAACCCTGGTGGTGTTCGCAACCGAGTTTGGTCGCACCCCGGGATCTCAGGGCGCCGATGGACGGGATCATCATCCCTACGGCTTCAGCGTCTGGATGGCGGGCGGCGGCATCAAGGGCGGCATTGCCCACGGCAGCACCGACGAACTCGGCTTCCACGCCGTCGAGAATCCCCACTACGTCACCGACATCCACGCCACGCTTCTGCATCAAATGGGGCTGCATTCGCATCGCATGGAAGTGCCGGGGCAGAAGCGACTGGAGCGTGATTTTGGGAAAGTGATTCAGGAAATTCTTTGAGTGAAGTCCAGGGAGGGAAAATCTTTTGTGGTGGCAGCCATCCAAATTGCCCGCACTCTGAAGGGGGCCGGGTGACGCCGTTACCCCTACCGCACGACCTCCACTCCTCTCATGAATTTCATCCGTCTCCTCCCCTTCCTTTCCCTGCTGGCGGTGATGCCTCCGGCCTGGGCGCAGAAATCTCCGGCCCCAGCGCCCTTTGAGCCGACTCCGACTTTCGAGGCAGCGCAGTTCCTCGGTCCGGACCTGATGAAAGGCCCTCATCATCAGGTGAGAGAATTGGCTCAGAGCGATGGCTTCCTGATCCATTTCGTCATCGATTCCGATTTCGGCATCTTCGAGTGCTCCGGGATTCGCGAAGTGCCAACGCGGGTGCGCGAGATCGAGGCCATTGCCACGCTGATCGCTGTCAGCCGGAGCGATCTTTTTGCCGAAGGCCTGAGAAGATCGGTCGAGGAACCCATCGAAGCGGCAAAGAACATCGTGGAAAACCCCGTCGATTCCGTGAAGCAGGTGCCGCACACCGTCGGCAGACTTTTCAGTCAGATCGGTTCCTCGGTTGGCAGCGCCGTGCGCAAAGT
>JAGROX010000062.1:4538-29500 GCA_020440025.1 Verrucomicrobiia bacterium
GGCTTCAGGAAGAAATGGAAAAGGTCACCTGGGCCTTTTTCGCCGGCGGACTGCCGCTCAACATCGGGGTAAAAGTGGCGTCCTCGGGCGCATCGATCGGATTGACTGCCACCGAACTGGTCGGGCTTCCCGAGGAAATCTACGAGGCCAGTCCGGCGGAATTGGCCCTTCGTGATCGCAGAATCCTGGAAAATCTCGGGATCAAAATCGGGGTGATCGACGCGGTGATCGAAAACCCCGACCTCCCCGCTTCGCTCAGGCATCAAATCACCACCACTCTCCCCCGTCTCGGCGACGGCCCCGGTCGCGCAGAATTCGTCCGACTCATGGTGAACTGCGAGAATGGCATTCAGGCTCGTTTTCTTTCCGAGGCGCTCACCCTGATGGCGCAGCGCCACGAGGTCACTCCCTATGCGTCCTACGCCATTTTCGGCAAACTCCCGGCAGCCTACCTCCCCGATGGCTCCATGGAACTGGTCGCTCCTTTCGACTTCGTTTCCTGGACGGAAGAATTCTCCGAGTTTATTCAAAAGTCCCCCTTCGAGAGTCCGACCAAGCGCCTCGTCCTCACTGGCAACGTCAGTCCCACGGCGGCGAAAGCCTTGCCCACCTTCGGATGGGAAACGATCACCGTGACAACGACGCCCACACCATGAAATCTTTCGCGACCTCGCTCCTTTTCGCTCTCGCCCTGGTATTTCCCGTCACGGGCTCGTCAGCGGAGACTTTCGATCTCGTCATTCGCGGTGGTCGGGTGATGGATCCTGAGACGGGCCTGGATGCGGTTCGGGAGATCGGCATTTCCGATGGGAAGATCGCTGCGATCAGCGAGTCTCCACTTTCCGGAAGCGAGGTCATCGATGCCGCCGGTTTGGTGGTCGCCCCGGGTTTTATCGACCTGCACCAACATGCGTGGGACGAGGAATCGATTCGTTTCAAGATTCGTGACGGCGTCACCAGTCTACTCGAGCTCGAGGTCGGCACCGACGATGTGGATCCCTGGTATCGAAAATACGAGGGAAAACTCCCGCTCCATTTCGGCGTCGCCGTGGGACACATCCCGGTGCGGATGCGGGTCATGGGCGACTTCCCCGGATTTTTGCCCAAGGCGGATTCCAAAGCGGCGACGATCGAAGCCACCACCGCACAGATTGCCGAGATGAAGGCCGGCATCGCGCGCGGATTAGACGCCGGTGCCGTCGCGGTGGGTTTCGGCATTCGCTATACTCCTGCGGCAACGCGATGGGAGATTCTGGAGATGTTTCGCGCTGCGGCGAATTACCAGGCATCCTGTCATGTCCATCTTCGCGAACGTGGCGACCGCAGCATCGAGGCGGCTCAAGAAGTGATCGCCTGCTCGGCCATCACCGGCGCTCCCCTGCAGATCGTTCACCTGCAGGCCATCGGAGCCTCCTCCACGCCGAAACTCCTGCAAATGGCCGCCGAGGCGCAGACCCACGACCTTGATGTCACCGCGGAGATCTATCCGTGGACTGCCGGGATGACCGACATTTCGGCCTCCATGTTTGCCGATGGCTGGCGCGAAGAGTTTGGCCTCGACTACGGAGATCTTCAGTGGGGAGCCACTGGAGAACGACTGAGCGAGGAGACTTTTCGGAAATATCGCGAGACCGGTGGCCTGGTGATTGTGCATTCCAATCCTGAAAGCGTCGTGACCGAAGCCATCATTCACCCCGCCTCCATGATCGCCAGCGACGGCTTGGTGGGGCATCCGCGCAACGCCGGCACCTACGCCCGCATCCTCGGCCACTACGTTCGCGAGCTGAAAGAGCTGACTCTGATGGAGGCCCTGCGGAAGATCACTCTCATGCCCGCGCAACGACTGGAAGCCCGGGCCCCGATGATGAAACAAATGGGCCGCATTCAACAGGGTTGTGTCGCCGACCTGACCCTCTTTGATCCGGAATCGGTCACCGAACGCGCCACTTTTACCGAGCCGAAGGAATTTTCCGAGGGCATTCCTTTCGTAATCGTCGCGGGCACCGTGGTGGTCCGTGACGGGGAGATCGTGGAAAACGCGCTCCCCGGTCAGGCAATCCGGGCGCATCCGTAGTTCAGGGACAGGCGTTTACCCTTCATGCGCTTCACCAAATTCTGGCTGTCCGCCTGCCTCCTGATGGCAGGAACCACGATTGCTTCGCTTGCCGAAGAATGGAACCAATGGCGAGGTCCCTTGCGCTCAGGCGAGATCACGGATGCCTCAGTGATCTGGCCGGATAGCCTCGCCGGGGAAAGGCTCACCAAGCTCTGGGAAGTGCCGCTCGATGAAAGCTACTCCAGCCCTGTTGTGTCTGGCGACACGGTGTTCTCCGTGGCAACGCGAAACAAGGAAAGCGAGGTGGTGAGCGCCTTCGATCTCGCGACCGGCAAGCCGACTTGGGAAGTCTCCTGGGAAGGCGCGATGAAAGTCCCCTTCTTCGCCGCGAAAAACGGAAGCTGGGCGCGTTGCACTCCGGCCACCGCCGATGGGGCGATCTATGTGGGAGGAATGCGGGACGTCTTGGTTAAACTCGACGTCGCCACCGGAGAGGAAAAGTGGCGGATCGATTTCATGGCTCAGGAAGGCACCGAACTCCCCGCCTTTGGCCACGTGACCTCGCCGCTGGTCGACGATGGCGCGGTCTACGTTCAGGCCGGATGCGCGGTCGCCAAGTTGGACGCGGCCTCGGGAAAAACCTTGTGGCGAGCGTTGGAAGATCGCCGGGCGATGTTCGGCAGCGCTTTCGCGTCTCCTGTGATCGGCACCCTTCACGGCAAGCGTCAGGTCATTGCCCAGACCCGCTCGACTCTCGGCGGGCTCGATCCCGCGACCGGGGAAGTGCTCTGGTCCATCCCGGTGGAAGCGTTTCGTGGCATGAACATTCTCACCCCGACCGTCATTGGAGACGATCACGTTTTCACCGCCACCTACGGCGGGGGTTCTTTTCTCTTCGCCATCGAAAAAGCAGCCGACGGAACCTTCAGTGTGAAAGAGAAATGGCGCCTCAAAGAACTGGAGGGCTACATGGCCTCGCCGGTAGTGGTGGGTGATCACCTCTATCTTCTCGGTCGCGACAAATTTCTCCACTGCATCGACATCGCCTCGGGCACCGTTGCGTGGACTTCCGAAGAAAAATTCGGCGAATACTGGTCCATGGTTCGCCAAGGCAGTCGAGTGCTGGCTCTCGATCAGCGCGGTGAGCTGTTGCTTTTCGATGCCTCTCCGGAGAAGTTTACCCTGCTGGATCGACGCGAGATCAGCCCCAAGGATACCACCTGGGCTCATCTTGGTGTGGCGGGTGATAAGCTACTGGTGCGGTCTCTGAAAGGCCTCTCGGTCTATCAGTGGAAATAAGCCGTTCAGGGCATTTCAGCCCCGGTTTCTATCGACAAATATTGCGCAAAGACGGCCAATATTCGCGTCCTATTGTTGCATAAGGCGTGCAATATTCGGTGTCTCCTCATGCCTCCGTTATTTCACCTTCCCCTCAAACTCATTGCTGGCTTGGCCTTGGCGATGGCCGCTTTGGTTGGTCCGTCACAGGCAGAAGACACGACTGGCGCGTCCTCGGCGTCCTCCGCCTACAGCCGCATGGTCCTGATGAAGGGCGCGTGGCTCTTTGATCGCAACTGTGCCTTCTGCCACGAAAAGGACGGTCGCGGCTCGGTCGGGCCGAATCTGACGGACTGGTATTTCATCCACGGCTCCACCAAGGACAACCTGCACGAGGTGATTCAAAACGGCGTGCCCGAAAAAGGCATGCCCACATGGAAGAGCATTCTCAAACCGACCGACCTGCGTCTGATCGAGCAGTACGTCTGGAGCATTCGCGGCAAAGACCTGAAAGGCAAGCCGCCGGAAGGCGAGCACAAACCGGATGAGAAAGCTGCCACCGAAGTGGCGGGCTGAGAACTCCGCAGCTGCCTTATTTCAGACGGATGGTGGCGGAGTTGCCATGCGCATCCAGTCCTTCGACGGCGGCAAAGGCCTCGACGATGGGCGCGGATTTGGCGATGGCGGCTCGGTCGAGTTTTACGATGCTGGTGCGACGCTGAAACTGATCCACGGTAAGTCCGGGAAAGCTTTTCCCCGCGCCTCCGGTCGGAAGTTCGTGACTGGGACCGGCGAGGAAATCGCCCACCGCCACCGGGGACCAGTTCCCGAGGAAAATGGCTCCCGCCGTGCGGATCTGAGGAACCAGGGATTTTTCGTTCCGGCTGATGAGGGAAAGGTGCTCGGGAGCGAAGCCATTCACGATGTCGACACCGTCCTCGAGTTTTTCCACCAGCACCAGCCAGCAGCGATCCGCGATCACTTCGCGCAGCGGCCCCTGTCGACTGAGGGTCGCGCTCTGAATTTCGATTTCCTTTTCCACGGCCTCAATCAGCGCCGGAGAATCGGTGATGAAACCAATCTCGCTGTCGCGCCCGTGCTCGGCTTGGGCCAGCAGATCGGCAGCAATGAACTCGGGTCGGGCGGAGTCGTCGGCCATGACCACGATTTCGCTCGGTCCAGGCAACAGATCGATGGCCACCATCCCGAAGGTCTGGCGCTTGGCCTCGACCACGTAGGAATTTCCTGGGCCGTAGATTTTCACCACCGGCGCGATGGTCTTGGTGCCGATCGCCATGGCGGCGATGGCCTGGGCACCACCGACCTTGTAGATCTCGGTCGCGCCCGCGGCTCGCAACGCATGAAGCAACGCAGGATTCACCATCCCATCCTTCTGCGGCGGCGTGCAGACCACGATCTCGGGACAGCCTGCGGCAGCGGCCAAAGCCACCGTCATCGTGGCCGAAGACACCAGCGGCGCCGTTCCGCCCGGCACATAGAGGCCGACGCGTTGAAAGGGCTGAAAGACTTCGCCCACCTGCGCTCCCTGAACGTTTTTCGCCGTCCAGTTTTTCCGTAGGCTGAGTTTGGCGAAGGCGGTGACGTTTTTCCGCGAAGTGGTGATGGCTCGCTTCGTTTTGGCATCCACCAACTTGTCGGCGGCATCGAGTTCGGCATCCGTCACCCGCATCGCCTTGCCGTTGCGAAAGGTCACCCCGTCGAATTTCTCGGCAAAGGCCAGCAATGCCTTGTCACCATCCGTGCGCACCGCGGCGATGACTTCGGAGACCGTCTTTTCGACCTGCTCAAGCGGCTGGGATCGACGATCCAGTTTGCGAATCGCGGAACGGAAATTTTTCTGCTGATAGGAAATGACGCGCATGACGAGAGAGAAATCGGGTGAAAGGGAGGGAAGGTAAAAGGCTTTCGCCATTTTCCAAGCCTTAAGCAAGCCGTGACCGTTGTCACCAAAGACTCAATCTTTCACTTCCAATCGCTCGGTCTTGCCCGCTTCGCGAATCATCTCCAATCGATCCGACTCCCCGCTCCAGTCCTGAGGTTGTTTCTGGATCACCGAGAGATCAAAGCCTTCGGCCTCCAGCTTTGCCAACATGTCATCGTAATGCCGCGACGAAATCTGTGGCGTTCGAGCCATGATCCAGGCGTATTTCCGATTGGGATGCGCGATAATGGTTCGCTGACCATCCGGCGAAAGATCCATGATCAGATACTCCGCCTCGAACGGCCAAACGAACTGCATTCGCCACTCCGCGTTGGATTCCGCGTCGTAGACCCGGCCCACCGGAGTGAGGGTCTTGATCTCTCCATCGAAGGCCCCTTGGCGGAATTGGTAAGTGGTCTCGATGTCGCCGTTCTCCGCGAGGTAGTAGTGCTCGATCCCGTTGTAAGCGTCATCGTCGACGCCCAGGGGCGTGTAGCCGATCACATACCAAGTCCCCATGAACCCGTTCAGGTCGACTTTGGAAGCGGTCGGCAGTGGGTCATTCTGGGTGGCGCAGTTGGACAAGACGAACAGTGACATCAGGCCGAAAACGAGAGAAGGGAGTCGGAGAAGGTTCATGGGAAAAGGGAGTATCTGAAAAAGGCCTACCAAGGGTTCGTTTCAATTCCCGAACAGGATGCAATCACGGAGCCGCTCGTCTCACGCCACCGTCACCCAAGCCGTCTTGAGGTAGTCCTCCTCCCCATACTCCGGCGGCATGGGAAAGGTCTCCATCTCACTAACGATGCGCCGCCCTCTTCGAACCCCGTCCCGGACGGTCATCTCGAAACTCCGGTTGTCCAGATGATGGGTGTTTCCGGTGCAGAGGATCCAGGCGTCTTCCTCAAGAACCCCGCAGGCGAGCGCCACGAGATCGGCGTAATCTTTGTCAGCCTTGAAGATCTTGCCCTTCTGATTCCGGGAAAAAGTCGGCGGATCGAGAATCACGCCCCGAAATCGCCGTTCCTGACGATGAAAGGTGGCCAGCCACTCGAAGACATCGCCCTTGCAGAAGTATTGTGATTTCGGATCGATCCCGTTGTTCTCGAGATTGAGCTTTCCCCAATCCAGATAGGGACTAGAAAGGTCCAGGCTGCTGGTGATTCCACCCACCTTGGCTGCCGCGACGGAAAAGGCGCAGGTGTAGGCAAAGCAATTCAGGATGCGCTCCCCGGGCTGAACGCGATCCATGAGACGACGACGGTTTTCCCGTTGATCGAGAAAAATCCCCTGCGAATAACCGGAATCGAAATCAATGAGATAGGTGATTCCATTCTCGGTGATCGGAAACGGCTCTTTGACCACCTCGCCCGCGATCCACTGCGGCGTTCCCTTCACCACCTTCTCCCGGTGCTTCCAGTAGATTGATCGCGCTTCACCACTCTCGACCGCCTCGCGAAAGGGTTCGGGAAATTTGTCCTTCGTTGTCTGGACCAGCCAGTGCCCATCGAAGTTGTCGATCCAGATGCCGCCCCAGCGAAATCCCTTTCCGTTGAAAAGCCGCCAGGCCGTGGTTTCGGCATCCGGGGCCGCTTGGAGATGTTCTCGCCAGTGTTTCATTCGCAGGATTGCAATCTTGTGCCCACTCCCTACAGTGCAAGCCAAATGAAGTCCGATCTTTCCACTCTGCTCGACGCGGCCCGGGAACGCGGCGACTTGCTCGCCTCCAGCCACGAAAATATCCGCGAATTGCTCGAAGCTTCGAGCAATCCCATCGACGAAGCCTCGGTCACGGAACTCGCCGAGGCGGGAGAATGGAGTGAGCTGAATGATCGGTTTTTCCGCAAACTCGCGTTCGGCACCGGAGGCCTGCGAAGCCGGACCATCTCCCCCCGCGTGACCGCCGCCGAGCGCGGATCGGCCGCCGAGGGCGAGCGCCCCGACAATCCCTGTGTCGGCACCAACGCGCTGAACTATTACAACATCACCCGGGCCACGCTCGGGCTGACGCGTTACCTGAAAGCCGCTCACGAGCGCGAGGGACGCCCCGGTCGCCCCTCCATCGCCGTGGCGCGCGATACCCGCCATTTTGGCAGCGAAATCGCCGACCTCGTGGCCAAGGTCGCCACCGAAACCGGGTGCGATGTCTATCGTTTCATCAAACCGCGCAGCACCCCCGAGCTGTCTTTCGCCGTCCGTCACCTGAACGCCGGAGCCGGCATCGTTCTCACCGCCAGCCACAATCCCCCGCCGGACAACGGCTACAAGGTTTACTGGAACGATGGGGCCCAGGTCGTGGAACCGCACGCCAGCGGCATCATCAACGAGGTCAATGCCATCGCCGGGGAATCCTACGATGCCGTGCCCGAAAGTGAGCGCGGCACCGTCATCGATCTCGGCGAAGAGGTGGACGAAGCCTACATGGCGCGCCTCGAATCCCTGCTTCTCGATCCGGAGATGGTTCAATCCCAGCGCGAATCGCTGAAGATCGTCTTCACCAATCTCCACGGCACCGGGGGCACCATCGCCCCGCAGATGCTGCGTCGGCTCGGTTTCCACTGCGACACTGTTCCCGCACAGGACACCGAGGATGGCTGGTTTCCTACGGTCAAATCCCCCAACCCGGAGAACGCCGAAGCCCTGGAAATGGGCATCGCTCAGGCCGAACGCGATGGTGCCGAAATCGTGATTGCGACCGATCCCGACTGCGATCGCATGGGCGTGGCGGTTCGCAACGCAGCCGGTGCCATGCAGTTGATCACCGGCAATCAGATCGGTTCCCTGCTCGCCTGGTATCGCATTCGCGCCTTCCTCGATCAGGGCATCATCACCGACACCAACAAGGACCACTCGGTCTTGGTGAAAACCTTTGTCACCACCGAGCTTCAGGGAGCCATCGCCGCCGAGTTTGGCATTCCCTGCGTCAATACCCTGACGGGATTCAAATACATCGGCGAAAAACTCGGCAAATACGAGAACGCCATTCCCGAGGAACTGAGAAAGGACTACCGCTCGCTTTCCGACGCCGAAACTCGAGCGCTGCGTCTGACTCATTCGCGGTTCTTCATCTTTGGTGGCGAGGAAAGCTACGGCTACCTCGGGGCCGATTTCCTTCGCGACAAAGATGGCAATGGCGCGGTGGTGATGTTCGCGGAACTGGCGGCCTACGCCAAGTCGCAGAACCTGACCATACCGGAGCTGCTCGATCAGCTCTACTGCCGCTACGGCTACCATCGCGAAGGACAACATTCCGAGAAACTGGAAGGCGCCGATGGTGCCGCCAAGATTCAGGCGCTGGCCAAGGACTACAGCGCCAATCCCCCGGCGGAGATCGATGGGGTGGCCGTGACTCGCGTGCGTGACTTTTCCACCCAGGACATTCGCGACGAAGAAGGCGATCTACTGCCGAAGGAAATGATGCTGTTCGTCGACCTCGCCGACGGGCGCGCCTTTGCGGTTCGCCCCTCCGGCACGGAACCGAAGATTAAGTTTTACCTCTACCAGAAGCCGAAACCCGGAGTCGAAGCCTCGGTTCCGGCGGCCGAACTGGACGCCGCCAAGACGGCGGGAAATGCGGCCTACGAATCCCTCCAAGTCACCGTCCTTGCCGACATGCGCGCGCGTTTGGATCGCCTCTGATTGATGAAATCATGATCGCTCGCGCCTCCATTCAACCCTGTTGGGTCCGCGACCTGACCCTGTTAGGTCACGGGGCGCGATGAAAGCGTGGTGGCAATCGGCCTGGCCCTGGCTGGCCGCAGCGCTCAGCGGTGTGCTGCTCGGTCTGTGCTATCCGCGTTGGGATGTGTCGGAGCTGATCTGGATGTGGCAGATTCCGCTGTTTCTGGCGCTGTGGTTTTCGGAGCCACGAAAAGGCGGCAAGGCAAAGCGCTGGAAGCACGGACTCGCGCTCGGCTATGTGGCCGGGCTGACGTTTTTCCTGATGGATCTGGCCTGGCTGCTGGAACTACGAAAAGTGGTCGGAAGCGTCTGGGCGGGAATCGGGGCCTGGTTGGCACTTCCTGGCTATCTGGCGATCTACTTTGGGATCTGGGGTGCTTTTGTCGCCTCGATCGGTCGATGGAATCCGGAATCTGATGATTCCAAAGCGAAAGCCGCAGAGGCTCGTCATTTGCGGGAGGAGAAGGCGGCGAAGAAGCGAGGCATCCCGTCAAACAGTGGAGCGGGATTTTCGGGGAGCGACATTTTCGGACCATCACTTCAGGTGCTCAAGGCGGCGTTTCTCGCAGGCGCGGCATGGTGTGGGCTGGAATGGCTGCGGGGCGTGATGCTGACTGGATTTGGCTGGAACGGCCTCGGCGTGGCGCTTCACGAGAGTCTTTACTTGATTCAGATCGCCGATCTTGTGGGCGTGACCGGTCTCGGATTTCTGATCGTGTTTTCCAATGCGGTGTGGACGGCGACCCTGGTTCGCATCGGAAGGGAAATGGTGAAACGTCATCGCATTCGGCCTCACCTAGATTTCGCTGTCGCGATGGCGCTGATCATTGCGGTGTTTCTCTACGGTCTGACCTGTTTTGCCGGTCGACCGGAACCGACCGAAGAAAACTCCGTGAGCCTGCGGGCTCTGGTGGTGCAGTTGAACACGCCCATCGATCAAAAGTGGGATCAGGCTTTTGCCGAAAAGATCATCGTGGACTATCGCGAACTGACACGCGGCTACGTAGAGTCGTCCGACTTCGATCTGGTCATCTGGCCGGAGACGGCATTGCCCGGGCGTTGGACGGATCCCTGGGTGCAGGAATACCTGAACGATCACCTGCTTTCGGCAGCCGATTTCTCGTTGATTCTGGGAATCGAGGACGACTTTTTCGATGAGAAATCGAGAGAAATCTACAACTGCCTCGCCCTGGTTCGGGGCTCGACCAGAAACGGTCAGCTCCATCGAAAAGTGCATCGAGTGCCTTTTGGAGAATACCTGCCGCTCCGGGATTCCTTCCCGCCTTTGCGATGGATCGCGGGCGGGATGATCCCGATGGATTTCACCGCCGGCACCAGTCTGGCCCCCCTGAAACTGACCAAGCCCGAGGTGGGCATCATTCCACTGATCTGTTTCGAGGACACCTTGGGGAGCTTGGCGAGAAAATTTGTCCGCCCCGGTCCTCAGATGATGGTCAATGTGACCAACGACGGCTGGTTTTCTGAAAGCCCAGCGGCACTGCAACACATTGCCAACGCCAAATTTCGCTGCATCGAGATCCGTCGCCCCATGGCGCGCGCAGCCAACACCGGCGTGAGCGGTTTCATCGACGAATACGGCAGCCTGGAATTTCCCGACGCGGGCCCAGGCACCACCGGTCATGAAAGGCTCCGGGTGGTCCAGGATCCCCTGACGGGAAACACTTTCACGATGGGCACTCTTCCGGCAACGGTGACGGTTTCAAAAGAGCCACCCATCACGTTTTTTGCGCGCGTTGGCGACGCCTTCTCGATCACGCTCGGCCTGATTGCCGCTGCGTTTGCCGGAGTTCGCTTCGTGTCGGCAAGGCGGAAGAAACGAACAACGGCCAGTGCCTGATCGGGCACTGACCGTCGGAAAAGACGATTGGTTGGATCGAGCGGACTACTAGTCGCTCACTTCCTGACCAGTCTTCGCGTTGGCGAAAACCACCTGCTCGCGATAGAAATTCGGATCGCTGCGGAAAGTGAGGCGAGCATTGTGACGCCGCTCCAATTCGACCAGCAGTTCGCTGTCCTTCGTCCGCAAGCGCTCCAAAACGTCAGGATGCACCACCACGATCAATTCATGGAGGTGTTCCCCATGCTTGGCGAAGATGCCACTGATGCGGCGCTGCAGCTCCACGCTCATCGAGGTGGCCGACTTCACCATGCCACGCCCCTGACAATGGGTGCAGGGTTCGTTGTGCGTCACGCTGAGGCTTTCACTGAGTCGCTGACGGGTCATCTCCATCAGGCCGAGCTGGGAGATCGGCAGAATCTGGGTCTTGGCTCGGTCGCGCTTGAGGCGATCTTTCATCACTTTGTAGACCTGCTGCTGATCTCGGCGTGCCTTCATGTCGATAAAGTCGACCACGATGAGTCCGCCAATGTTCCGAAGCCGGACTTGGCGAGCGACCTCGACGGCGGCCTCCATGTTGGTCTGCAGAATCATTTTGTCCTGATTCTTGGAGCGCCCGGTATTGACGTCGATGGCGATGAGGGCCTCGGTTTCATCAATGACGAGGTAGCCTCCGCTCGGCAGCCAGACTTGGCGGTAAAAGGCGTCGTCAATCTGACGCTGAATGCCGAGTTTATCAAAAATCGGCTCGGGGCTCTGAAAGTGAACAACCCGTTTCCGCGAACGTCGGGAAATGATGCCGGCGAGGTCTTTCATTCGCTCAGCGGCTTCGGCGTTGTCGCAAAGAACTTCGTCGATTTCTTCGGTGAGGAAATCGCGAACGGTTCGCTCGATCAGATCGGGCTCACGGAAAGCGCAAACAGGAGCCTTTTCCGTCTTGGCGACCTCCTCAATCTCGCGCCACTGATCGATGAGGATGCTGAGGTCGCGAACGAAATAGCGGTATTTCTGTCCGAGCGAGACGGTACGCAGGATGATGCCCATGTTCTCGGGCACGGTGAGTTTTTCCATCATCTTGCGAAGCCGGGTCCGCTCCTTGGGGTCCTCGATCTTTCGGGAGATACCGAACTGATCGTTGCGGGGCATCAGCACCATGTAGCGACCTGCGAGCGAAATGTTGGTGGTGATACGCGGCCCCTTGGTCCCGATGGGCCCCTTGGTGACTTGCACCAGCACCTCGGAACCAACCGGATAGAGGCTGGGAATGTCGCTGGATTGAATCCGCTTGGGCTTCTTTTTGGAGCCGCTGCGCTGGATCTCCTCGAGACCGGCATCCAGCGCTTCGGGGATGGCATCCCAAAAGTGGAGGAAGGCGTTTTTCTCGATCCCGATATCCACGAACATGGCCTTCAAGCCAGGCTCGATGTTTCGGATCACCCCTTTGTAGATGGATCCGACAATGTTGGTGTCATCGGTTCTTTCGACGTTGTATTCCTCGAGCGATCCATTCTCGAGAAGCGCGACGCGGGTTTCGAGTTTTTCACAGTTTAGGACGATTTTGTTACCTTCGGACAGCTTTTTGGGACCGAAAAATTTGCGAATTTTGCTTAACATTATAGTTTGAAATTGATTGTAAACATTCATCTGGCCTCACCCCGCAGACATCCGAAACGGCGTTTTTGCCGAGGATCTTTCTGTTTCTTCCACTCCTCATCACTTCCTCATAAAGAATTTAGCGCCGAATACCAAGCCATTTGAGAGGACGAAATTTCCTCAGGTTGTCAGTATTCTGCCCGGAAACTGACCCCTCGGCGTCCGCACTACTGCGAATGGAGGGTTTGGCGACCGGGGCGTTGGTATTCACTTCACGTTTGCGCATGGAGGCGGGAACGAAATTTCCCACATCCACCGCATCAGGGTCGTCGGAAGCGGCGATGGTGACGCCTTCTCCTTCGAAAGAGACCGACATGACGCGGTCAAAGTTGCCTTTAGCCTCATTCAGTTTGGTCAACGTGATGTCATGCTGACCTTTGCGCATGGCAATGGTCTCCTCAATGATGTTTTTCGCGATCGGCGAAGCAGCTCCCCCGCCGGAGTTTCCGTTCTCGACAAAGACGCAGACGGCCAGCTCCGGGTTGTCGTAGGGGGCAAAAGCGATGAACCAGGCGTTGGTCGGTTGAGAGAGGATGCCGGTTTGCGCGGTGCCGGTCTTTCCAGAAATAACGGTAATCTCGGAGGCGGCCCGGCCAGCCGTGCCTCCGCTCTCATTGACCACCCGCCACATGCCGCGTTTGACGATCTCGATCTGCTCGGCGGTAAGTCCTTCGCGAGTCAGGTCATGACGGATCACGGGCGGCTCTTCCCAGACCACTTCGCCGTTGCGCCGTTCGACCTTTTTCACGATCCGGGGCGGATAAATCTTGCCTCCATTCGCCAGTGTTGCGGTGACGCTGGCCATCTGGAGTGGGGTGGCTTCGACGAATCCCTGGCCGATTCCCGTCATGGCGGTGTAGGATTCCGTCCACACGAGCCCTTGAGCCCGCATCCACTCGGGACCAGGCGCATTACCCGACTGCTCTCCGGTGATCTTGATCCCGGTGGTTCGCCCCAGACCGAGCAGGTTGCACATGGTGAGAATGTTGCGGATGCCGGTGTCGTTGGCGTAACGATAGAAGAACCCGTTGCAGGAGTATTTGATCGCCTCACCCACATCCGGGCTTCCGTGAGTGTAACCTTTGCCGGCACACCAGCATTTCATGAAATGTTTTCCATACTGCTGTCCGGCACCGCAAACGAAGCGCTTTTTCCAGGAATCCGTGAGACAGCCAGCGAGCGCGATGGGGATCTTGTAGGTGGACCCAGGTGCATTGGGATTGATGGCCCGATTAAACATGGGGCTGGTCTTGTCCTCGGTGTAGCGCTTCCAGTCATCGATTCCGACGGAGGGAATGAATACGTTGGGATTGAAGGAAGGCACCGAGGCCATGGCGAGGACATCGCCATTGTTCGGATCAATGACCACAGCAGCTCCCCGCCCCACCTTGCGGAGTGATTCCTCGGCGATGGATTGAACCCTCGCGTCGATGGTCAGGTAGACATCGGCCCCAGGTTCCGGCGCCGTGTAACTTTCCTCTCCGATGAATTTGCCTTTCTCATCCTTTTTTAGGACCCGTTTGCCCGGGACCCCTTGGAGGTAGTGATCCATGGTCTTTTCAACCCCGTGAACACCGAAATCATCGCCGACGTAGTAATCGAACTCGCTCTTTTTCTCCGCCGACACCTTCTCGATATCTGGCAAATTGACGTAACCCAAAATATGGCAGGCAAGGGAATCGTAGAGATACTTTCGGCGCCCAGTGGCCGTGATCGTCACGCCCGGAAGCCCGAGGTTGTGCTCCGCGTAGGAAGCGAAATCCTCAAAACTCAGGTCCCGGCGATAGGTGTAGGGAACGATCCCTCCGGTGCTGCGATAGTGGACCCGCAACTGGCTGGCATTGTAGTCCTCCAACAGTCCGAGATCGGCCAATCCCGGAAAGATGGTCTTTTCCACGATGGCAATGATGTCCGTCTCTTCCTCCTGCACAGGCTGGCCACGCTTGTAGCGGGTCCAGGTGTGCTTCGGAGGCGTCCCCACCGTTTTCTTGTAATCTTCGACGATGGCCTTGAGGTCGAACCGCACCTCGAAATTGGCCACATTCTCCGCCAGCAGCATCCCGTTCCGATCCTTGATCTCTCCTCGGATCCCGGGAATGCGCACGGACTCATACTTCAGCCCCGGCAGCTTGCTGACATACATCTCGTGCTCATTGATCTGCACCGTGTAGAGCCGAAAAACGAGTACCCCAAACCCGCAGAAAATGCACAGAGCCAGCAGGTAAAGTCGGAGTCTAAATCGAGTTACCATAGCTGTATTTCCTAGTGATGCCCTCCAGTCGAATACGATAACCGGTCCATTTGGCGAGACGACTCAGGAGGAGCAAGATAAACGGAGCTGCCAACATCGAAAAGAGCGAAGTCATCAGCATCTGAAACCACATTTCGGTCGTCAAAAACAGACCGCCGCGATGAAAACTGATCACCAAGTATTGAATCACCAGACCCAAAAAAGTGCAAACCCCGATCAGGAAGACCGGCAGCTCCCAGCGCCCCCGCCGGAACAACGGGCGAACGCCTTGAATCAAGGAGCCCATCAGGCCATAGAGAAACATCGTAAATCCAAACCCCAACTCGGCATGAGCGGCTCCCTCGGGATAGACCGGCACATGATATCTGGCATCCCAGACGAATCCCGTGGCGGCAGCCAGTAACAACATGACGGGATAGGGCACCGTGACCGAGGCACAGAAAAACGTCGTCTGCACCAGCAGCAACCGTGCAAAGAATGCCCACTCGATCGCAGGCACGAACTCCTGGCCGATGAAACTCAGGACCAGTGTCGCAATCACCATCAGGAAATAGGTCATGGCTTGGAATCGATCCTGGACGCCTCTGGAGCCTCACCGCCGGCGGCCTTTCCCGTGGACTCGGTGAGAATGACAAAGACGTTCTTCAACACATCAAAATTGACCGCCGCCTCGACAACCGCCTCGCCAGTAAGCGGTCCCGGCTCGAATTGCTTTACCCGCCCCAGCAGAAGATTCTCCGGAAAGAGACCACCCGCCCCGGAAGTGATGACTAGACGTCCAGCAGGAGCGACCGCATTTTTGGAGAGGTATTTAAGCCTTAGATCAGGCATAATGCTCAAAGCGCCTCGCTGACCGGTCAGGATTCCCTGTTCGGTGGTTCCCTCGATGCGGGCCGATACTTGGCAAACTTCGTCGGACAGGAGAATGACCACCGATGAATCATTTCCAATCACCTGCGACACCTTCCCCACCAGCCCCGCTTGCTCGCCCACCGGCACGATGACCGGACTATCGGGCGCGATGGCCGAGGCGTGTCCTTGGTCGATGACGAGGGTGTTATACCAATTGGATGGCTTGCGACTGATCACTCGGGCCGGGACAAGTTTCAGAGGCGAACGCTCCACGTAATTAAGAGCCTGACGCAAGGCGTTGTTCTCTTCGACGAGTTCATCGAGCTTCAGAACTTCCAACTTGAGTCGGTCGCGGTCACGCTCGGCTTGATCCAACTCACTTCGCAACTCCACCGAAGTCAGGGTTTCGTTTCCGATACCGGAAACGGTCTCTTCCACCTTGTTGGCACCCGAAATCACGGGACCAAAAAAGGACTGGGCCCCCCGCTGAATCGAGGAGACGGTGTCCTGACCAAACAAAAACACCCAGACGAGAAGTCCGACGAAAGCGATCAGAACGATGATGTTGATTCGGCTCATCCTGCCAGAATTTCCTGAAATAAACGAACGGTGTGGGCGGTCTTCGACCGATGAATCGGAATGATTCGAAGGAGAAGTTGACTATTAAGATCGCTCAGCTTCCGTGATTCGAAACTTTTTTCAGAAAAGCCAACTCTTCCAGCACTTTTCCCGTGCCCTCGGCCACCGCGCTGAGCGGGTCGTCGGCCACATGGACAGGCAATCCGGTTTCTTCCATCAGCAGTTGATCCAGCCCTCGAAGGAGCGCACCCCCGCCGGCAAGCATGATGCCTCGATCAACCAAGTCGGCGGACAATTCGGGAGGACAACGCTCAAGGGTGATTTTCACGGATTCCACAATGGTGTTCAGTGGATCCAGCATGGCTTCCCGAATTTCCGATGAGGTGATCGTGATCGTTTTCGGCAGACCGGCGACCAGATCACGACCTTTCACTTCGACCGAAGTTTCCTTGCCCTGAGGATAGGCCGAACCCATCCGAATCTTGATTTCCTCGGCGGTACGCTCGCCAATGAGAAGATTGTAGGCCCGTTTCATGTACTGGGCGATCGCCTCGTCCAGTTCGTCGCCGGCCACCCGCACGCTGCGGCTATAGACGATGCCGGAAAGCGAAATGATGGCCACCTCGGTGGTGCCGCCCCCGATGTCGACAATCATGTTTGCCGCCGCTTCATGAACCGGCAATCCCACCCCGATCGCAGCCGCCATCGGCTCTTCGATGAGGTGAACCTCGCGGGCGCCGGCACTGAGTCCGCTCTCCACCACGGCTCGCTTCTCGACGCCCGTGATGCCGGAAGGGACCGCGATGACAACGCGTGGCTTTCCCATGCGCTTGCGCGTCATCACCTTACGCATGAAATGCTTCAACATCGCCTCGGTCACCTCGAAGTCGGCGATCACGCCATCCTTGAGCGGTCGAATCGCCACGATGTTTCCGGGGGTTCGACCGAGCATTCGTTTGGCATCATCTCCTACCGCGAGCACTTGATTGGTGCCGGCTCTCACTGCCACGACCGAAGGCTCCCGAAGGACAATGCCATGATCCTTGACGTTTATCAGGGTATTCGCGGTGCCCAAATCAATACCGATATCAGTCGAGAGCAGGCCGAATAGTCTTCCGAACATAGGTAGGTGCCGTAGTGAGATTGATTTTCCTGGAAAAAACGACGAAGGCCGTCCCGTGAAACGCGGAGAAAGCCTTCAAAGAACGGTGCGAGACACCCAGTTCTTTCAAATGAAGACCCCACGTTTCCAGAAACGGCTAATGTCACTCCTTTGAATTCGCCTGTAAAGCACCGGATTCCTTCAATATCTCCTTCAGCACACCGAATTCGGGCGACATCTAAGCGGTTTTCGTTCCAGAACACGAGACAAATTTTCGTAAATATCACGCTTTCAAAGACAACCTCAGCTTGCGCTTGCTGATTGGCGATTCTTTCCGACCTTGTGATTTCATGTCAGCTCCCGCCTCATCCTCCTCACGGCCCGAAGACGAGGTCTACTACGTCTGCCAGCGCTGCGCCAACTGCTGTCGCTGGCCGGGCGAAGTGCCTGTGGATGCCAAGGAAATCAAGGCAATCGCAGGACACCTTGAGATTCCGGAATCCGTTTTTATCGAGCAGTACACCCAGCTTCGCCTCAATCGCACCGGTCTCACCCTGATCGAAAAACCGGATGGAGCCTGCATCTTTCTGGAGGGACACGATTGTTCCATCAACCCGGTCAAACCGGACCAATGCCGTGGTTTCCCCAATCGCTGGAATTTCGAAGGCTGGCGCGACGTTTGCGAGGCAATTCCAGTGCCAAAATCGCAGCCTCCCGGAAACTGACAGGCCAATGCCTTCCCTACCAGCCGGTCCGCTGGGATTCCCAGTCGCGCTGCATCTCGCGGAGAGTCCGTTTTAGGGACAGCTTTCGCG
This sequence comes from Verrucomicrobiia bacterium, assembly GCA_020440025.1. Lineage (GTDB taxonomy): Bacteria > Verrucomicrobiota > Verrucomicrobiia > Verrucomicrobiales > DEV007 > JAEUHH01. Next base: position 22,606 of record JAGROX010000062.1, read on the forward strand.
CCCGGGACATGCGATCGATGAAAAGCTTGCCCATGAGATGATCTACCTCGTGCTGAATGGCGCGGGCGAGGAGCCCGTCGGCTTCGATCTCAAGAATATTGCCATCCAAAGTCTCCAGACGCGCTTTGATCTCTGCCGGCCGGGTGATATCTCCTCGCAAATCCGGAAATGAAAGGCATCCCTCCACGTCGGTCTCAGTCTCCCGACTGCCTTTTAACTCGGGATTGATGAACACCAACGGACTGATGTCCTCGATGGCACACTCCTCTCCATTCACGCGCAGATAGCTGATACATTCCGGATCGTGCGACACGTCGACGACTGCGAGTTGCAGTGACTCACCTACTTGGGGAGCGGCCAATCCGACGCCCCGGGCATCGATCATGGTTTCGATCATGTCCTCGGCCAGTTGCCGAATCTCGGGCGTCACGGACGTCACCCGGTCGCCTTTTCGGCGAAGCACAGGATCTCCGTAGAGAACGATTTCACGTATCATAATCGTTCGCAGTAAACCACATTTCCCTGCTCCCGCCACGGGGAAAAGGACTCTTTCCGCAGGCACCCGAATCACTTGCCGCCACCGGACTCGAGCAGAATCCTCAGGGGAATCTCATCGATCTTCACCTCCGCCCGGCTGGCCGCGTCCCAGATCTTTACCAGCAGGCCGATGGGAACCCCTTCGTCGGCTTTCAGTTCCAGCTTGCCCTCGGGATCATTCGCACGAAACTTCCGAAGCGCCTCCGCGAGCCCCGCAATGTCCACGGGCTGATCGCCCAACAGGATTTTTTCATCTCTGGTCAAAACGAGAGCCACTCGATGACTCTGCTCCGCGGTCGCTTCCATCTCACTGCTTTTCGGCAAGGTCACGTTCACCAGTGATTCCCGTTTTTTGAATGTGGTCGTCGCGATGAAAAAAATCAGCAGAATCGCCAGGATATCGATCAAGGAAATGATCGGCACCGTCGGGCTACTGCGTTTGCGGGTATAAAAATTCACTCGATAATCGGGAGAAAAGGTCAGTTGGATGAGCGGGGAAATTCACCCATTTCGAGGCTCTCCTCCTCGTCTTCCTGCTCTGGTGGTCCCTGAAGCGAAGTAAAAGGGGATTCCGCAACGGGTTCGCGACGTTGCTCGGCCAGCTCATGCTCATAGAGCGCCCGGCCTCCGTTGCGATGGAAAGTGCTCAGCAAGTGTCCCATCAAAATTTCCATCCTCGCCGCCAGAGCCTCGATCCGTTTCTGGAGAAAGCTGTGAACGATCACGGTCGGCACGGCCACGGCGAGTCCGCCGATCGTGGTATTAAGCGCTTTGGCAATGCCGGCGGCGATGATGGATGGATCACTGACATCGCCATTTTCGCCAAGGGTGGCAAAGACGGTGACCAATCCGCTCACGGTACCCAGCAACCCCAGGAGCGGAGCAATGGTAATGACCACTTCCAGCGCCGAGAGTCCGGTTTGCAATCGGACGACCTCTTCCCGGGCAGTAGCCTCCACCGCATCCTGCGCTTCTTCGCGTGTTCCGTGTTCCGGCAGCATGGCCACACAACCGATCCGTCCGATGGGAGAATCGCTGGCATCGAGTTCACGAAAAAGTTCAATCGCGTGGCCCTGCTGAAAAATCCGCTCGGCCCGTTCCAATCGCCCCACGAGTTCTGGCGGAAGGACGGAACGCCAGCGCAATGAAATCAGGCGGTGAATCGCAACGGCAAAGGCGACGAATGAACAAATCGCGATGAAGCCCATGAAGATCCCTCCGGACAGGAGGAACTCCCATATCTTCTGATTCACCGAGGCGTCTACTTCGAGAACGGCGAACACTGGCTGTAGCCCTGACAGGCTGATGACGGTTTCCATGAAATGTTTCCTGATACTCGATATCCCGGCTCGCTCAATAAACGATCACGTCGTAGCTGATTTCCAAGCCACTAGAGCCCAACATCGACGACACTTCCTCCGGCATTTCGGGAATGTCGGCATCCAGCACCGCGCGCAGCGTGAACTCTGCCATGACCGAGTTGGCGTCGTTCTTGATGAGTTTGAGATTTCTCGGCGTCCCTTTCTTGTCGACTCGAAATTTCACCTTGAGGGTTCCATAGGTAACGAAATCAGCATTTTGCTCCCGATAACGATGCCACTGGCGTTCCACGGCTTGGGTGACCTCTTTCTTGTAACGCCCCATCGCTGATGCCTCGACGTCAAACGACGGAGTGTTGCCGACATTCGCCGCGCTCCCCTCCAATTGGCGAGCCCGGGTGTGAGGCATGAATGCCGTCTCGTCAGAAGGAGGTTTCGGTGTCGGTGGAAGCTCCGGAGCAGGATCATTCGCTGGTGATTGCGTGGCAGGAGGAGCGGCGGCTTCGACCGTTTCCCGCATCGTCGGCAATAGCGGCTTTGCCACCGGCATCGCCGATGCTGCCTCCGGGGTTTCAGGGGCCGCCGCCTCGCCATTCTGTTCGGAGCGCTTTACGGCAGTTGCCTCCCGATCCTCTTTAGCCAAATCCGACACCGGGGTGACGCGGTCCGTAGCAAAGGGGGTGTCGTAACTTTCCTCCCGCTGAGGCATCGTCGGGCTATCGGTGATCATCAGGGCGTCGGGCTGAATCTCCGTGTCCGCAGCAGTGTCTGGCGGGGTATCCGCATCCGCAGGGGTCAACGGAGTCGCGTCAGGTGCCTCTCGAGGCAATTCAGCCGGATCGGCGAGCGATTTCAACTCGGTCTCGGCGGGCGTTTCGGACGGATCGCGAATCGGTGTCGGTTTGGCTGCGGGATCCCGAGGATCCGCCTGATCCGGAGTCGGCAACGCCTCCTGTGCGGACGACGCTTGCGCCGCAGGACTGGGCAGGCTCGAAGCGGATCGATCCAGAAATTCGCCATCGACATATTCCCGGTCCCTGATTTCGATAAACGGCAAATCATCTCTCCCAGTGACAGCGGGATTCCGGTCCGACTGATTCGGATCCGGCGGGCGATCACTATTCGCCAGCGTGTTGAGATCGGAATGGAAGGGGGCATTCTTCGGAGCCACCTCCGACGCCTGATCGAGCTCGGTCCGCATATACTGCTGTTCCACCGGCTCCGGCACCGGCTCCACCGCGATTTGTTCCATCAGATCGGCGAGCATGATGGTCATCTCCTGAGGCGGTTCCGGCTCCGGAGCCGCGCCCGCCGCATCACTGCGAGTCGGTGCCATCAGGTTGGCGACGGTGAACAAGACAATCAGCAACAGGAAAAGGAGCAGGTGACCGACCACCGCTCCCAACACCGAAATGATGAATTTCTGATTGCCCGACATGATCCGGACCCGATCGTGAAATCGACGGGAAAACCGGCAGATTGCCGGTCATCTATTAAAACGTCTTTCGGGCGAAATGAAAGAGGTATTGCTGGGCGTAACCCGCCGAAGGGCCAAAGTGCTTCTCGGCCCATTGCTGCAATTCTGCCGGTTTGAGCCGCTTCCTTTTTCGTGGGCCAAAGTAGCGTTCGCGGAGAATCCGGTCGATCCATACATCGATGGGAAAAGCGCCGTAGCGTCCGCAACCGAACAGTAACACGCAGTTCGCAATCTTCTCCCCCACCCCGTGAAACTGGAGCAGATAATCCCGAGCGGCATCGTCGCTCAGTTCCTCCAACATCGAGAGATCAGCCTCGCCAGACGCCAGGGCCAACGCCGTCCGGTGCATGCCCACGGCCCGATACCCGAGACCGCATTCCCGCAACGCCGCCTCCCCTGCCGCCGCAATCGCCGCTGGCGTGGGATAGGCGAACACCTCGCAACCCGCGATCTCGTGAGCCACGCCAAAACGCTGTCGAAGCTTCAGCGAAATCTGCCGAATGTGGGCCACCTGCTTCAGTGAAGAGGTAATGAAGGTCGCCAGACACTCCCAGACCGGCTGACGAATCAGGCGAAGCCCGGGACAATAGGCAATGGCCTCCGACAGCACGGGATCATCCTGAGGAAAGGTGGCGTGAAGCTCCGAAACCGGTCTTGAAATTCCCAAGTAACTGGCCACTCGATCACGATCAACCCCGATCACGGCGATGGTCTCGGGGCCGGTTTGGCCTAGCCAGACCGGGGTGTCGCCGAGACAACCGACATAGCCGGATACCTCTCCAATCTCGGCGGGATCCCAATGAAACACCTGGCCCGAATCCAGGGTCTGGCCGAGATCGAAAGGACCGCCGGTCGCGAGTTCGGCCCATCCGGATTTCTTCGTCATCGTCAGCGAATGAAGTAGCTCAAGCTTTCCAGCTCAATCGCCAGATCGACATTGTTCACGTAGACATTTTCCGGCACCTCCAACACCGTGGGAGAAAAGTTCAGGATCGCCTGCACCCCGGCGCGGACCATTTCATTGGCCACCGTCTGGGCATCCGTCGCAGGAACCGCCAAAATTGCCATTTTCACCGAATTTGAGGCAATATAGCTCTCCATTTCCTCGGAATGATGAAGCGGCACCCCGGTGTTCTTGACCCGTTCCTTCACCGGATAACGATCAAAGGAGGCAACCACCTCGAAGCCCTCTTTTCGAAATCCGCTGTATCGCAACAGAGCTGCGCCCAGATTCCCGACTCCAACCAAGATCACCGGTTGCAGTCGCGTCGATCCCAGGGCCGCCGTGATCGCCTCGGCCAAGGTGTCGACATTGTAGCCCAATCCCCGGGTGCCGAACTGACCGACATAGCCGAGATCTTTCCGCAATTGAGTGGACTTCACCCCCGCAGCCTTGGCCAGCGCCTCCGAGGAAACGGTTTCGACATCATTCTCCCGCAGGCGTTGCAGGCAACGCTGATAGACGGAGAGCCGATAGACGGCCTTGCGGGGGAGTTCAACTTTTTCCACTTGTGAAAATTCGCAAAGAAATAACACAAGTCAATCACAGAACCATGCATGAACGACGACGCGATTGAGCCTCCTGGACTCTCAACCATCAGGCGGGCAAAGGGCTGATCGACCGATCAACCCGTGCGAGCTTTCGCAATGCCTCAGCTGTCCTGATAGGAACTTTCTACCCGCTCGGCCACGTCGCGATAACCATAGTCGGCGGCGTAGATTTGCTTGAGGAATTCCAGCGACTTTGCCTTGTCACCCATGTCCAAGTAGAGCAAACCCACGTTGTAGAGCAGCTCTTTCTTGGTGGCATCCATGGCGGGAATTTCCAAAATAGCTTCCTCGAACTGCTGGGCTGCCAAGTCGCGCATGTTCAGCTTGGCGTAGCACTGGCCCAGCATGTTCATGACTTTGATACGCAGATTGGGGCTGCGCTTGGCTTGCTGGAGATGCTGGATGGCTTCACGATACTCGTCGATGGCAAACAGGCGCTGCCCGAGATCAAATCGCAGACTCATGTCGGTGGGATTACGCTCCACTCGCTTGCGGGCTTCCTCGATCAGACCGGAAGACATTTCCTTGGTCATCTCGGCAAGCTTGGCTTTCTGCTCCTCTATTTCCGGATGATCCGGGTTAGCAGCGATCCATTCCTGAAGATCGGTGAGGTATTTCTCCTGTACCACTTCGCGCAGATCGGCGGCCTTCTTTTCCAGAGACGGATCCTTGGAACTCAAGGAATACGCCCACTCGTAGTAGGTCAGCGCGCTGTTGAAATCCTCGAGCTGCTCAAAGCAATCCGCCAACTGCTTCACCACGTTGATATTGTTCTGATCGGCCCCGTACTCTGCCAGCAACTGGTCCCGACGCTCCTCCAGCAGATCGCGAGTCATTCCCGCGCGATTTGATTGCTCCAGCTGATTGGCTTCTTCTTTGTTGGCCAATAGATCCTGGAAGCTGCCGCCGTCCCACTTCTGGGAACTCATCGACTGCCGCGCCGTCGCATCCTTGCCGCGCTGATTGGCGACCAGGTCGGACGGATCCTTTTTCAAAATCTTGTCATAGACCTCGGCGGCCCGCTCAAACTCGTTGGCCTCGTAGTAAAACTCGCCCAGCTGGTGCCAGTACTTGGTGTTTTCCGGATGCCCATCCGTCAGCGTTTCCAGAGCAAAACCCGCCGTCCGCGGCATGCCCACCGCCATGGCGGCATCGAACAGAATCTGGTTTCCCTGCGCATTGAACGGATCCGTGGCCAGCACGTCCTTCTCCACCGAGACCATCGCTTCCGCCGGATTCTTCTTCACCTCGCGCTGCAGGCCCATGGCCTTCATCGACTCGGTGCCGAAACTTTTTTTGCCCGCCTGCTGCTTCACTGCCGCCATGCGAAGCTGACGCCGACAATCCAGAAAACGCGGTTCCTGTTTCAACACAGCTTGAAAAAGGCTGATCACATAGCCCCAGTTGCGAAGTTCCATGGCGCTCACGCCACGCAGATAGAGTGCTTTGAGCTTGGGGTCCAAGTCGCTTTCGGCCACGACGTCAGAGCCTTGTTCTGGTTTTTCAGACATGATTGGGTATCCTTCCGTTGGTGTCCTGTTTCTTGATCAAAAAGAGTTCTTTTTTCCCCGCGACTATCGCCGCCATTCCTATTGTACGATCCGGGGAACCACCATCATATCGCGATGGAGGTCCTGTCGTCTAGCGAATGTTCCTCTCTGCGGCAACGAAAAAATTCCCTGCGAGACACTCAAACTTCCAGTTTAAAGCCCCACGGCAGCAATCGATCGATATCCACGAGGTCGCCAAGCGTGTCTTCAGCTCCCCGATCCAGGATGACCAGGGTCGACGCATCGGCAAATTCACGGATCACCTGCCGACAAACCCCGCAGGGAGAACGTTCCTCGATGGGCCCGTCGAGCGTGCTGACTGTCGAGACCGCCAGCAGCGAAATTCTCCGAAATCCCGCCGCCACCGCGGCAAAGATCGCATTCCGCTCGGCACAGACGGTCGCCCCGTAGCTGGCATTTTCGACATTGCAGCCGGTGAACACCCGAGACTCGGGATCGTC
>JAGROX010000380.1 GCA_020440025.1 Verrucomicrobiia bacterium
CCTCTTTTTCGTTCAATCCCTTGTTTCGGCACAAACACCGACAGCAAAACCGACTCCCACGAAACTGCCCGAAAGCCTGGTTGCTTCCCTCGAGGCTCACCCCAACCTCACCTATGCCCGCTATGGGGATATGGAGCTGCAGCTCGATCTCTTTCGCCCCAAAGATCGCGCACAAGCGCTTCCCGCCATCGTTTGCATTCACGGTGGCGGATGGTTCAAAGGTGAGCGGTCCTCGATGACCAATCTCGCGCAGGCACTGGCCGCCCGCGGCTACGTGACGGTGACCATCAGTTATCGCCTCACGGGCGAAGCCAAATTCCCGGCGGCGATTCAAGACTGCAAAGCTTCCGTGCGTTGGCTTCGGGCCAATGCCAAGGAATACGGCATCGATCCCAAGGCCATCGGCGTCACCGGCCTCTCTGCCGGCGGTCATCTGGCGGCTTTGTTGGCCACCAGCGCAGGCATCAAAAAGATCGAGGGCGACGGAGGCCATGCCGAACAATCCAGTGCGGTGCAGGCCTGTGTGGCCATGGGCGCACAGAGCGATCTGGAAACTGAGCGCATCCGCGGTCTCAGCAGCCAGCCCGATGATCCTTTCTACCGAACCTTTCTCGGAGCGCCCCAGACTGAAGCGCCAGAAACCTACGCCCTCGCCTCGCCGAGACACCATCTGGACAAGAGCGATCCTCCCATGATCTTCATGGCCGGTGAACTTGACGATCCGAGCACCCACGCCGACAAAACCCGCGTTGACCTCGAAAAGCTCGGCATTCCCACCGACCTGATTCTCATCTCCCAGGCTCCCCACGCCTTTCTCGGGCGTCAGGAAGCCTTCGATACCTGCCTCAATGCCTGCGATGCCTTTTTTGCAAAGCATCTGAAAAAAGCTCCCTGAGAAGCCGACTCAACAGGGTTAACTCGGCGACTCAACCCTGTACGCTCCACCCGAAATGAAAGTGATTGAATCAGGTTTCGAAAAGTTTCTGTAAATGTTTTCAGCCGGGAAACGACTCACGGGAGAGCGCCGCCCCTTTCCTGGGGAATTCGACCCGACATGAAACCAACCGACACCACTCCGACCAACACTGACAGGTCGAAAGATGGACGCCGAACGACATTCAAATCGATCTTGCTCCTGGCGTTTCTCGGACTGGCCGTTTTCGGCTACCTTCGCTTTGGCGATGACCTGACCTTGGATAATCTCGCCAATCGGGAATCGGCCCTGCGAGACTATCGCGACCGTTCCCCCATCCTCGTGATCGGCATCTCCCTGGCGATCTATGTGGCCGTTACGGGTTTGTCACTTCCCGGCGCGACCGGTCTTACCCTCGCGTTTGGTTGGTTCTTTGGATTCTGGCAGGGGCTTCTGCTGGTGAGCTTTGCCTCGACTGCCGGAGCCACCTTGGCTTTTCTCTTTAGCCGGTTCCTCCTGCGAGACACCATCCAGTCGAGGTTCGGAGACCGATTGAGGAAATTCAACGAGGCCCTGAAACGCGAAGGTTCCTTCTACCTGTTCACTTTGAGATTGATTCCTGTGATTCCTTTTTTTGTCATCAATCTGGTGATGGGACTGACCCCGATTCGGACTTGGACTTTCTGGTGGGTGAGTCAGGTCGGCATGCTCGCGGGAACGGTGGTTTTTGTCTATGCCGGCTCGACCGTCCCCAACCTCTCGACTCTCGCTGAGCAGGGAGTGAAAGGCATTCTCTCTCCCCAACTGCTCATCGCCTTGGTGCTCCTCGGACTGTTTCCCATCACGGTCAAAAGGATCATGAACCGGATTCGCCGTCACCGTCATCTCGCTTAAATCTCCTCCACTTTTTCCCATTCATCCCCGACATGACGGCACCCGCAGCCCCCAGTTTCGACGCCCTGCTTCCCGATGATTCTTTCAACCGAATCCTCATGAACCAGGTGCACCCCACCGACTACGTGAATCCTGAACCCGCTGATCGCTATCACCTCGTGGTCATCGGAGCCGGGACTGCCGGACTGGTGACCGCAGCCGGTGCCGCTGTCCTCGGTGCCAAGGTGGCTCTGGTGGAGCGGGCGCTGATGGGCGGCGACTGCCTCAATGTCGGCTGTGTGCCGTCAAAGGCTCTCATCAGTGCGGCCAGAGCGGCGGCATCGGTGAAAGCCGCCAGCGAGTTTGGCGTCAACCTTGGCGAGGGAGTGGCGATTGATTTCCCCAAGGTCATGGAGCGAATGCGCAAACTACGAAGCGACATCAGTCATCATGATTCGGTAAAACGATTCACGGAACTCGGCATCGATGTTTTCCTCGGTCAGGGGCGCTTCATCAGCAACTCCATCGTCGAGGTCGACGGGAAACGGCTCAACTTCAAGAAGTCCGTCATCGCCACCGGTGCCAGAGCTGCGGCGCCACCCATCCAGGGACTCGACACAGTCGACTACCTCACCAATGAGACGCTTTTCAGCCTGACGGAATTGCCCAAGCGCCTCGGCATCATCGGAGCGGGGCCCATCGGTTGCGAGATGGCGCAAACCTTTGCCCAACTGGGATCGGAAGTCTTTCTCGTGGAAGCTGAACACGGCATCATGCCACGCGAGGATCCTGAGGGAGCCGAGTTGGTTCGCCGACGGATGGAGCAGGACGGCGTGACCCTGCTATGCTGCAGCAAGGATCTGACGCTCTCCCCAACGGACAATCAGAGCGAGGTTCACCTGAAAGTGAATTCTCATGACCAGGCTTACGATCTCACCGTCGACCGACTCCTCGTCGCCGTCGGGCGAGCGCCCAATGTCGAAGGGCTCGACCTCGAGAAGGTGCATGTTGAGTATTCCAAAAAGGGAATCGTCGTGAACGACCAACTGCAGACCACCAACCCGCGCATCTATGCGGCTGGCGATATCTGCTCACCATACCAGTTCACGCACGCGGCGGATTTCATGGCACGCTCAGTCATTCGCAACACCCTTTTCCTGGGGCGAGCCAATGTCAGTGACCTGGTGATTCCGTGGTGCACCTACACCTCTCCAGAACTCGCTCAGGTGGGGCTCAATCCGCGACTGGCGGAGGAGAAAGGAATTGAGATCAATACCTTCACTCAGCCTCTATCCGGAGTGGATCGCGCCATTCTCGAGGGCGAAACGGATGGCTTCGTAAAAATCCATGTCCGCAAAGGCACCGACAAAATCGTTGGCGCCACTGTGGTCGCCTCGAACGCGGGAGACATGATCGGATCGCTTTCCATCGCCATGACCAGGAAGATCGGTCTCGGCTCCCTCGCCAATGTGATTCATCCCTATCCCACCCAGGGAGAAGCCGTTCGCAAAGTCGGCGATCTCTACAATCGCACTCGACTGACGCCCTTCGTCAAAGGCCTGTTTGAGAAATGGCTCGCCTGGATGAGATGAACCCGAGATAGAAACTCGAGATTTCTGTTAAGTTCTCTCCCTCCGGTTTTGGCTTCAAATTTCCCCGCCCGATCCATGAATCGATTTCAAGCAAAACTCAGTGAACACCGATTGCAGTTGGTCCGAGGCGAGTTTCAAACTCTCCAGATCAACGTCGGAAGGAAGTGCAATCAGACCTGCACCCATTGTCATGTCGATGCCTCTCCATGGCGAACAGAGATGATGGATGAGGAGACGGCTCACCGAGTTGGCTCCTGGATCACCGAACATCACCCACAAATCGTGGACATCACCGGAGGCGCCCCTGAGCTCAGTGAGCATTTTCGCTATTTCGTGGAAACGGCTAAATCGATCGGGGCTCACGTGATCGACCGGAACAATCTCACCATCATCGAGACCAAGAGTCATGCCTATCTGCCAGAGTATCTCGCCAGACACGAGGTAGAGGTGGTGGCATCGCTCCCCTGCTATCTTGAGGAGAACGTCGATGCTCAACGGGGAAATGATGTTTTTCGGAAGAGCATCAGCGCCCTGAAAAGACTCAACGCAGTGGGTTACGGAACCCAACTTCCGCTGACTCTCGTCTACAACCCGATCGGACCCAAGCTACCGCCAGATCAAAGCGAACTGGAAGAAGACTACCACCGTGAGCTTCAGGAGCGATATGGCATCGTGTTCACCCGATTGTTCACCATCACCAATCTCCCCATCGCCCGCTTCGCCACAGAGCTGCGCGAGCGCGGGCAGTGGGATGCCTATCTGGAACTCCTCGCCAACGGTTTCAATCCCCATACGGTGGACGGCTTGATGTGCCGAAACACCATCAACATCGGTTGGAAAGGCGAAGTCTACGACTGTGATTTCAACCAGATGCTGAACATGCAACTCCGCAACGGCAACCCCCAGTTCCTCTGGGATGTCACCCCCGAATCCCTCCGCTCCTTCGAGATCCTCACGGGAGCTCACTGCCTCGGCTGCACTGCCGGAGCTGGCAGTAGCTGCGGAGGAGCATTGGACAAAGGCTGACGAACGTGATGAGCTTACCTCACCTCCGACCCACTTCCCGATCCAGCATGCTGTTGTAGATCTTCTGCCGCTCCTTCATTCCCAGGCCACGGTTGCGGTATTCATACATCTTCACATTGATGCTTTCCCGCTGCTGCAGAGACAAGCGGGAGGCCTTGGCGACGACGTCCGCCGGAATGGTTTCATTGTCTCCGTAACCATCTGCTTTGAAGCCATCGCGAATGTTGCGAGCGGCATTGCGGGCGTCGTTCAACTGATCCGGGGTGAGAACCCGGGGATCCGGCCCTCCATGAGGATTCGTTCCGCCCCCGGGCGTTCCATCCCCGATGCGGGTCGAGACGGCAACGCCATTCCCCCATTTCATGCCCGGAGGGGCTTTCTCATACCTAACCGAAACGACTTCCGCTCCGGCGACCTTGATCTGGGCGGTCAGGGACTCAATATCGGACTGATCGCCTTTCACCTCCAACAGTTGCCACCCCTCGGAATTGGTTTCCTCAGATACCAGGTAGGACTTGCGGGATTCCACATCAAGCATGGTAGCCACGACGTCTCCCTCGATTCGAGCGATTCCCGTAAGAATGAGTGACTGAGAGAGATTCAGGGTGCGGAGAAAAGGCGAGCGTTCCTTGAGTTCGGCAAAATTCTCATCGGTGACCGGAACCGGGAGCCCTTCCGAACGAATTTCGGTCTCAGCGGAATTGGTCACCTCAGCGACCACGTTCTCACGGGCCATCGCCGCGAGATTCTGCGCCGGCGTCGCCGACGGCAAAAAAAGGACAACGGCAGCGAGAGCATGCAGCAGAATCTGGCACTGAGAAATCAAGTTCAAGGCAATGGCAGTTTCGGCACGAATCCCAGTCGCGGCGAGAGACGGGATTGCGCACATTTTCGATCGTCGCAACCGACGAGACCATGATCGCTCATCGATAAATTCCTCCAGTAGAGTATCTTGAGAGCAGGGGTTTCCGCAGAGAGAATAATGGACAAGCTTCCGGATTCCCGATCCGACTGTGTATTCTCCTTGGTTTCGGGAGTTGCTTTCTAGTTTTGCTAGGCTTGGCTGGAAGGTGAGTCAACTCAGACGCTGAAGACCATTTTTTAAAAACCCGAGCGACGATGAAATTTTCTCCTAGAACCGTTTTGGCATTCCTGTGGCTGCTGTTTGCTCCCGGTGCTTTCGCGCAGCAGAACATCGAACCCGAAGTCTTTACTCTTACCTTTTCGGAAAAAATCGCACCCCTACTGAATCGTGAGGTGTCCGATGACCGCCCCGAGCAATGGCCTGACTGGATCACGGGCATCAGTCAAAGCAATGGAGCGCTGAAACCGGAAGGAACCTGGCAGGGAGAGTTGAACCCAGATGGCGTGGAGACAGCGTTCAATCTCCTGATCGACAATCCGCTCCTGAATAGCGATCTCGCTTTGACCTTGTCCTTTTCCGTGGAGAAGGAATGTGACTTCGCGATTCAAATTTTTGATGCCAACAATCAGGTGGTGGCGGTCGATTTGTTTGGCAATGTCGCCGAAAACAGCGCCAGAGTCGGGACGGATACTTATATCATTCCGCTTTCCAATTACCCGTCCGCTTCGCGTGTCGCGATTCGTCAGGTCAGTGGTCAGCTGACTCTTTTCGGCATGCTCGCCTTTCCGGTGATCAGCGAATTGCCGGCAGATCCTGAGGCAGAGATGACCATGCTGAAGCTTCTCGGAGGTGAGTTGAGCGAGAGCAGCCGGCTCTACCAGGCTCTCAATGAATTGATACCTGATACGAATTCGTCAGGCCTGACCGACAAAAACGGCGAACCTCTCTCCCGCGAGGAAATCATTTCCTCCCTCCGCACCGAGGTCATTCGGGATCTCGCCAAGACCAATACGGAATTTGAGCAGCGTCTGATCGGAACAGAGTGGTATCTCGAAGATTTCTATCAGCGACGATTGGCTCGCTTTCTTCCCGGTGGAGTGATGTTGCAGCAACATACGGTCGAGGGGAAAGAGCTACGATGGAGTCGTGAACGGCCCGAACTCAAAAGGAACTATCGAGTTTTGAACAACAACTCAGTCCTCTTCGGGATTGGTGGATTCATTGCCACTTTCAATGACAACTTTACCGAGATGACCTATGAGACGGCTCAGGGATGGAAAGGGAAAGCCCGGCTGGTCGGAAAATTTCAACCGACGAAATAGCCAAATCCTGGCTCTCAGACGCTCAACAGCCATCAGGCTCCTGCGCTGACTTTACGGGGCGACTTTTGACCTCATGCTGGGTCACTCGAACTCGAGACTGCTGGGCGATGATTTGTATTTCACGGTGCTTCCCGGTGCTGGTTTCAGGAGGCTGCCATCGGCAACGGTAAAGGTGCCTTTGCCATAGCTGGCCGGCGCGGGAAAGCTCGATCCGCTGTGGTAAAGCGTGACGCTAATCCCGGTGGTGCCGAGCGGTGACGAATCGTCGCGTTCGGGAAAGGTGCAATTTTCAAAGACGCAATTCCGGGTCATCAGGAGCAGGCTGCGCGGCACCGAGCAGTCGATAAAACGACAATTCTCGATCGTGCGCCAAGGCTCTTGTGCCTCTTTTCCCGAATCTTCGCTGTAAGTGACAGGCGGAAACGCGACGTCCACGAAGGTGCAGTAGGACCATTTCAATCCGACCGCGCTCCGGTTGAATTCGCCGCCAGCGATGGATTTCCGCACCACGCAATTGTAGAGCGTCCACTTGGAGGAGTATCCGGAAAACCATCCGCCTGCCTTTTCGACGGTCGATTCATCAAAGAGGCATGAGGACCCCAAAAATTCGCCGCCCAGATTTGCCATCAGCCTGACTTTGTCGAAACGAGCTCCCGATGCGCTCAGTTGTCCGACGTCGATGAAAATCTCGCCACCTTCGAGCGTGGTGCCGGATTCCAGACTGAGCGTCACGCGCTGCGGTTTCTGGCCTTTCGGGACGGAACGCTCGCCGATAATGGTGCGGCCTTTGATCCGGTGTTTTCCGACTGGGACGGTCACGTCCTGAGCGATCGTTCCGTCACGGAAAGGCGATTCGTTGGCATAGCTGTCCACGATGGATACGGTGACGGGTCCAGTTGGCGGATTTGACAGGTCCACGGGAACACCCGGAGACATCGGGGATTCTCCCGATGCAGATGAAGCGGCGGGTTCGGCCATGAGCCCCTTAATCGATTTGATTTCCTTATCAATCGCCAGCGCATGCTCCAAATCGCCTGCCCTCGTCAGTGCCGCCATGTGTTCGGCCATCTTTTCGATGTAGGCCTGATTGAGAGCCGTCATCCTGGCAGCGTGATTTGAATCGATTTTGGACAGAGTCTCGGTAAGGACGCCTCGCAGCTGAGCAATGCCGGGGATTTCCTCAGTGCCCGCCTGGTTCTTTGTTCGAGCCAACTCGATCTCGGCTTTGGCTTTCAGCACATTCTGCAAATCTCCCTTCTGTCGAAAATCTGCCTGCAGCCGTTCGACCGCTGCGGTGTATCCCGTGAAAAGCTTCTCGCGTTCGGCAGTCGTGTTCTTCTCGATCTCGCCTTTTGCATCGATGTATCTGATTTTGAGATCAGTCGGAGTTTCCGGGGCCTGGCAATGAGCGCTCCCCATTCCGATGGAGCAGACGGCAAACAGCCAGACGGAAGCGAAAGTCACGCGGCGAATAGGTGCGTTCATCCCGCAGACTAACCGGGGTGCCTTTTTTTGCAACACTGGGGCTGACGGTTCGACCTCGGAAGAGGGTCATCCAGGATTATCCCAGACCGATCGTCGCGAGCAACTTAGGAAGCCCCACCCAGGCGAAAAAGCCGAGGATGATCACGAGGGCGATCGAGGTCCACCAACGGTTGCGAAGGGATCTACCGACCCATGCGGCCCGCCCGTTCAGGAGGAGCAACGTGAGAGCGACCATCGGCATGACGAGCGCTCCAAAAACCGAATAGGCCTTCTGAACGATTTGAAAATCGTAGCCGAGACCAACCAATGGAAAGAGGGCGAGAGCCGTCAAATATCCGCGATACGCTTTTCCCCGAGTGTTGACCTGATAGGGTTCGAAGTGATCCGGCGAGAGTGATTTGCGCTGAGACTGGAGATGCCAGAAATCGGCGAACAGATACGGAACTGCCTGCCAGACGCCGAGGAGACTGCTGAACACCGCCGCCCAAGCTCCGGCGAGGAACAAGATCTCGACCGATGGGTGAGTTTTCTCGCCGATCCGATTGGCGAGATCGACGACCAGCGTGGCCCCTTTGCCGCTGAGTTGCAGTCCGTCGGAAAGGATGACCATGGCAATGCCGAAGAGGGCCATCAGGAAATAGCTGATCCCGATGTCCCATCGACAGATACGAAGATCTTCGGGACCGGATCGGTTTTTCTCGCGAATCCAGTAGCCGTAGCAAAGAACGGTGAGGGTTCCCCCAACTCCCCCCATCAGCGCAAGGGTCCAGGCAACACCTTCCGGGTGATCGGGAATCTGTGGCATGACCAGGCCACGGAGCACGGCTCCCCAATCCGTTCCCACAAAGGCTCCGGTCATGAGAACCACGACTATCATGGCCGACACGAGCACGGCCATGATTCTTTCAAGAAAGCGGAAAGATCCGATCCAGACCAGGGCGAGACCGACTAGAGAATGGAGTACCCCGAAAACGATCTTCGCGGTGGAGGCTTCTTCGAAAACCGGAAACAGGGCATGCGCGGCAACTCCACAGGCACCAATGAGCGCCGTGCCAACGACGAAAGACCAGAGGAGCAAATAGACGAGAAACCCCCACCGGATCGCCGGACCGAGTCGGAGGACGGCGCCCTCAAGCAGCGTGGTTTCCGTGGCCAGCTGCCAGCGGGCCAGCCCCTCGGTGATGACATATTTAAAGATGGCTCCAAGCACGACCGCCCAAAGCACCGCAACACCGAGATTCATCCCGGCAAAGGCGCCACCGGCCAGATCACCAGCCCCCACTCCTGTCGCGGCGAGCATGAGTCCAGGACCAATGTAGGCGAGCAGAGGAAGTCGAGTGCTGGAAGACTTGGGGTTCATCAATCCGAGAGATTGTCAGGAACAAAGGTTACTGGCAAGGCGGGACATCGCCTCAATTCGGGACCGAGAACTCGGTCGGAATTCAACGCGATCGATTCAGAGGCGGCCAGACATTGGGCGGCGAATGCTCTCGCACGAGGCGAGAACCTTTATGACAAATCTGTCATGGTCCCCTGCCTAGCTCTGTCATCTTCGCCAAGTTCCTTGATCAAATGAAAGGCCCCAGAACCACCCGAAACCCGCCCCTGAATACCCGCTTTATCAATTTCGCGATTCTAATTTAGAAAATTTATTAAAATTTTGATGAATTATTAAAAGGTCATGTCATAGTTTCCACAATTAGCATTCATTTCAATATGGCTATTCGTTTCTGCATCCACCTCGCCATCGCAGTTTTCGCGTCGTTTCTCGGCACCGCAGCCACATCCGTGGCCCAAGGTCCGCCACCACCGGCGCCGCTCACTCCTTTGCAGCCGCCCCCCGTGCCAGCAGGGAACCCCATCACGATTGGAAAAACCGCTCTCGGAAAAGCCCTTTTCTGGGACGAACAACTTTCCTCCACCCGAACCATTTCCTGCGGCACTTGCCATCAACCGCTCACTGGCGGGGCAGATCCCCGGTCGCAACTTGGCAATCCCGCGTCTACGAATCCGGGTCCCGACGGAACTCTCGGCACCGCCGACGACATCACAGGGTCCCCGGGTGTGGTTCTCAGCAACGCCGATGGAACCTACTCGCTCAATGATTTCTTTGGCATGGCCATCCAGGTGACCGGTCGCTACGCCCCTCCCTCGATCAATGCCGGCTATGCCGATTCGCTCTTCTGGGATGGCCGTGCGGGTGACCAGTTTCGCGATCCCATTACCAATGCGGTCGTGCTCGACTCCAATGCCGCCCTCGAGAGTCAGGCCGCCGGACCGCCCAACAGCAACGCGGAAATGGGCCACCTCGGTCGGAACTGGAACGATGTCTCCGTCCGAGTCAGAGGATCGAAACCACTCGCCCTGGCGGATGGAATCTCCTCAGACTTGGCCGATTGGATCGCCAATCGCAACTACCCAGAGCTCTTCGAAGAAGTCTTCGGAAGCACCGAGATCACTCCGGCCCGCATCATCATGGCGATTGCGACCTACGAGCGAACTTTGGTTTCCAATCAGGCTCCCATTGATGCTTTCATCAATGGCGACAACAATGCGCTGACGCTCCAACAACAGCAAGGTCTCCAGATCTTCAACGGCCAGGGACGCTGCTTCGTCTGCCACCGAGGGAATCGCTTCACCGACGACGACTTCCACTACATCGGTCTCCGCCCGCAGAATGAGGATCTCGGTCGCTTCAATGTCACCGGTGCCAACCAGGATCGTGGCGCCATGAAAACCCCAACGCTTCGCAACGTCTCGCTTCGCAACGAATTCATGCACAATGGCCAGTTCGGCACCCTTGCGGAAGTCGTCGATTTCTACAATCGCGGGGGTGATTTCAATGCGAATAACAAGCCGCGGATCATCGCTCCACTCGGTCTCAATGGTGGACAGCGCGCCGCATTGGTCGCTTTCCTGGAGAGCCTGACCGACCCCCGCGTCGCCGCCGAGAGCGCTCCCTTCGACCGTCCCTCCATGTATGCCGACTCCGGACGACAAGCCACGCTCGATGGTGCCTCAGTCGTGGGATCCGGTGACTTTACGCTGCAAATGGTGGCCATCGAACCGCCACTCCGAGGAAATCCCAATTTCACTCTGGGAGTGGCCGGAGGTCTCGGCGGCGCCCGGGCCGTCCTCGCCATCGCTGAAGCCCCCCTGCCCTCCAATCCCCAAGCCATCGACGAAAGCACCCTTCGCCTGCGCTACGATCTCGTCCTTGACGGGAACGGTCCCGGTAACGGCTTTGCGTCGATTCCCGTCGCGATTCCTGGAGACCCGGCCTTTGCCGGCAAAACCTTTCACGCCCGCTGGTATGTGACCGATCCCAACGCCGCCAATGGACTGGCTACTTCGGAGGGCGCCACCTTCACCATCTTTGGCGAATCAGCCGGACTCGTTCCCGCGCCACCCAGTTTTACCGCCACCGATGGCGAATTCGGCAGCCGGGTCGATCTCTCCTGGGCACCGGTCGCCAATGCGATTTCCTACGAGGTCTATCGCGGCCTGACCAGCGACATTGGAACCGCCGCCCGCATCGGAAACACCGGCGGCACCCGATTCAGCGACACCGAGGCGACACCCAATCAAGTCTTTCACTACTTCGTGCTCGCTGTTACTGACACCGAAGCTGGCCTCGCCGCCGGCGACACCGGGTTCGGTTCCGACGCCGCTCCCACGCTGACCGTTCAACTGACTGCCAGTGACGGCTCGCGAACCGACGCGGTGGCACTGAGTTGGACACCCGTGGACAGTACGACCACCTATCGGATATTCCGGGCTGATGCCGATGAGTTTAGTCAGGCTGTCGAGATCGGCTCCACCAGCGCAACCTCCTTCCTCGACGCCACTGCCGAGCCGGGAACGAGTTTCTTCTACTGGGTGAAATTCGAAATCGGTTCCGACATCGAAGGCCTCAGCGCGTCGGACTTCGGATTCCGCGCCGTCGAGCCATCTCCTCCGGCTTCACTGGAAGCCCCAGGTTTTCTCACCGCGACGGGAGATCAATCAGACGCCATCTCCTTTTCCTGGAATTCCGTCGAGGGAGCCACCGAATACCTCGTCTACCGAAGCACCAACGGCGATTCCGGCAGTGCCAATCAGATCACCACGACTTCCGCAACAACCATCCATGACACCACGGCCGCCTTCGATCAGATCCTTTTCTATTGGGTCCAGGCCCGACGCAGCTCCGATGGCGCAGTCTCTGACTTGGCCGGTCCGGTTACCGGCTGGCGCCCCGAGATCGCAACCCCGCCCCCCGGCGGTGGTGGCGGTCGGGACCATTCAGGCATCCTGACGCCCAACGAGGTGGCGGCCGCTCCCGCCGAAACCGCAACCGACTACTCCGCCGACCTCGCCGGACGCTGGTGGGGACTGATTCAGGAAAGCGAAGTTCCTGATGGAAATGTCGCGCTCACGGGTTGCGCTTCCGCCATGATTTCCCATCTGAACCGGGCCAATATCGGAGTGGCGACTCTCGTGATTACCTATGAAGGCAATAACTATCGCCTCCGCGCCACTCCGACTCCTCATGGCAACGTCACGGGCGGTTTCACCAAACGCGATGAAGCTCGCAGTGAAATGACACTCTCCCTCAAGTTTGTCGACACTCCTCGTGGCCGGAAACTGGTAGGCAACCTCAGCGGGGATGGAACCACCTCACATCTTGAACTTTGCCAGCGCAGCCTGCATCCGCGGCAAAATCCTTCAGAGGCCGCTGGCTCATACACCCTTGTCCTACCTGCTGATCCCTCATTCGATCCCGCTCAACTCCCTGCCGGAGACGGCAGCGCCTTTGGTCGTGTGGCCCTGAATGGGGTCGGTCGCTTCCTCGGCTGGCTCGGCGACGGAACGCCCACGTCGTTCACCGCGGTCTCCGGACCCGACGGAGAATTGATGTTCTACCGAAGCCTCTACGGCGGCAAGGCTCGAGGATGGATCGGAGGCAAATTGACCTTCCGCGACCTGGCGGGCATTTCCGACGCCGACGGCGTTCTTCACTGGGTGAAAAACGCCGACCTTCGCCAGCGGCGCTACCCCGATGGCTTCGACCTCCAGCAGGGTGCGGTCGCCTCGCGCTACGAAGTGCCCGATCCGAAAAACGGAATGCCTTTCGTGTTGGACTCATTGAACGATGGCTCCGCAAATGCACAGCTCTCCCTGAATGGTGCCGACCTGGCGACAGGACTGGATCGCGAATCCCTCGATTGGACTCGCGGCAACCGATTCCGCTTCGACATCGATCACTTCCGGATTGTTGGGCGTGCCATCCCTCGGACAGGATGGTTCGTCGGCGTCTGCGTGGACTTGGAAACGAATACGCGCCTTCCTTTCCGCGGCGTCGCCTTCCAGAAGCAGCAACTCATCACCGGAACCCTCCGCAACGCGGAATCTACCGGCTTCATCTCAGTGGAAGCAGCAGGAAACTAATAGCCGGCTCACCTTTCCGGGCAACCACACCACCTTTCCTTGATTTTTAGACAACGCTTCCAAAGGACGATGGATGAGGAATGAAGTTTGAGGGCGGGAAATAGCCCCGTCATGGTCCAAACATACCAAAACCACACGACTGCGCTACAAGACAGGCGGGTGACACTTGTGCGATGCTTCCCCATGCCGGTCGGACTCTATTTTCGCCTCCTCTGTTGGACAGCTGTTCTTGTAACCGCGCTTTCCCCTCTGCAGGCAGAACCGCTCCCGGTGAATTTCAGTCGTGAGGTGCTGCCGATTCTCTCGGACCGCTGCTTTCATTGCCACGGTCCCGACCCCGGACATCGGAAAGCCGATCTGCGTCTTGATCTGGAATCCGGGGCGACCCGGTCACTCGACGGAACCCGGCCAATT
>JAGROX010000381.1 GCA_020440025.1 Verrucomicrobiia bacterium
ACTACAGCTACAAGTGGGCCGAGGTACTCGATGCCGACGCCTTCACCCGCTTCACCGAAGGGGGCGTCCTCAGTCCCGAGGTCGGTCGCGAATTTCGCGACACCGTTCTCAGCAAAGGCAACTCCGAGGATGCCGCCAAGCTCTTCCGCGACTTCATGGGTCGTGATCCGGGCCTGAACGCGCTGCTGGAGCGGAGCGGGTTGGCGTGAAAAACGAAAGTTTCCTGCTTGGCTCAGCCCGGCATTGTCCCGTAGCCTGAACGACGATGGCAGGCGATGATCAACGCTCGAAAGAACTTCAAGCCTTTCTCCACAGGGCCTTGGAGATCGAACTGGAAGATCCTCAGCGACAACTGACCGAGGATGAACTGAAAGCCATTGCTCTCAAGAGTGGCCTCACGGAGGACGATTGGGTCCGTCTGTGTAAAGTGCTTCAGGGGCATTTGGAACGAGGAAGAAATTTTCTCGAATTCCGTAACGCCGATGATGCCGTGGCTGAACTGGATCAGGCAGTCGTCCTGGCTCCCTATCGGGTTGATGTCCTTCAAGACTGTGGGGCGGCTCACGCCCTCCGATGGAAAAAGAACGGAAGTCGGGACGATCAAGACCGTGCGAAAGCCTTGTTCGAACGATGCCTTGAACTCGAACCGTCTCATCCCGGCGCGGCGGAAGGGCTGAGTTTGTTGAAGCAGGGGGAAACGGAACGTTCCACCCTCAGAGGAAGAAGGATCGGGACCATCATGGCGGCGACGGCTTTGGTGCTCGCGGGTGGATCAATCTATTTTTTCCGATCTTCCTCCCTTTCGGAATCTCCGGCCATGGTCCTGCCAGCGCCCTCGTCATCCGCACAGATCGCCACCGAATCTGCCATACAGCGTGCGGGAAATGTCTCCGCCTTTCCTCGCTTCGGCGCCACTGGCCCTGCTTTTCCCGAGACGCTACCCAGTGACATCCGCCAAATCTCGGTGGGCTTCAATCAAAACGGGCACGTCCTCGCACTGCGGAAAAACGGAACCATCGTGGCGTGGGGCGCCAACGATTCGGGTCAAGCCACTCCGCCGCCTTTGGACGATATCACTCAGATCTCAGCGGGATGGGGACACAGCCTCGCCTTGCGGGAGGATGGTACTGTCGTGGCTTGGGGAGAGAATTCAGACGGACAATGCAACGTTCCGGCGGGGTTGGAAGAGGTCATCCAAATCTCGGCAGGTGCGCGACATTCCGTCGCGCTGCGATCCGATGGCACTGTCGTGGCTTGGGGAGCCAATCAAGTGGGACAGTCCGAAGTTCCCGCTGATCTGAAACCCGTGGCGAGACTTGGGGAGATTTTTTGGAAGCCATACGGTGGTTATCACTCGCGATGGAAAACTCGCCGCTTGGGGAGAGAACGGTTCGCAGGAGTGTGAGGTCCCCAATGATCAGATCGGGTCGGCCTCGGTGGTTCAGGTATGGTCGGGAGGCGAAAACTACGCCCTTCTCGACGATGGCCGGCTCTTACACTGGGGACGTCAACTTCGTGGGAAGGCATTCCCTCCCGAGTTGTCGGAAATCGACGCCGTTTTCTCGGGTTATCCCGCAGCGGTGATCGTTCGCGACACGGAGGGAAACATCAGCATTTCAGGAGCCGCCCAGTCGCGGCCCGTTTTTCTGAAAGAACTCAAGAATTGGGAAGATGTCATCGTCGGCCCCCAATTTATCTATGGCATTTCCGAGTGAATCCCGCCGACCAGCCTTCGCGAATCGCTTAGGAAAAGATCAGCGGAAATTAGCGAAGATCAGCGGTTTCAATTCGCCACCACGTTCACCAGACGACCGGGGACCACGATCACTTTGCGGACGGTGAGTCCGGCGATGTATTCCTGCACTTTCTCGCGCTCGAGAGCTTGTTTCTCGACCTCTTCTTTGGAGGCGTCTTTGGAAATCGTGATCTTGTCACGGACCTTGCCGTTCACCTGAATGACGATGTCGATCTCGTCCTCGATGAGGCAGGCCTCGTCATAGGCGGGCCAGGGTTGATTGGCCAAATCGCTGCCGTCGACGGCTTCGGGGAACTTGGCTGCCAATTGGGCATTCACTTCCTCGGCCAGATGCGGAGCGAAGGGATTGAGCACCTGGAGCAGGGTCACCACGGAACGCACCGGTACCTGATCGAGCCCGGTGAGCTCGTTGGTGCAGACCATCATCTGGGCGATGGCGGTGTTGAAGCTGAGATCCTCGATGTCCTGACCGACTTTCTTGATGGTGGCGTGAACCACTTTGTTGGTGGCCTTGGACGGCTCGACATCGGCGACGGCCTCGCGCATCACCCAGTCGCCTTCCTGGTTGGTCTCGAAAACCAAACGCCAGACGCGGGCGAGGAAGCGGAACACGCCCTCGACGCCTTTCATCGACCACGGCTTCACCTGTTCCAGCGGTCCCATGAACATCTCATAAAGGCGCAAGGCATCGGCGCCGTATTCCTCGACGACGTCATCGGGATTCACCACGTTGCCGCGTGACTTGGACATCTTCTGTCCGTCCTCGCCCATGATGAGGCCCTGGTTCACCAGTTTCTGAAACGGTTCCGGGGTGGAAACGAGACCGTGATCGTGCAGCACCTTGTGCCAGAATCGGGCGTAAAGCAGATGCAACACGGCGTGCTCGGTGCCGCCGATGTAGAGATCGACGCCGCCGTGATTACCGTCGTTGCCGAGCCAGTATTGCTCCGCTTCGGGACTGATGAAGGCACTATCCTGCCTCGCGTCACAATAACGAAGGTAATACCAGCACGATCCCGCCCACTGGGGCATGGTGTTGGTTTCGCGGGTGATGCCGTCGCCGAGTTCGTTCACCCATTCCGTCGCCTTGGACAAAATCGCATCAGGCGTGCCGCTGGGTTTGTAATCCTCCAGGGCGGGCGCGAGGAGCGGGAGCTGGTCTTCGGA
>JAGROX010000382.1 GCA_020440025.1 Verrucomicrobiia bacterium
TTTTTGGCAAAGGGTCTATCCATTCGGATAGGGTGTTGTCATACCGTGGTAAAATCCGGGCGACGTCGGGTAAGTGCCTTGCTTCAGCCAGACTTCGTCTCCCCGTGCAGCCACGACGAGCGCCTCGCGCAAGTCGTGAAAGGCTGTGCCCCATGTGGTGCCGTCACCTCCCGGAGTCGCTGTGGAATCGACGTGCCAGGTAGAGGCGCCAGCGAGTGAGTGAAAGCTCAGGAAGGCGGCGAGGAAAAGCAGACATCGGGACATAGCATGGATAAGTGGCTTCGGTGCGCGAAATTCGCATCACTCCCCTTATCTAGGTGTGTGAGTGCCTGTTATTTCCGATTTTCTCGCCTTTTCCAAAATTCCGCCTGACGAGATCGTCCGATGGGTATCGCTTGTCAGCGCGTCACCCGGCCCAGCACTTCGCTGCGCCGAAGGAATTCCGGTGTCCACAGTGGATCGTGGAATGCGAGCATGATCCCGCCGGTGGCGGTTCAGCCCTCGCGCGCGATCCATTCTCGGAGATCCGCTTCCGCGCGAGCGGTAGGAACCGGGATCATGGGTAACAAACTGACCGGGAACATGGGTGACAGATTAGAGTGGATACTATGCCCTGGAAATCTGAATCACCGATGGACCAAAGACACCGATTTGTCAGCCTGGCCGAGAGCGGTCATTTCACCGTGATCGAACTGTGCGAACAGTTTGGTTTCTTCGGAGGCGCCTCGGCGTGCGCGATGCCGAGAGAAATTAGGAAGGCAGGAAAGGAGAGAGCGGATCATGTCAGAGGGGCGTTGTAGCAGAAGAGTCGCGAGTTTGGCCAATGCCCTATTGTTGACCAGTGAGATCCAGACACCAGAGAATGTATCGGTCGTACATTTCCGAGATCTCCGTTAACCTTTGGGCGGGTTCGTAGAACGCATCCAGGAAGTCCGCAAATCGATTGTCGATTCCCCGGTCGACTCCGACTGCCGAGGCAGCGGCATAGACCATCAGTGGGGAAAACAGATAGACAGAGATCGCTGCGAGGAGATACGCCGAAAAAAGAACGATCCTGTGTTTGGCGTGAGGGCTACTCTCCCGTTGGAACTCGACTGGTATATTCACTGTAATCGAGGCAATAGATCAGCGGAGATGAGCGAAGATCAGCGGTTCCGAAATTCGAACACCCCCCCGTTCACCCATCCTTCTCCGTCGCCGGAAACGGTTTCCGATCCGCGCTGGGCACCGGTTGGCCGTCGCGCATGTTCCACCATTCGTGGGCGCGCTGGGGATCGTAGTGCGGATTCGGAATCGGCATGCGGGCGATGACGTCGGTGCGCCAGGCATTGAGCTTCTTTTGCAGGTCGGCGAGGCGACCCGTCTTTTCCTCGGCGAGGTTCTTCGTCTCCCCGATGTCCTCGGCGAGGTGATAGAGTTCCACGTCGCCGGTGCCGTCGAGGTACTCGATCAGTTTCCAGTCGCGCTCGCGGATGGCGCTGGCGGGACGGTCGTGATGGTAGTGCGGGTAGTGCCAGTGGAGGGCCGGGCGATCGAGTTTCGCCCCCGGGTCAGAGAGCAGCGGCAGCAAGCTCATTCCGTCGATGGTCTGGTGGGCGGGCAGGTCGCCGCCGGCGGCGTCCACGAAGGTCGGGTAGAAATCGTAGCTGATGACCGGCTCCGAGCAGACCGTGCCGGCCTTGGCGAGCGGCGGATACTTTACGATGAGGGGAACGCGGATACCGCCCTCGTGGAGGGTGCCCTTTTCCCCAGCCAGCGGCGCCAGGCTGGTGACACCGTCGTCGTCGATGCCGGGCTGGTAGTCGTAGCGACGGTAGAGGCCGCCGTTGTCGGAGGTGAAAACGATCATGGTCTTCTCGGTGAGTCCCTGGGCGTCGATGGCATCGACGACGCGACCGACCATGTCATCGACGTGCTCGACGAGGGCGGCGTAGACCGGGTTGGGAAGTTCGGCGTCGGAATCGCCCTTCTTCTTCCGGTATTTCTCGACCTTCTCGGACATCGCCCCGAGGGGGATGTGCACCGCGAACGGCGAGAGCATGAGGAAGAACGGTTCGTCCTTGTGGTCCTCGATGAACTTCACGCTGAGGTCGGCCTCGAACTCGGTCCGATACTGTCCGGGCTCGGGCTGGAGATCCTTCCGATTGATGACCCGGTATTTCCCGGGGAGGTGTGGCCCGCCGATGACGGCGGAAAAATCGTAGCCCTGGTGCTCGGGCTGGAATTGGGGGGCATTTCCGAGGTGCCACTTGCCCACGTAGCCGGTGGCGTAACCGGCCTCTTTCAACGACTCCGCCACGGTGACGGTATCGAGCGGCATGGCCATCGTGGTCAGCGGCGTGATGACCCGCTCGAAGGGGCGCCAGTGTCCCGGAATGTGCGCGGTGATCCCGATGCGGGCCTGGTTCTGCCCGGACTGGACCGCGCAGCGGGTCGGCGAGCAGACTGCGGCGGCGTAGGCGTCGGTGAAGCGCACGCCTTCGGTGGCGAGTTGGTCGATGCGCGGTGTCTCGATGAAATCGTTCCCGTAGCAGCCGACATCCTTCCAGCCCATGTCGTCGATGAAAATGAAGACGACGTTGGGACGGTCGGCAGCGCGGAGCGAGGGGCTTGGAGTGTGTACCCAGAAGACGGTGAGAAGAGTGAGAAAGATAGGTAGGGGAGTTTTCATGGGCAGGATAGTTCGGGAAAAACAGGGAGTGCCGGCGTCTCGCCCGCTTCATTGGTGCTAGGGAAACGAGCGCAAGGCCCCCCATCGCCTCGATCGACCGGGGCGAGCAGGGATGCTCGCGCTCCAATCACGACCGATGAAGCGGCTCTGGCGATACGAGCAAGCGGTGATTGTCATTTTCTTCAGGTTATCTTTGAAAGGTTCTGGGAGTTCCATCAAGCCAAAAAAGAAAGTCAAAAATCACCGACTGACCCGTTCCGGAGGACCCCGTTCATCGAGAAAAAATGAGTGTCTTTGATTCCGTCGGACCATAGCGTGAGCGGTGGCACCGGTGGATTCGAAGCTGAGCTGATGAGGTACGGAGACTTTGCGAAAACCCCAAGCCCTTCTGTCAAACTTCCTTACCTGCCCCCTAGCGGAGCCCCCGAAGCCCCTCGGACCCGCGCCCGAGAAGCGCCCATCAGACAGGGTTAGGTCGCCGACCCAACCCTCTTGAATGGGGAATTCTGGCCCCTTTCCGCCATTCCACCTGCTCAGGGAGGCATTCGCGCCGGCGAAATCGCTTCTTTCACTTTCGAAATCGCCTCTTCAATCACCGAAATGGTTCCTTCAACCACCGAAACTGTGTCTTTGATTACCGAAACTGCATCTTCACCTACCGAAACGGTATCTTTTATCTCCGAAATAAATTCTTCTTGTTCCGAAATCAAAGATTCAATCTTCGAAATTCAATCTTTCACTTCCGAAATTGTATCTTCCACCTCCGAAATCGTATCTTTGTTCTCCGAAATCCAATCTTTGCCCTCCGAAATCCAGTCTTGGCATTTCGAAATCGATTCTTTATCTTCAACAACGCACTTTTTCGCGGTGCCATTTCCCACTCACTCCCCATGACCGCCGGGCAGGAAGATCGATTCAGCTTATTTTTGACCGTGGAAGCCGCGTGCCAGCGGCACCAGGCGGTGTGGGACACGGATTTCCCGGCGTTTGCGCAGGCCTTTGCCAAGTTTCAGGAGCACGTCGCCGAGATCGGGCGCCTGGCCGCGGATCAGCGCAGCGCGATTCGGGGCGCGACCCGGCAGAAAATCAGGACCCGCCGCGCCATGGAGGACAGCGCCCGCCAGCTCGGCGGCGCCCTCGCTGCCTGGGCAGAGGTGAATGGCCAGCAACCGCTCGCCGAGCGCGTCTACCTGTCGCGGAATGCCTGGCACAAGCTCCGCGACACCGTGTGCCTGACCCGCGCCAGCCTGATTTTGAAAGAGGGCCGCGCCCGCCTCGCGGACGTGG
>JAGROX010000063.1 GCA_020440025.1 Verrucomicrobiia bacterium
ACATCGACGATCGCCTGAGCCTTGGGAATTGCCAGGCTGGGGCGGTCCCGCTCGTTCGAAAGTGAGGTGAATTCCCAAGCGCGTTTCGGGAAACCGAGGCTGATCATGGTCTTCTCCACCTGCGTCCCGTCATTGTCCATGGTCAATTCCTCGGACTCCAGATCCTTGCCCACTGAGGCAAACAAGGAATCCACCACCTGCTCGGCCGTCATGCGACGTTGCACGGAGAAGGAGAAATCAGGCGACATACCCGGATCCAAGGGATGAGCCTCGCGCTGATAAGCTTCGGAATTCAAAATCAGGCGGGAGACATGCTTGAGATCATAAGCATTCGCCACCAACTCCCGCGACAACCACGCGAGCAACTCCGGATGGGATGGCTTTGACGCTTCCCAATCGTCCACCGGATCGACAATTCCCGCGCCGAGGAACTGTTTCCAAATTCGATTCACGATCACCTGAGGAAATCTCTCGTTCTCAGGAGACGTGATCAGAGCGGCGAGACGTTCGCGGCTGTCTCGGGGATCTCTCAACAGGGACGGGTCGACTTCAGTCAAAAATGCTTCAGAAAACGGCTCGGGCCATGCCGGAGCGATCATCTCTCCCGGCTTCAGGGTGATTTCGATCAGCGGCTTGCGACCGGCAAAGGTCGACATCGGAACAGAAGAACTCTCCGGCAATTTGAGCGTCTCCTGTTTCAGCATCGCCGCCAATTGAAAGAGATCCTTCTGCTTGGACTCATGATAGGGCGCGTCATGACAACGAGCACACTTCATCTCCACACCAAGAAACGCGGTGCTGAGAATGTGAGCTTTGGCCGCCATGGGAACGTCATTTTGCGCCGCCATTCCAAAACCAGCCGGACCACCGTTGGTGACGCTGCCCTTCATCATGATCAACTCGGTGACAAAGCGATCCATCGCCAGATTGTCGAGCAAAGCCTCATGAATCCAGAATCGGAACGGTCCGGAATTGTTCAAACTCGGCTTGAGGATGTTGGGATTCTCCGCCAGCACATCCTGCCAATAGCTGGTCCAGTGATCCGCCCAACGCGCATCAGCCAGGAGTCGATCGATCACCTGGCTGCGACGATTCTCAGGATCGTCGGCGAGAAAGGCGGCAATCTCATCGGCGGAGGGCACCACGCCAATGGTGTCCAAGGTGACGCGCCGGAGAAATTCCAAATCGCTCGTCAGTTTTGCGGGTTCAATTCGGGTTCCCGACTCGGCGTAGGAGGCCCCCTCCCGAATCCACTGCGCAATCAACTGGCGATCGGACTCGGTGAGCGGATCCCCTTTCGGCGGCATGATGTCGTCGCCGGCATCGGGATGGATCAACTCCAGCAGCAGACTCTCCTCGGGCTTTCCGGGCACGATGGCCGCCATCTCGGAGTCGCCACCTTTCAAAGCGCCTTCGCGGGTACTCAGACGAAGCCCTCCCTTGGTTTTTTCCTCGTGGCAACGATAGCAGTTCTCGGCCAGGAGCGGTTTGATTTGGTCAGAAAACCGAATGCCATCCGTGACTTCCGCCAACTCGGCGTTGGTCTTTGCCCAACCGGCCTCAAGAATAGCGTCGATCCCCTCACCGGCCGATTTGGGCTTGGCCGCGATGGCTTCGCTCGCGCGAGCGTGGCGTTTCTGCCAATAGGCATCCTCATTTTCTCGCAATACCAATCGAAGTTCCTGATTCAAACGCGGATAGTATTCGTTTCGTTCCCGGCGATAGGATTCCCAGCCATCATCAGTCAGAGGAACCACCCGAGTCCCCGGAGACAAGAGGACAAAGCTTTCGTCGGCCTGTTGCCAACTGACAGTGGTCTCTCCCAAAGTCGCTCGAACTCGGCCGTTTCCGGCGATCATTTCGAGAACCAAGAGGTGCTCTTTCCCGTCGCCAGTGACCTTGATCAGCGTCTCGCGATCACCTGGTCCGAGATAGCGCAAATCCTTGCCCGTCACTTTCTCCGTTTCCGCGATTTCGTTGTGGGCACCCCCACCAAAGTTTCCGAACTCGTTTTCAGCGATGACTTTGCCATCCAGCCAGAGACGACTTTTCCCACGAGATCGCAGCAACAGTCTCTGCTCTCCCGCAGGCAGGGTCACTTTTGCCGCCGCCCGAATCATGAAAGGATTTGTCCAATCACCTCGCACTCCCGCCTCGATGTATTTCTGAGGTACTTGGAAAAAGCCGAACACCTCCTCATCGTATGCCAGCGAGGGCTTGGGAAACCGACGTGGCCACTTTCCGATCTTTCCCAAATCTTCGATGATCTCGACGCGAACCTTTCCCTCGGTGATTCCTTCGGCCGGAATCGGAGGCGTGTAGGGCTCCACCGGAAAACGATCCGTCAACTGCTCCTCGCTCAAGGTCCGTCGATATAGCGCCACCTCATCCAGCAGTCCGTGAAAGGTCACCGCCGCCCCTTTGCCACCCGAAGTGCCCACCCAGATATCGTCATCGTCCACCACCGGGGGGCGCTTGGTCGCGCCGGCGTAACCGGGATTCCACATTCCCTCCACTCGTTCACCATCGATGAAGCCACGAACACTGTCCGGATCACCAAAGACATAACTGATGGCCACGTGATGCCAGCCCGAACCAGATTTGAAACCGGAGGAAGAATCCCATCGATGCCAATCCTGAGGTTGATCGCCCTCGGCCCGACTGCGAAACAGCCAACTCAGTTTGAGGAATCCACCGCTCTCGAAGAGACGAAACCCGTAATTCTGATTGTTGGCCGCTTCACCGGGATTGCTCGTCCGCCCTTTCCCAAGCACGTACATATTGCCGTTCTTCGGGGAATCCGCATCGGGATTCACCCAGGCTTCAATGGTGATGGGATCGCCGTTGTCAAAATCGAACTGACTTCCGGCACCGGGATCTTCGACCCTGATGAATCCCTGCGCTTTGCCATCTTTGGACCCGAACAACGCCGCCCGATTGCCGGCGGCGAAACTCTGAAAGTCCTTCGCCGTCGGACCCGGCTTCCCCAAAGTGAGTGATCCCTCCACTTCGCCCAGATCCTGTTTCTCCGACTCAAAACTCCACCAAGCCACCGGCATCATCTGTCGGACTTGATCGGCATAGGTGATCACCGGGGGCTTCTCCGGCGCGGCAGGCACTGCCGCACTGTCGGCGGAGAATGCGGTGCCACCGATCACGGTCATCGCACCCAGGAAAATAGAGAGAGGTTTATAGAAATCAGTCATCGCTCCGGAAATCAGGCGCAGCTTACCCATGCCAGAGAGAAGGAACGAGATTTTTCGCCCTCGGTCGACCGGCGCGTTCGCGCACAGAGAACCTACGCCAGACCGCTGCGACGACGCAGTACCCACTCGGTGGTGAGCAATGCAAGGAACAGGACTAGCAAGGGCCACTGATCCCAGAGCGTGATATTGCGGCGCTCCGTCAGGGTTTCTTTCGGCGCCCCGAATGACTCGATCAGCGTTTCGGCGTCACCAATTTCAGCCACCTTCCCCCCCGTCACTTGGGCGGCATGATTGAGAAAATCGCGATCTGCGGTCAGTTCCGCCAGCTCCACCGAATTGCGTGCCGAAACCACCACGAGATTCGTCTCGATGTGTTCCAGCCCCTCGGCATTGTCACTGGTCAACGCCGCATCGACCACCTCGCCTTCCAGTCTTACGGTGTAATCCCCCGGACGCGGCAGCGAGGCTATGATCGTTTCATAAACCCCGGAAGAAGCCTGGCGATAGCTCATCTTTTGCTTCATCACCGCGACGCCGTCCTGATAGACCACTGCGGAGAGATCCGCGTCGGTGACCGGACGACGATCGGCATCCAGCACCTTGGCAATGATCTCGACGGGATCGAGAGGCGTGTAGGTGATTCGGTCCGTTCCGAGCCGAACCTTCTCGCCGCCGGAACGCAAATTTTCTCCCGCGCCCCAACGAACCAATTGTCCCCAGAATCGATGATGGTAGGTATCGCCGACTCCATATCGGAATCGCCACGTCTGATCAAAGTTCAACATCACCACCTTGCCCAGACCTGCCCGCTGAACCGTCACCAACGCCCGCTCCTGTTCGAAAGCCTTCTGATTGGAAAGTTGTTCAATCGCCTTTTCGACCGACTCCGGCGAACCATCCAGCGAAACCGCCCCCGCCCCGCTGCCGCCTTCCAGACTATCGGCATAGGCCAGCACTTCCGCCCCTTCCTTCACACCTGTCATCGTCGATCTCCAGGTCGCCGGTGGCATCTGCGCCCACAGTTGGGCATTCAACGACCGACTCGTGGATTGAGCCATGACCGGATGCGTCCGTCCGGCAGTAGTCAGGGCGATTCGGAAGGCCTTGTCGGGACTTTCAAACTCGGGCTCGTCGGAAGGCTCCCAAGTCACCGGCAACAAGTCCTGCAAGACTCTGCTCTCGTGCGCGTGAGGCATGTAGCGCGGCCCACCGATGCACACCAGCAACGCACCCCGCTCAGTCACGGCTTCGCGAATCGCATTCCACTCCTGAGCACTGATCGCCGCCGGCGGAATGTCGCCAAGAATGATGACATCGAACAGCTTCCATTCGTCGAGATCTTTGGGCAACGACTGTGCCTCAGCTTCACCAAAAGGCCTGGTCGCCGAGGCCGCGACATCGCTTTGCTGCCTCACGCCCTCGATGCGATCCGGACGCAGCAGCACGTATTGCAGATGCACCGACTTGTCGCGTCCGTAGAAAAGATTGCGAAGGTAACGGAATTCCCAACGAGGAAAACCATCGACCAGCAGCACGTTGGTGCGGTCGTCAGTCACTGCCGTTTTGAAACTCCAGGCGTTGTTGGAATCGAATAACTCGGACTCGAGGGGAATCAGCTCCAGCTGGTAATCATTGATCCCCTTCTCCTCCGGCAGATGGGCGAATCGCAACTCGGTGCGGTAGTCGACATCAGGCACCTTGATCGTCTGTTCGTCGACGATCTCACCGCCGTAGCGCAGCACCGCTTTCACCTCCTGACCGCGAAGTCCGTCAAACTTCACTTCTGCCTTCACGCCGACGCGATCCCCGAGATAAATCGATTCCGGCGCGGTGAGATTGAGAATGGAAACATCGACCGGCCCGAGACGACCGCCGATCGGCACCGCGGACAGCGGCGAGTTTTGCACGCCGAGTTGCCGCAGGGCATCCTCAGGCAACTGAGCCCCATTGTGGCGTCCGTCGGTCAGCAGCAGCACTCCGGCCAAGCTCTCGGGCGATGAGTTTTCCAGGATCTGCTCGAGTGCCGCATTCAGATCCGTCACCGTTCGTTCGCCGGAGACCTTTACCGCCTCGTCATCTTGACCGTCCGTTGACTCTGCTGTCGCGAAAACGGCCTCGGCATCGGCGACCTCGACGGGATCACGGGCAAAGCGATAGTAGCGCAGGTTGTATCGATCCCCGATGCGGCTTAACAGGGTCGAGTCCGCGACCTGACCCTCTTTGGCCTCGGCTTCGGGAATCACGGGACCCAGGTTTCGCGTCAGAAGCGCCGTGGCTATCTCGGCCCGGGGCTTTCCGGCAGCTTCGACGACGGTTTTTCTTTCCTCCTCGGAAAGCTTCTCCAGATAAAATCCATCCATCGCATCCCGGAGAGCAGGCAACCGGGCGGCAACGTCATCCACCTGCCCGACGGCACCCTCAAGTTGGCTCAAAAACTCGGGTGCCTTCTTGGCCAGCGCCTCCTGTCGGGCCTTTTTCAAAGCCTCTCCCGTTGATGTTGCCAATCGATTACGCAAATCCTCCACGCTCTGCTTCAACTCGTTGGAAAGTCCCGGCTGACCAGAAACACCAGCGAAGGCGCTGACCAGGGATGCCAATTTCGCCTCAGCTTCATCGAGCTTTTCGGTGACCTGTTCGCTTCTCGATTCGAGCACGGCAGCCGGATCCGGCACGCCGTCGTAGGCGGCCCGCTCCACGGAAACGCCCGATCGCAGGCTCGTCAGATCACGCGCCAAGGCTGACAGCGGTGGACGCTTGGCAACGGCGGGCACATTGAAAAGCTCGGCCCTATCCAGCATCTCGGAAGCAGTGAGCCGTTGATCCGACAACTGCATCGAGTTCGAGTCGTCGATCAGGACGACCACCTCCCGATTGATCTCACGATCGACAAGAAAAGAGCGTACCGGCTGCAACAGGATGAGGATGAGAATCACCAACGAAGCCAGGCGCAGCCCCATCAGCCATCGACCTCGCGCCACCGAGCCGACGAGAGTCCGTTCCAATCGATAGATTCCCACGATACTCTCCGCCGCCGCACCGCCAAGCACGGCGACAAACCAGAGCGGCCACGAAGTCGCCAGCGAAAGCCAGCGACCCGCGAGTTGAAAGGCCAGCCAGAATGCGGCGCTCAGGATGATTGCCCCAAAGACGCCCGCCGTCACCCGACCGCCACGCGTGGCTATCCGGCCCCGCAGACGCAGCGAGCCAAACCAGATCACCAGCGCCAACAGCAAACCGACCACCAGCCATGGGGTGGCGACGCTCGCGGTGAGCAGATCTTCTCGACTGTAGTCTTCGGGATTCACCAATGATTCGTTTCCAGTGTTTACTATCCAGGCCTTTTCACCAGCTCACTTGGCCTTCGCGGCTCGGATGCGGTCCAACTGCTCCTTGAACCCGCTGGTGGGAGCTTCCTTCGATTCGAATTCGATCTTGATCTCTTCCCCGGTCCGGCGACTGAGAGCGATCCAGCGAGCGAGGGCGATTTCCACCAACAGAAAGATGAAGGCACCGAGAGCGAGATATTTCCAAAGCTCCTGCCCGAACTGATTGCCCTGCAGAATGCCGAGCACTTCCTCCAGGGTTTCCGGCTGAACGATGGTCACAAAATTGGCGAGGAAAGTGTAGTCCGCCTCGCTCAGTCGCGTCAGCGTGCTCTCGGCCGGATCACGCTTCACCGTGAACGGGATCTCGTTTTTCCCTTCAGTGAGGAAGTTCCGGAAATAGCTGCGATGCTGATCGGGAATCTTCAGTCGATAGAGCCCCGATGAAACGTCGCCATGAATCTTGATCAGCGAACCACGGGGTCCGGAGGTCAGTTCACCGCTGCGGGGCGCATCGTCGGGGCCGATCACATCATAGGTGGCCAGGGTGTTTTCCCGGGTGCCATCGCGGCTGACCGGAGCCGGTCCGGCGAAGACACGGAATCGACTGGGAGGAATGATCTGTCGGGGAATGTTTTTGCTTTCCCAGTAGAGGATGGCCTTGGCTTCGCCGGAACTTTCGACGTAGCGAGCGCGGAAATCATACCACTTTCCCGCCTCCAGCTTTAGCCCCTTGCTTCTGGTTTTACTGCCGTATTTGGCCTTGAGCACCGATTTTCCATCGACCCAGACTTCCATCTCGTCGTCGACGTCAGCCTCCAAGGTGTAGGTGCCGGAATCCGGGGCCTGAAGTTTGCCGTTCCACTCGACCCTGAATCCATCCGCCGGAAGCCCGGGAGCCGGAACGCCACCCTGCCAGTTGAACTGCACTCCGGCATCGATACGAGTCAGGATGGGCTTTCCATCGCCGCTGTTGCTGGCGTAGTAATCGCCCTGCAACCCCTCGCCGATGGGAACGTGGCGACCACTGGAAAGCGACAAGGTCAGGTCCCAACCGGGATCGAGGTTCAAGTCGTAAGCCGCCGGGTCAGCGAGCTGATAAATCAGCTCATGCAGAAACGGAAGATAGGCCTGCCGCGTCGGCAGATTGCTCATGGTGGTGTCGAGGGTGGCCCCGAACAGAATGACCTGCCCACTGCCGATGCGCCGGCTGGCGAGCAAGGGTTCGCCCGTGTTGAGTCGAGCGCCCACTGCCGTTTCGGAAGCGAGTGAATCCCGCACCGTCAACGGCCACCAACTGGAAAAGCTTACCGTGGCGAAGTCGGTCCGATTTTGTCCGGACACTTTTCGGAACGCCGGATGCGACAGGGTCTGGGCGGACGGGGTGATCGGTTCATCGGTGGTAGCAAACCTCGGGGCCTCGCTCATGTCAGCGGGGAGGAAAGGCTGGCCATCAATGAGTCGCCAGCCATTGTAGAAATCAGCCTGGGCGCGTTGTCCGGGAGCGATCAGCAGACCACCACCCAGTTCGACGAATTCGATCAATTCCGTGGCGCTTTCTGCGGCAAGTCGCGGCACGTCGGCTAGGATGATAGCGTCGTAGTTTGAGAAATCGGGCACATTGACCAACTCGGGCGCACCAATGATGCTCGGCTCGACGAGGAATCGCACGAGTTCCTTGGTCGGGTCGTAGTCTTCGCCCTCGAAGTTGTCGCTGAACTCCTGATTGGCTCCTTCGGCATTGGGAGTCAGAGTCGGATCGATCGTCAGCGAAGACGGAGCCAG
>JAGROX010000064.1 GCA_020440025.1 Verrucomicrobiia bacterium
GAGATCAAACTCCTCCAGCAAGGCCGAACGCAGTGCCCGACCTCCGGCTCCCCCGGTATCGACCAGGGTTCCATCGATGTCGAAGAGCAGCAGCGTTTCCACGGGACTCGGCGATGGGAGGGAAAAGAGGAATCAGATCAACGACACCCGGAGTTCGCGTGCCGTTGATCTGGAAAACCAATCGCTCACTCCTCTTCGCCGTCCTCGGGTTCATCGCCCGACTCATCGAGCCCGGAATCCACGTCATCATCGTTGTGATCCTCGGGATCGTGAAATGCCTCGTCATCGGGCACTTCGGCGTGGTGAGCGGCTTCTTCGGCGGCCTCGGCGGCTTCGTGGGCCTCGAAATCGATTTCGTCGTCAGTATCCTTGCGGAACTTCGGCTTCTGTTTCTCCTTGGGCAGCGGAGAAAGCATCATGAGAATGCTTCGATTGTTGAGCTTCGGCTCGAGATCGACGTGGCCCATGCCGACGAGATCATCGCGGACCCGTTTCATCAGGTCAAAACCGAGTTCTTTGTGGGCGTTTTCGCGACCACGGAACTGGAGCTGCATCCGCAGTTTGCAACCGTGGGCCAGGAAATCCTCCGCCCGGGTCAGCTTCATGCGGTAATCGTGCTCCTCGATGCGCACGCGGAACTTGAGTTCCTTCTCTTTGACCGTGGCCTTCTTCTTGTCCTTCTTCTGCTTGGACTGCTCGTAACGCCACTTTCCGTAGTCAACGATTCGGCAAACCGGCGGTCGGGCATTGCCGGCCACTTCGACGAGGTCGAGTCCGAGTTGCTTGGCCTTGTCGAGCGCACGCTTGGTGGACATGACCGCATTGGCCTCGCCATAAATGACGCGCACCTCCGGGACACGGATGCGTTCGTTGACCCGGATGACTTCTCGCCGCGGTCGGCGTTTAAACGGTTTCTTAGCGATAACAGTGTTGGTTTGAGTTCAGGAAACAAGCTCCCCCGGCGGACTGCGCCGGTGAGAGGTACAGAAAAATACGTGAGATCACGCAGTGAAAGAAAGCCAAAAGTGTGCCGGAACGCGTCCGACAATGGAAAAACGAAGAAGATTCAAAATGGCGCAACGGCATGGATCGAGACCGAGAAGTCGGCATCAGAGGGAACGGGAACGAATTTCCTCTACCACTTGCTCGCGGAAGGCTTCGACGCCAAGAGAACCGGAGTCGCCCCGATCACGGTGGCGGACTGACACTTCTCTGGACTCTGCTTCGCGGGCTCCGATGACTAACATATACGGAATCTTGCCAATCTGAGCAAGACGAATCTTTGCCCCGATCTTGTCGCCGGAATCGTCCAGCGTGACTCGGACGCCGGCGTTTTTCAGTTCCTGCGCCACTTCCTTGCCGAAATCGACGAACTTCTCCGAGATCGTGAGGATTCGCACCTGCTCGGGTGCCAGCCAGGTCGGGAATTTGCCGGCAAAATGCTCGATGAGCACGCCGACGAAACGTTCCATGGAACCGAAAGGTGCCCGATGAATCATGACCGGTCGATGCGGTTGATTGTCGGAACCGATGTATTCGAGACCGAAACGCTCCGGCAGATTGTAGTCCACCTGCACCGTGCCGAGCTGCCATTCGCGGCCGATGACGTCTTTGACCACGAAATCGATCTTCGGTCCGTAAAAGGCGGCTTCACCCGGCTCTTCTTTGAATTCCGTGCCCAACGTGGACGCGGCTTCGCGCAGCGCGGCTTCCGCCCGATCCCAGTTGGCAGGATCGCCGACATACTTGGTGGAGTCAGGGTCGCGCAATCCGATCCGCACCCGGTAATCATTCATCCCGAGCGTGCCGAGCACGATTTTCACCAGTTCGAGACAGCCTTTCACCTCGGCCGCCACCTGCTCCTCGGTGCAGAAAAGGTGGGCATCGTCCTGAGTGAAGCCGCGCACCCGGGTCATGCCGCCGAGTTCGCCGCTTTGTTCCCAGCGATACACCGTGCCGAACTCCGCCAAGCGCACCGGCAGATCGCGGTAGCTGTGATGATTGCTCTGGAAGATCTTGATGTGGTGCGGGCAATTCATCGGCTTCAGCAGAAAGCCGTCGATCTCGCCACTCGCCAGTTTGTTCGACAACTCGCCACAGCCACAGCCTTCGTCGGCCAGCGCCTGCATCGCGTCGCGCTCGATCACCGGTGGGAACTGCGAGTCGGCATAGTAGGGGAAATGCCCCGAGGTCCGATACAGACCCAATTTGCCGATGTGCGGGGTGAAAACCTGGCTGTAACCCTGGCGGCGCAGGTGTTCGCTGATGAAATCCTGCAATTCCTGGCGAATCACGGCCCCGTTGGGCTTCCACAGGACCAATCCCTGGCCGACGGCTTCGTCGATATGGAACAGATCCAGTTCCTTGCCGAGTTTGCGATGATCGCGCTCCTTGGCCTGTTCCAGGCGCTCCAGATGCTCCTCGAGCTCCGTTTTGTTTTTGAAAGCGGTGCCGTAAACACGCTGAAGCTGGGGATTGTTGGCGTCGCCCTTGTAAAAGGCGCTGGCCACGCTCATCACCTTGAATGCCTTGCAGTTTCCGGTGCGGCCCACGTGCGGACCCGCACAGAGATCCCAGAAATCGCCGTTTTGGTAGATGGAAATCTCCTCGTCATCGGGAATCTCGTTGAGCAGATCGATCTTGAACGTGCTGGGCGTGTCGCGATCACCGAGAGCGGCCAGACGACCGCTCTGGGCGAGTTTCAGTGCTTCGTCGCGGGAGACGATCAGGCGTTCGAAGGTCTGATTTTCCTTCACCACCTTGCGCATTTCGTCCTCGATCGCCGGAAAATCGTCCGGCGTGATGCGGTGAGCCAGATCGACGTCGTAGTAGAAACCCTGCTCCGTCGGCGGACCGTAGGCGAACTGGGCATCGGGCCACAGCTTGGCGATCGCGGAGGCGAGCACGTGGGCAGTGGAGTGGCGCAGGCGTTCCAGATCGGACATCTGGGCGCGTTCATCTAGCGTCTTGCGCTGCTTTACATCGTCGGCCATGGGAGAAAAATTCGGAGCAGGAGGTTGAGGAAAGGGGGAACAGAAAGTTCGGCTGCAAACATACGCATCTCGGCGGAATTACCAAAACCTTTCGCGATGTGGCAGATACGTGAAACTTCCCGCTTGAAAGGCGGGGATTGATCGCGGAATCTCTCCGCAGTTGGCGGGATGTAGCACAGCTTGGTAGTGCGCCTGGTTTGGGACCAGGAGGTCGCTGGTTCGAATCCAGTCGTCCCGACCACTTTTG
>JAGROX010000383.1:0-1758 GCA_020440025.1 Verrucomicrobiia bacterium
GGTCAGAGCGGCATGTGGATGAGCGAACTGGTGCCGCACCTGCACGAGATCGCCGACGACATCACCATGATCAAATCGGTCCACACCGACGCGATCAATCATGATCCGGCCTGCACCTTTGTCATGACAGGGAGCGAGGTGCCCGGTAAGCCGAGCCTCGGTTCGTGGATCAGTTACGGTCTCGGCAGCGAGAGCAATGACCTGCCCGCCTTCGTGGTGTTCACGCCGACTTTCCCGAAAGAAAGCCAGGCTCAGGCGCTTTTCACTCGAATGTGGAGTAGTGGATTTTTGCCCTCGAAATTCGATGGCGTCGCGCTTCGCGGTTCCGGCGATCCGGTGTTGTATGTGAAAAACCCGCCAGGGGTGAATCCCGGTGATCGGCGCACCATGCTCGATGCGCTGAACCGGCTGAATGCGAAAAATTACGAGCGCTTTGGCGACCCGGAAACGCAAACGCGGATCGCGCAGTATGAGATGGCTTTCCGGATGCAATCCAGCGTGCCAGAGCTGACCGATCTGTCGGGTGAAAGTCGGGCGACGCTCGACATGTATGGCCCGAATGTGGAAACGCCGGGTAGCTACGCCTCGAGCGCCATCATGGCTCGTCGATTGATCGAACGCGGCACCCGCGTGGTCCAGATTCTTCATCGCGGTTGGGATCAGCACGGAAATCTTCCGAAACTGATCAAAGGGCAGTGCATGGATGTCGACCAACCGACGGCGGCACTGATGAAGGACCTGAAGCTGCGCGGTTTGTTGGAAGACACCTTGGTGGTGTTTGGCGGTGAATTTGGACGGACGGTTTATTCCCAGGGAACCCTCACCAAGGAAAACTACGGTCGTGATCACCATCCGCGAAACTTCTGCATGTGGATGGCGGGCGGCGGCGTGAAAAGCGGTCTGACCTATGGCGAGACCGACGATTTCAGCTACAACATCACCGAGAACCCGGTTCATCTGAACGATCTCAACGCGACGATCCTTCACTGTCTCGGCATCAATGACCGACGCTTCACCTATCCCTTCCAAGGTCTGGAGCAACGCCTCACCGGGGTCGAGGAAACCCGGGTGGTGAAAGACATTCTCGCCTGAGCCAATTCGCTACGCGATCACATCGAGAATCGGCTCGCCGCTTGAGATCATCAGAGGGCGCCCCTGAGTGTCGTAGATGTGAGCCGTAGGATCGATCCCGAGCAGGTAATAGATGGTGGCTGAAAGGTCCTCGAGCGTCACCGGTTTCTCAGCTGGCTTGCTGCCGGTCTCGTCGCTGGCACCGTAGATGTAGCCAGCCTTCACGCCCCCGCCGGCGAGCAGCACGCTGTAGCAATCGGGCCAGTGATCGCGACTCGCGTTCTTGTTGATCTTGGGAGTTCGGCCGAACTCACCCATCCAGACGACAAGGGTTTCGTCGAGCATGCCGCGCTGCTCCAGATCGTAGATCATGGCGGGCAGGGTGATCTCGGTGATGGGAAAATGATATTTCTCCACGATGGGAAACATCCGGGTGTCGTTGAATCCGTGGGTGTCCCAACCTCCTTCGGTGACGCTCTGGCCTCCGATGCTTTTCGAAAAGTAACAGGTAACGAATTTCACGCCATGCTCCACCAATCGACGTGCCAGCAGGCACCCCTGTCCGTAGGTAGTGCGTCCGTAGGCATCCCGAATCGGTCCCGGTTCGGAAGAGAGATCAAAAGCCTGGCGCACGCGCTCGCTGTTGAGCATGGCCATGGCGTTTCGATAGTAGTCGTCCAGGCCGCG
>JAGROX010000383.1:1815-5065 GCA_020440025.1 Verrucomicrobiia bacterium
TGTGAAGTCGATCGAGGCTGAGGTTATCGGGCAAACTCAACTCGGGCAGTTTGAAATCCGGCGCGTTCGGGTCGCGAGGCACGAAGAGTGGGTCGTGCTTTTTTCCGAGAAAACTGGCGAACTGTCCGGGCGTGCGGGAGCCGTCGCTGATTTCCCACGGGTAGCTGACAAAGCTGGGTATGCCGCGTGCCAGTTTCGGTGCCAGCCGGTCGACGACGGAACCGTAGGCCGGAAAAAGATCGATGGAATCCCGGAGGCGCTGGTCATCGGTCGGTGGCGCGTGCCCGCTCAGGGCGTAGTAGCCGGCCGAGTTGTGATTCTTCATCTTGTGATGAACGGATCGAATCACAGTGAATCGATCCATGATCTTAGCCACTTGGGGCAGATGCTCGTTGGTGAGCAAATCCGGGTTGGTCGTCGGGATCGGTTTGTGAGGGCTGCGGTATTCAGCTGGTGCGTCCGGCTTCATATCGAACATGTCGACATGGGAGGGGCCGCCCCATTGGAAAAGAAAAATGACCGATTTGGCCCGAACTGGGGGACGCAAGCCGGGCAGGTCATTCGCGGCGAGTATTTTCGGAAGGCTCAACCCCAGGGTGCCGAGACCGCCGACTTTGAGCAACTGACGTCGGGTCAGTTGCGTTGCGTTGAAATTCTGGCAGGCGGGCGACTTCACGGCAGGTGGTTCCTTCCTCACTTTCGAAAGATGAATTCTTTCGCGTTCAACAGCGACCAGGTGAGGTCTTCCACGGATTCACGCCGGTTTTTGGCTTTGGCGAGATAGTCGGTGGTGGCGGCTTTTTCCTCTGGGGAGGGGCTCCGGGTCAAGAGAGTCCAGTAGAGGTCATCGATCAGTTCCGGGTCCGATTTCTTCGCCTCGAGCAGGCGGGAGATGGTGTTGGTTTTTGCGATCAGCAATTCATTCAGCGTCCGACCACTGGTCAGTTCGAAGATTTGCGCCAACGAGGTGTCGCTGGTGCGTTCGGTATCCGAGTTGGTCAGGCGTGGAGGTTTGCCGAAGAGTTTCAGAAAGCGATCGGCAGGAGTGTCGTCGGATCCCCGGTAGCTGGCCTGCACGCCAGGCACCTGGGCTCCCCGGCTGACCTCGTTGGTGTCGTAACCGGCAAACTTGGCGGGAACCCCAAGCGCCCGGTAGGCGGAATCCAGCAACTGTTCGGCATCGAGGCGGCGAGGAATCTGACGGGTGAAATTGATCTCATCATCCGCATTGTCGTCGCCGGGAACCGAAGACAGTTGGTAGGCCTGCGATTGGCAGATCGTGCGGATCATGTGTTTCAGGTCGAAATCGTGAGCGATGAAATCCTCGGCAAGGGCCTCCAGCAGCGCGGGATTCACCGGCGGGTTGGTGGCGCGAAAATCGTCGACGGGGTCCACGAGACCACGTCCCATGAGATGATACCAGATTCGATTTACCTGCACCTTGGCAAAGAGCGGATTCTCCGCCGACGTCATCCAGGTGGCCATCTCCTCAAAGCGACCGTCTCCTGAGGTCGTTGGTTCGGCGACGCCGAGGAGGCGAGGTTTCGGTGGCGCGTCGGTTCGGGGATCTTTGAATTTCCTTTCCTCCACCAGCTTCACCACTTGCTCGCCGATGAACATGTTCTTGTCGCTCTTGTCCTTGCGCTTGTTCTCG
The DNA here is from genome assembly GCA_020440025.1 of Verrucomicrobiia bacterium. Taxonomy (GTDB): domain Bacteria; phylum Verrucomicrobiota; class Verrucomicrobiia; order Verrucomicrobiales; family DEV007; genus JAEUHH01. Next base: position 3,470 of record JAGROX010000383.1, read on the forward strand.
ATGATCTCGTAGTCCACGCCGTCAAAGATCGCGGCGAACTCGTAGTAGTCATCCATGGTCCACTTCTCGAACGGGTGATTGTGACACTTGGCGCAACCGAGCCGGGTGCCGAGAAAAACCTGGGCGATGGCTTCGGCCCGGGCGTCGGGCTGGCGGAGTGCACGGTAGTAATTCGACGGGGCCGCTTGGTAGGTGCTGCCGCGCGCCGTCAAAATCTCGCGGGCAAATTGATCCAGCGGTTTGTTGTCGGCGATCGACTGGCGGATCCAGCCGTGAAACGCCGCGACGCCTTTTTGGTCCAGCAACTTTTCCTCCACGCGCAACAGGTCCGCCCATTTCAGCGCCCAGAAATCGGCGAACTCTCCTCGTTGCAAGAGATCGTCAACGAGTCTGGCTCGCTTGTCGGGATTCTGATCCCTGATGAAAGATTTCGCTTCGTCGGCCGAGGGAATGATCCCGATGAGATCCAGGTAGACTCGGCGAACAAAGGTGGCGTCATCGCAGGTCTCTGAGGGGTTGAGGCGGAGCGTCTTCCACTTCGCTTGAAGCATTTCGTCGATAAAATTGGAGACCGGAGGATCACTCCAGGTGAATCCCGGTCGCTCGGGCACAAAGGCCAAACGGACGGGCGTCTTCTCGCCCAGATAGCGGACGGAAACTGTGGTTTCGCCGGCTCTCATGCTCTGAATCAATCCGGTCTCGCTCGCTTCCACGATCAGGGTGGAGGGTTCGTAGACAGCCCATTTGGAAACATCGCGGGTCGTGCCGTCGGAGAAATGCGCCATCACCTTCAGTTGGATTTCCGTTTCCGGTTCGAAGATGATTTTTTCCTTCGGGGTCGCTTCGAGTTTCACCAGCGTTGGTTCATTCGGAAAATCGAGATGGGCACCTTCGGCGATCCAGTCGCGGAGAATCCGATAGGCTTCGGAATCCTTTTCAAAGCGTTTCCCACCCTGATGTTCCACACCGTCGAGAATTGGCTTTCGCAAGAAGTAGCTTTTCTCGGGTTCGGCCACGTTGATGAACGAGTTCATCAGCACGGCGTAGTCCTTTGCAGGATTTTCGCCACGAAGTGAAATGGCAAGGTCTGCCTTTCCGGTCATGGCACCGTGACAGGCGCCGAGATTGCAGCCTGCCTTGGTCAGGACCGGCATCACATCGTTCCGAAATGACAGGGTTAAGTCGGCGACTTGACCCTCTTGAGTCGACGCGGGCGGTTCCTCTGATCCGACGGCGCGATGAACCGTTGGCACGAGCGCGATGGTGAGCGCAGCCAAAGTGGAGACAAGACGACGGTGAGAGCGGTCGGACATCGAAGCAGGTGAGGCGAGTGCCCCATGGGACAACCTAGTTTTGCCTCATGCTCTGACAATTCCCCTCTTCGCGTAGCGAGGTGGACGGAATTCGGGAGGTGATTTGCCTTGATGCTGACGCGAACTTGTCGCGTAGTTCTATTCGAGATTATGAAAACCCTGTGCCTCTCCCTTTTCGCTATCGTCGTCCTGATAGACCCGCTGTCAGCGGCGCCTCCTGAATTCAAATGGAAGGAAGTCGAGATCGACCAGATTGAAATCGGCTATGGATTGCAGTTGGTCG